>DDNW01000213.1:459-13025 GCA_002341345.1 Erythrobacter sp. UBA2510
CTCAGTTTGAGATCGGAGAGGCCTGTTATCGTCCGGCATCCTCGGGCGAGGCTCTGAGCGCGATGGACTCGGTTTCCTACCGCTATTTTCGCGCGCTGCCGGAGAGCAAGACCGCGATCTTTCAGCTTCTGCGAGGCGATACCAATGTTGTGTTCGATAGGCTCGACGCGCTTCCTGAGGAGTGCACTGAAACCCCGGCGACTAATCCGCGAGCGGTGGCCGATGCCTTCCTCGACGCGTTCGAGCGCCATTACGCCTTCTTCGACCGTCGACCACCGAACCATGCGATGCGCGCCGAACGAGTGAATTCGGCAATCCGGCCCGACATGAGCGAGGCCCAACTGTGGGATGCGCTGGCTGGTTACATGGAAGGCCTGTCAGACAGCCACACCAAGTTGATCGGTGAAGTTGGTGGTGAACGTCGCCGGGTCCAAGACGGGCAGGGCTCGACGTTGCCCCGGATGCGCGCAGCAGAAGGCGGGGAGACTGCTTGGCTGGTGGGACTGATCGACACCACGATGAAAAAGCTTGGTGAAACCGGCCGCCACACCGGCAACGATCGGATAGTGTGGGGCGTGATTGACGGGCGGGTTGGCTACCTGCAGGTTTTTCAGATGGGCGGATTCACGGATCGAGAGGACTTCGGCAGCGAAGCCTGGGCGACAGCGGAAATGGCCGAGTTTGATCGCATCATGGATGAAGCCTTCGCTGCATTTGCCGAAGCAGATGTCCAAGGAGTAATCGTTGACCTTTCGAACAACCGCGGTGGCTGGGACAAGATCGCAAAGGCGATCCCCGCGCGTTTCACGGACGAAGCCTATGTTGGCTTCACAACCGCGACCCGTGGGTCCAGCCTCCCTACCTTTCCGCACGTAATAGAGCCTGCGTCGGGGCCGCGCTTTACCGGCCCAGTCTACTTGCTCACCAGTGATGTCACGGTCAGCGGGGGAGAGCTTGCCACGCTGGCTATGCGACAGAACCCGCGGGTGGTGCATGCCGGGGCCACAACCCGCGGTGCGTTCTCCACTCCGCTGGCCAAGCGACTGCCCAACGGCTGGTTGCTTGAGCTTTCGAACGAAATCTTCGCCGCGCCCGACGGCAGCGTTTATGAGGAGACCGGGATCAAGCCGTCGACAGCGCTAGAGGTTTATCCTGGTGGCGCTCCGGTCGAGGGACATTGGCGTGCGGTAGAAGCATTGGCCGAGATGATCGCATCCGACTGATCGAATGGTCCAATTCCTCAACCCGCGGCCATGACCGCTTTGTGCCCTCCATGATCCAGAAGCAGACAGTCCGCAGACGGCCCAATAGCAGTCAGTCTGCATTGCGCCCCAATATTGGACATTTGATCGGTCTCGTCGCGATCCTGAAACCTGCCACTGGACTAGGTAGTAGCTGAGGGCGGCTTCGTGCCCTCAATTCGGAAATCGGAGATACAAATGCCGATCTCGAAAGCCGACATTCTCCAAGTGCAAGGCAGACTGTTCGCGTAAGGCTTTTGACAACACCAGATCAATGATCTAGCAGTTTGACTTCGGGCACTTATTCCGGCGCCCGGTAAGGCAATGCGCCCAAGTCCGGCTCGATGAGCTGTGTGCGAAGGACGCGTTGATGAATTCTCCCGCTAATTCAGGTTCCGTAGAACAAACTCCGATCCCGTTTTCCGATGGGGTGCGTGTCTGGGCGCGCATAGCCGCGTTGAGCTTTGGTGGGCCAGCCGGCCAGATCGCGGTGATGCACCGCATTCTAGTCGATGAAAAGCGCTGGATCGGCGAGAACCGGTTCCTGCATGCGCTCAATTACTGCATGCTCCTGCCCGGACCGGAAGCCATGCAGCTTGCCACCTATATTGGCTGGTTGCTCCACGGCGTTCGCGGTGGCCTCGTCGCAGGATGCCTGTTCGTCCTTCCCGGCTTCCTCAGCATTATGGCGCTTAGCGTGCTCTATGCCAGTTTTCAGGAGGCCAGCTTCGTCCAGGCGATTTTCTTCGGCATTAAGGCGGCGGTGCTCGCCATAGTCATCGAGGCCCTGCTGCGCATCGGGAAAAGGGCATTGAAAACTTGGCCCATGTATCTGATTGCCGCCGCAGCCTTCGTGGCGATATTCGCATTCGATGCACCTTTCCCGCTGATTATCGCGGCCGCCGCGCTGGTCGGTTTTCTTGGAGGGCATTTCGATCCTGCACGGTTTCTGGTCATTCGCGCCCGTGAAACAACCGAGGACGGGGAGAGCGAGCCGGAAGCCGTGCTTCATACAGGTGGCATGGCGAAAGCGCAGCCTACATGGCGCGGAGCAGTCCGCACGGCCTTGATCTGGGGCAGCATCTGGGCAGCTCCCATAATTGCGCTGATCCTTCTTGTTGGCCCAAATCACGTGTTCACGGAACTGGCGGTTTTCTTCTCCAAGCTCGCGGTCGTGACTTTCGGGGGCGCGTATGCCGTGCTGGCCTATATGGCGCAGGAAGCCGTGCAGACGCATGGCTGGCTTGCCCCCGGTGAAATACTCGATGGGTTGGGCATGGCGGAGACCACGCCGGGTCCACTGATCCAGGTCGTCCAATTCGTGGGGTTCATGGGGGGATATCGCGAAGCAGACATGTTAGGCCCGGTGGCTTCGGGCATCGCGGCTTCGGTCATCGTCACGTGGGTCACGTTCGTGCCGTGCTTCCTATGGATTTTCCTTGGTGCGCCATTTATCGAAAAACTGCGCGGCGTGAAGCTTCTGACAGCGGCGCTTTCGGCGGTGACGGCAGCAGTCGTCGGTGTGATCCTAAACCTTGCCATCTGGTTTGCGCTGCACGTTGCCTTCGCACGGCTTGACGAGGTTCGAGGTTACGGTGCACGCCTGCTCGTGCCGGACTTCGCCACGATCGACGTCGCCTCCGTCGTCATTGCCGCTGCGGCCCTGATCGCTATGCTGCGCTTCAAGATCGGGATGTTGCTCGTTCTCTTCGTGAGCGCACTCATTGGGTCGCTGTATTACCTCGCAACGATGGCTGGCACCTGAAATCACATCCAAGGAGAACTAAGATGAAGCAATTACGCAGAACATTGTTCGTCGGCGGCTTGGCTCTATCGCTATCAGCGATGTCGGCGGCTCTTCACGCGCAGGATAATCTCGGCAATCTCGAGGCGCTAATTTTCGAGGCATCGCACTCGGAGGTCACCATGACCGACGATGGGGTCGCACGCATCGGTTGGACGCGCGCCGACGTGCCGGTGATGGTCGACGGCATGCGCCTCGATCCCCCGGCAGGTCTCGGCTCATGGGCTGCCTTCAAACCCGTCGATGGCGGAGTGATGGTCATGGGCGACACGGTCGTATTCGAGGATGAGATAACAGCCGCGATGGACGCTGCCCTCGCCAACGGGTTGACCGTCACCGCGCTGCACAATCACTTCATATTCGACGATCCGCCGGTCTATTTTATGCATATCGGCGGGCATGGGGAAACCGCCAAGTTGGCAGCGGGTGTAAAAGCCGTCTGGGATGCCATCAAGGAAGTGCGCGCCGCCTCGCCGACGCCGCAGCGCAGTTTCGGTGGCATGACGCCGGATGCAAACGGCACGATCGAAGCCCTGGCGCTGAGCGAAATCTTGGGCACCGAGCCAAGCATCGCCGATGGTGTCGTGAAATACACCTTCGCTCGCCAAGGCCGCATGCACGGCGTTGAGATCGGTGGTTCGATGGGGCTTACGACCTGGGCGGCGTTCTCGGGCACCAACGACCTTGCCGCCGTGGATGGTGACTTCATCATGACCGAGGACGAAGTCCAGCCCGTGCTCCGCGCACTGCGCGAGCGGGATATCCATATCGTAGCATTGCATAACCACATGATCGGCGGTGAACCGATGTTTTACTTCCTCCACTACTGGGGAGTGGGTCCAGCAAAAGAGCTTGCAGCGGCGATTGCTGCTGCCCGTAACGCACAGGCCGAAACCGGATAGGCGCAACCATTCCGATAAAAATCAGTAAGGCAGCGATCGCTTGCACCTCATTGCGACAGGCATTGTCTTCGAAATGGCAGGGAACGTGAGTTATGTCGCTAGCTGGTGGGCTTGTCTTTGAATGCGATGTGGATGGGACACGGCGCCGCGATTTGAATCGCGACCGGATTGTCCGTTTTCTTAGGAAAGCTCCCGAAACCAGACTGTCTCGAAGCGGCTCTACAACTTCCATCCGAAAGTGCCGGCGCCTTGCCCCTTTTGCCAGGTCACTCGATGATCTCGGTGGAGTCAGGGGCGTAGCATCGCCCACCTCGCAGCGTCGGAGAGCTTTGCACCAGCCTTGGCGGGATAGAGGCAAGAACCTACAATAAGCATTGAGTTGGGTTTCGCCTGTTCAAAGGCTGGAGGTTCACCTCCTCCCAAAATCAGCCGCGACACACTTGCTGGAGGTTGGCGAGGTTTGAATTTCAGGAAGCCACCGACGAACTGCATGGCCGCCTGGAAACGGTCTGCGGCAAGGTCGGCCTCTTTGCAGCATTCGGCGTACCGACCAGAATCAGGCCGACAACCGCACCACTCGTTGTCCTTCAATTCTGTAAGGCGCTCATAGACAAACTCTGCCGTTTGCCTTCCTGGCCACCAACCAATGATTTCGAGGTGCAGATGGCAAAAGACCCACATTGTGTATTGGTCTATCAACGCGACGAGATCGCCACCAATCTTCCACGTTCCCTCGGATGGGTTAAAGGCGCAGATTGAGCCATCGACGGCATTAGTGTGGCGGGGACCGATCCAAGTTCGGCTGACCGTAGTTGTCCAAAAAGCCCACGCTCGAATGGGCTGAAAATGTTGAAACGGGACAGCAATCAGGAATGTGGCTTTGCGATCAAGCCCAGCTAGAACTGCGCTATCGACAGCAAGCCACATTCCCTCATTGCTCGTCCAGACAGCGGTACGCGGGTATGCCGCAAATACCGCATCTAGCTGGCCGAGATAGTTTTCACGTAGTCGCCCGCTGCCGGACGGCTTGGCGTCACCGGACGTCCGGGATCGACAGGACGACCCTTGCCATCCGGCGGCCCCTTGCCACGATCCGGCTGCGGATCCACACGGTCCTTGTTGTTCATCATACTTCTCCGCGCCCAGTGTTTCTCGATCAACGATAGAGCCTTTGGGCGCTATGACCCCATCGTTGAATACATTCGGGTATTCCCCCGCATCGATCTGCGATCCAATGGCTTGAAGCTGCCGATGGACCGCCGGAATCATCACTTTGGAAGCCCCCCAAATTCTGCGCGCTCCTGTGAATAAGGGTCACCCACCTGAAAAAATTCCTTGTGCTCTTGGCTGAGCTGTGATTCACAACTGCACCAGTTTCGTGGACACTTACTGCTTCGGCAGGTAGGTGTCCACCATATTGTTACAGTAATATCAAATCTGTGGACAGGAGGGGGAATGCAACTCGAAGACCTAGGACGGCTTGTCCTCCAAAAACGCGGGAGCATGGGAGTCAGAGCTGCTGCGCGCGAGATCGGAATTAGTCCCACAACGCTTTCAAAGATCGAGAACGGCCATATTCCCGATCAGGTGACATTGAAGAAGGTCTGCGATTGGATCGGTGAAGAGGTCACAAAGTTCACTGCGATGGGTGGTCTCCAGATCGCCTTCAAGAAAGACCAAACCCTCGCCCCGAATACCGCACAGTCGCTTGCCCGGCTCATTGAGAGGGCGGAAGAACAATTCAAAGCCCAGGTGAGCGACGTAGCAGGACACTGATATGCTCAAGCGGGGCTTCAAGGCACAAAGCGAACGACGATCTGTCGAGATTCGCAAGAAGTTCGGCCTCCAGCCCGACGCTCCCTTGAGTGCGCGCAAGGTTGCTGCTGCGTATGACATTCTAGTTTGGACCGAAGCAGACATCGCGGGAGTGAGTGATGACGACTTGGTGCAGCTGACCGTCACAGACCCCGACAGTTGGTCAGCCTTCACAATGCGGGTTGGTGAGAAGCATCTGATAGTCGTCAATTCTAGCCAGTCGGAACCGCGTCAAAATAGCGTCATCATGCACGAGCTTTCCCATATCTTGCTCGGCCATGAGCTCACCTCGGCGGGATTGACCGCAGATGGTCATTTCGTCCCTACCTCCTACAACCAAGACCAAGAAGATGAGGCGGATTGGCTAGCGGGAACATTGCTTCTCCCGCGTCCAGCGCTTTTGAGAATTCGCCGGACTGGACTGACCGACCATCAAGCTCAGAACAACTTTCAGGTGAGTAGTCAGATGCTAACATGGCGAATCCGCATGACCGGGGTTGATTACCAGCTTTCGAATGCACGAAGGCGCAGAGCCAGAGGCTGACAAGTTCGCGCGCCGAGGCTCACTCCCCAATTCCAGAAAATCGAGCCGATATCTCAATGTCAGGTCTACGCACGACAAACCGCAAAGCGGACGGACCGCTTTCCGCCCCATTTTCAGTCACGTACTTCCGCGATCTGCGCAGCGAGATGTTGCTCGCGAAGACCCACATCACTGTCGTGCGCGTTGCGCCACTTCCGCCAAACGGTTCGATGCAGGTCGACAACCCGCCAAGCGGAAAGCGGCGTCCGCCAGTTCTCAAGCTCGCCGACAACCTCGTGGTCGAACTTGGCGCGACAGGCCAACGGCAGCATGTCACGCGCTACACTAATCAGCGCTGCACTGGCGGGCGGCCCCATGAACAGACGTTTTGCGATTTGCCGTTGGGCAAGGAACGCCAAGGCAACCGTGACGGACGCGAAGATTGCTGATGCCATCGGGCCGCCGATGAATGGCAATATCGCAAGTGGGCTCAGCAGAAGCGCCGAGGTAACCAGGAGCGCCGCGAACTGGTAACGCAGCATCAAAAACTCGATGCGCGCGGCGCACCGCAATTGTTTAAGGGTGCTCATAGTCTCTCCTTCTACGATCCGATCGGGCTTTCGCCATATTTGCGCAGAACATCGTCGAAAGCTTCAGCCATAAGATCCTGCAGGCTGAGGCCGTTGCGCCGCGCGCAGGTGTGCATGGCCAGCGATAGCTCAGGCGAGAAATAGCCCGATATCGCTTTGCGGCCGACGCGGCTCGGCGGAGTCTGGCGGTCAGTTGGGGGCGCTCCATGTTCGGTGGGCAAGTCGTTTTTTGGTTGCCTATCAGCAAGATTAGCGAAGCGGTTCATGCGGACATCCTTTCGTGTGCCAGAGGATGTAGGGGGATGGACATGTTCAGTTGTTCACAAGCCCACATGTGAAGCTGTTCAGTTTCGAGCGCTGCCTTGCTGCCGGGATCTATCTCAAAGACCGTCTGGCCGGCTGCAACCGCATGCCGATAGGCTGCGCGTTCGGGCAGGATAACCGGGCAGGTCTGCGCCCCGAATCCGGCAACCAGTTCTATCGCATCGGCATAGATCAGCGGTGCATTGGGCGGACCAGCAGTGAAGATGACGAAGGCGGGCCGGGCAAGCAGCTCGACCAGGCGGATGGTCGTGCGCATCGCGGCGAGATCGAATGCGCTGGGGCGGCAGGGGATCAGCACGAGATCCGCGCATTCGACAGCTTTGCTGGCTGCAAGATCGGCATGGGGCGGTGTGTCGATGACGATCAACTCGGCGCCTCGCTCAGATGCAGCTTCGATCTTCGCTGCGATGCGCGGCGGGGCGCTATCGATGATTTCGGGCGGCGCAGCCTTTCGCCACTCAGCCCATTGCGAGGCGCTGGCCTGTGGGTCGGTGTCGATCATCAGGCTGATCTGACCCGCTCTGGTCGCTGCGGCGGCAAGGTGAATGGCGAGCGTCGTCTTTCCCGCACCGCCTTTCTGACTGACGATAGCGACGGTGCGGGTGTTTGGATGTGGTGTTGTTGTCATGCGCGCTGGTCCTCATGTTCACATGTGAAGATGTGGGGATGTTGGGATGTGGTCATGTTCAGCGTCCGCGTTCCAGATCCCGGGCGCGCTCCAGATCGCGTTCGCGGTCGCGCGTGAGTTCGTCCTGGCTGCGACTGACGCCGCTGCGCGAGGCGGGCTTTTCGAGCGTAATGTCGCGCTCTCGGTTCTGGAGGACGGCCATCGCGTATTCGGGGCCGAGCTTTTCGGTCAGCTTCTGAAGGTCTTCCTTGAAGCCGCGATAGTGCTCGGGCGATTTGGTCTTGGTCTGCGAAACATCCATTGCGCTGGTTTTCTCACCGGACCTGGTCCCGACCTGGCGCTGAACACGATCGGGATTGTCGGTCACCAGCGTCGCGTGTTCTGCGATCCGGGTGACAGCGACCAGAAAAGAGGCGGTGCTGTTGAGCGCCCGTTCGCGCTCCGACATCATGATGATGCCATCCTTGGCGGTCATGCCCTGTGCGACATGCACGTTGATTGCATAGGCGAGATCGAGCCGCTCGAGCATCGGGTCGGCTTGCGGCAGTTCGTGCAGCTTGCCATCGCCCGCCTTTATCGTGACCTTGCCGCCATCGATGCGCTCGACATGGGCAATATCGCCGTTGAGCAACCCACGTTCGCCGTCCTTCGCGGTCCAGCGAATCCGGTCTTGTTCGTGGAGGCCGATGCTCTTGCGCTCGAAAATGGTGACGGCATCATGCTTGAGATTGGCCGGAAGTCGCGAGGGATCGAGTGTCCTGAGCTCACCATCGCCCATATACAGCTCCACCTTGCCGTCTTTGATGTCGACGACCTCGCCGCGCTCACCGCGCTGGAACTTTTGACTCGGCAGGTTCGTCTGGAACGCGACCACGCGACCTTCGTGATAGCCTTTGAGTTGGCGTGCGCCTTCGCGGGTGATGGTTACCCGGTCGAGTACATCGAGGCGGATACTGTTCGCACCGAGCTCGCCCCGCGCAGCCAATGCCTTCTGCGCCTCCGCATTGCCCGCGCTGCGCATGGCTCGACCTGCGGCAAGAAGAACAGTACTGTCGCGCTGATCCTTCGGTAGCTCGGCCCACATGTTCGCAGCAGTCTTCGGTATGTCGCCCGGCGCGACCTCGATGGTCGCTGCTTTTAGCTCCTTGAAAGCCTGATCGATATCCCCACCCCCCAGCGCACGATTAAGCGCTTGCATCTGCGGCGTCTGCGCGCGCAGATTCTCAGCGATGTCGCTCCTGCCTAGATCCTGATCTTGAAGCTGGGCGAACGGCTTGCCCGCTTCGATGGCCGGTAGCTGCTTGATATCGCCCGCCAGGATAAGCCGGCCGACATCCATTCGGTTGGCGAGGTCGATCAGACGTGCGAGCCGGTCGGTTCCGATCTGGCTCGCTTCGTCCACCATCACCAGCGCGCCGCTGAGCTCTTCCCGCGCTTCCGCCACCCTTTCCGCGCTGGCACTGCCGTCGATAACCCGCGCATATCGGGCCAGAAAGCCATCCACTGTCGATGCAGGCGCAGCGGTCTTCTCGCCGAACTCACGCGCAATGCGCCCCACATGGGACAGCGCCACCACATTGCGCCCTTCCTCCCGCGCAATGGCAGCTACAGGGGCCAGTGCCGCTGATTTCCCAACACCAGCGCCACCTTGGACGAGATGGACGCGGTCTTTGCTCGTCAGAATATCGGCTCCAGCCTTTTCCTGACCCTGGTTCAGGCGTCGCAGGCCTATGGCCCGCGCCTGTTCCTGCAGGCGTGCAACCACGCCCTTCTGTTCTGCGAGGGGCTCAACGCTGTCCTTTCCTGCAAGCGCCAGAGCAACGACCTTGTTCTCCATGGCCACGGCCTGCTGCGTGGTAAGCATCCGGTCGCGATCGGCCGGGCCGCTGCCGATTAAAAGGCCCCGATGCTGGAGTTGCTCGATGCGTGCCTCAACGGCTTCGACGGTAAATGGCCCCTGTCGCTCGAGCGAATGGCGGATTAAATCATTGCGAGTGAAGGCCGCCTCGCGCTCGCCAAGTTCTCTTGCAGCGGAAGCGACCGCTTGGGCGGCGGCAAACGCTTTAGGATCAAGCCGGCCAAGCCTCTCCGGGACCAATGGGTCTTTATCTTTCGGGGTCAGCCCCATGGCGCTGGCAATCGCCATGCCCTTGGCGCCGATTCCGCGAATGCCGGCTACAAGACGGGTCCAGACTGTCTGCTCGGCGCTGGAGCGCGCCAGAGCTTTTTCGATCAGAGGCTTGGGATCAAAGCCAATACGCTTTGCCGTTTCCTCCCAGCGCTCTTTCTGCCTAGCTATATCCGGATCCGTCTCCTTGCCCTTGCGCGTCGCGAGGGCCGCCAGTTCGAGTTCTCTGGCGCTGCTTCGTCCATCCCTTGCAGCTTCGGCCACCACCTCCGCGCGCCGGGTCGAAAAGGCTTCGATCACCTCGCGGGAAACACCCCTGATCTCAAACGCGCCATCGACCGCCTCCCGAGCGGGGACAGTTTCGTAGCCGAGCGCCTCGACCCTGGCGCGCATCTCTGCGTTGTGCACCGCGCTCATCCCATGCTGCGCACGGTAGAATTCAGGGTTGTGGACCGCTCGCCATTTGCCGTCAGCGGTCTGGGTCGCATTGATGCCGACGCCGTGAATATGGAGATGGGGCTCCCGATTGCGGTTCACGTCGTGCAGGAAGCTGGCGACCAGAATGTTCCCTGTGCGCTCGGGTACCGCAGCACCCAGTTCGTTGTTCCAGACCCGCGCCTCAACGACGTTCTTCTCGGCCCAGCGCAGCGCCACTTTCGCAGACTCCTTGAACGCCTCGATCAGGCGCGTGTCGCCGCCCACCAGTGCCATCAATGACACCGATTTGGAGACGCTGAAGTGGAGTTCGTCGCCGGGTCGGTGAAATCCGTCCTTGGCCCGGATCTCCGAACCGTCGGGCAGCTTGCCTTCGATGACGGCGGCGAACGTCTCCTTGTCGACGGAACCGCTCAGCGCCAACGCTTCGGCACCCTTGCCAAGCCATTCGCTGGTATCGAGCGACCGATCGGACGTGTAGTAATTGTCGGCCGTGTAGTATTCGACCGCAGCCGCACCGCCCGAAACTGCCGCAACATGGATCATTGCCGATCCTCATGCGCGATGACACGAAGGCCGAGTTCGCGATCTGAGTCAGGAAGTACGCAATCGGTGCGACCGTATTCCTTTTCGATGAGGCGGCACATTTGCGCAGGACTGTCGATCAGTTTTGATGCCTGCCAGACGGACCAGCCACCAAAGAGCCCGGGCAGCACAAGCCCGATCAATAATCCGAGCGAGACCAGCAGTCCTCCGCAAGCAAAAAGGAACTGCAGCGACAGCATCCGATTGTCACCGAGATAAAGCCCGTGCATTTCCCGGGGCTCGCTTGCCAGCTCAATCGTCTTAGCCAGCTGCTCGGATATCTGAGAGAAGCGCGTCTCGAGTGCTTCAAAAAGTTTCGGCTCCAGCTCTTCGAATGCGGTCAGCAACTCTTCGGTCTTTGTCAGGAAAGGCGAAAGACTGGCTTCGTCCTGCTTTCGAAACTCGGCGATGAGCCGCTGCTGCGCGAGCCGGTTGGCTTCTTCCCCACCGTTCCATTTCTCGTGAAGTTTATGCTGCATCCGGACGTTGTCGGCCTGTGCCCGGTCCATTTCGATTACGAGTTCTTTGAGCTGATGAACCAGGCCGCTGACAGTCGTGTCGAGCCTGGGCCCAGCTTGTTTCTGGAAGATCGCGCGCCCGGCGTCGTAGGCCTCAATCAGCTCTTCGACGACGTCGCGAAGCAGGGCAGCGTTCGAGAGATGTCGCTCGGCGGCGATACCACTAAAACGGGTATAAATCTGAGCGGGAACAGAGGTGTGGAGCTGTTCAGTCTTCGCCATAAGGACCTCCCGGCGAGAGGGACGGCCGCGAAGTCTCCGTATTCCTTAAGTCTCTGATATATGGCGGTTCTACAGGAAGCCCATAGACCGCAAGTGCGACAGAGCCAGCTTTCCGCAGCCGACTACAGAACGGTATATGACGTGTATGGCCCGGTTTTCCTCGGCTTTTGCCGCGCCACAGACGGCAGGCCACCTGCATGGAGTGTGCAGTTCTATTTTCGTCCTCCAGAGTCTGGACGAGCGAGATTGCGGGATTTCGAAATGTTCCCGGATTTCCAGTAGTACTGAGCCGGCCGAACGGCCGGAACAGTTGCGATGCTTTGCTGCTCAGGCTCATGCGGCATTCTCCCGATAGACATTCGGGTGACCGGCGCGGTTGAGATCGAGAGCCGACATGGGCTGAGGTGCCGCTTCCGGCTCTTGGTCCAGTTCGCTGCAGAAGCGCTGGTAAAAGCCAAAGGCGATCCGCTCAAAAGGCCATCCCGTCCCGATCAGCTTCAAGATCGGTTGCGGCTCTTCATTCAAAGCATTTTGGAATGCGGCGCGGTTAATAACGACGTGATCGTATGCATCGAGCACGAAATCGCAGAAGGACGCTCCATCAAGACGAGTGAGCATTTCAGCCAAAAGCTTCGCATCAGGGCCGATGCAATGCTGCTCGACCAGCTGCCGAACGGGGTCATTCCAATGGTCGAAATGCTCCAGCCAGACGTCGAACCAGATCGCCCAGGTCAGACGGTCTTCAGTGCCTGACATTCGCTCACAAATGGCGTCAGCGCTTTGATCGTAGATCGCCTCGAATAAATCGGGCAGGGCTGCAAAGATCGGTTCCGGGTCGACTTCGCGCAGCA
>DDNW01000213.1:13134-14139 GCA_002341345.1 Erythrobacter sp. UBA2510
GCCGGGGATGGTATGATGGCCACCACGGATTGCCGTCTTGCAAGGCATGCCAGAGGCCTTCGCTCATCGCGGGGGTCATGTGGTGTAACCCCTTGCTAGCTTTGCCAAAGAGGCAGAAGCAAGATTCCCGAAGCTACCGCGGCTATCCTGGCTCGACGGTTCTGGAGTGAAAGAATCTTCGCTTGATCGTCCCTCTGGATAGCCCTGCGCTGCCCTGAGCATCGGCAGTAGGCCTGTGGGATTTCGCAGTAGCCCAGTCAGGCATCTTCGACCTGATCGTGCTCGGTAGCCATGTTCGGCAGGCAATCGGGCATTTCGATCGATGACCACGATGCAGACCGCTGCACGCTCGCGTCCCAGTCTCTCGCATGCTTGGCCGAATGCAGCCTCTGAAATGCCATGCCAGCGGCATGCCGTTTCTGACGCATCGACAAGATCCCGCCAGCTTGGCGGTCGTCCTTGAGGAAGGAGGCTTTGATAGTCGGAACTGGCAATTCCAGCGACCAAGTCGGGTATGACCTTTGTCGCACGATCATCATCACCTCTGCCGGAACGAGCGCCGCTACGGTTTTTCGATGGGTTTGATTCAGGTATATTGGGTGTAACGATTTCTTCCGTCTGGTCGGAAGATTGCGTTGCACCAGAGGGAACTTCCAGCAGCACCAGGAGAGCTTCAAGCGCATTCCGCAATACTTCCAGCTTCTCGACATCGTTGATGCGTGAAACGCGGCCGCGCGGCAGGATTTCGCCCGCCCGCTCGATTGCGTCCGGATTATCAGAGGCCCGGACTTCTCGATTGAGCGCCGTAATTTCCTGCTTGAGGCAGAATACCGCGCTGGCCTGCAGTTCGATCGCCTCGCGCCGCGCTTGCCATTTGGCCCAGCCATCGATCAGCGGGCGAAGACTGATCCCCGCAAGCGCGACGATATTACCATTGTGACGCTTTCCGCTGCGTCTGGCATGCGGCGTGTGAGTACGCTCTATAAAACCGGCTTCGAGCAGTTC
>DDNW01000213.1:14306-14835 GCA_002341345.1 Erythrobacter sp. UBA2510
TCCGCTTCGGCATTGTGCAGGACCTTGGTCGAGATCCTGAGTTCGCCTGCCATTGTTTGTGGCTGCTCCCAAGTCCCACAGATTTTGCCAGGTTCGAAATCAGATTGTCGGCATGCCCGAATGAAGTAATGCAGAAGGCGAACCGCCGTTGCCGAGAGCCGCTCTTTTTTGCAGGTGCCGGGCGCAATCTCAGCGACCAGGTCACAGAGCTTGAATGGGGTCACACCATCAGGCAGGCCCCCATGAATGAGGGGGATGCTCATTTCGCACCTCCGGCAAGGTTTGCCCTTGCACCCGATTCGGCACTGCCGTAGAAAGTGGAAATAGCCGCACAGCTATCGAATGAGCCGCTGCGAAGGGTGCCAGCCCTTCCGGCGGTTTTTTCTTGGCCGCTACGCCATCGAAATCGGGGGTCTGGTGGCCGTGTTGGCAAGGCCAAAATCCGGGGATAATCCGGGACAATCCCAGAATTGCCGGGCAAAAAAGCGCCGCAAATGCTTGAAAAAGCTGGCGCACCCGACAGGATTCG
>DDNW01000213.1:14937-21467 GCA_002341345.1 Erythrobacter sp. UBA2510
CCAGCTGAGCTACGGGTGCCTGCGTTCTGCAGCGACGAGCGCCTAGCAATCGCCGTCGCCAGCGCCAAGCGCAAACTCTCATCATTGGGCGGAACTCATGTCTAGGCGCGCAAATACCAAGGGCGCGATAGCCACATGGATCAATAACGAATTGACCCAATAACCAAATAGCAAGGCTCGCCGCGCTAGGGCCATGCCACGATGAACGCCTACACCCCCGAAACGAACCTCGTTGCGCCGCTCGGCAATGCCAGCGCCACCGTCATGCGCTGGACTGCGCTGGTCGATGCCGGCAATGCGCTGGCCCTGCTCGCCGGAACGCGTGACGACGCAGCCAATCGGCCCGCGCGCGACTTTGCCGCCGCACTCGCACAATGCCCCGCGCCGCGCCGTCGCCTCGCCGACAACGCCGTCGCCGATCTCGCCGCAATCATGGAAAGCGGATTGTCCGCTTTGCTCGCCGGGCAGCAACGCGGCGGAAACACGCAGCCCGCCGCACGGGCGCTGTGGCGCGAATATGTCAATGCGCGCGACAGCCTGCTCGACATGATCCACGAGACGGCGACCCAATAGCAGGAATGACATCGTCACGCTTGACGATGTTCCTAATTCGTTCCAGCTTGGGGTCATGTCCGAAACCCTGCACGAATCACCGCTCACGCTGGATCCAGCCAACCCCTCAACTACGCCGGATGGCCTGCGCTCGCGCGCAGTGGCGCGCGGCATCGGCCGCCTGTTCGCGCGCAACGACATCTGGGTCCTGCCCGAAATGCCGCTGCGCAACGGGCGCCGCGCCGATCTGATGGGCGTGGATGCCAAGGGGCATGTGATCATCGTCGAGATCAAGACTGCGCGGGCTGACCTTCTGGGCGACGGCAAATGGCCCGATTACCTCGATTTCTGCGATCGGTTCTTCTGGGGCCTGCCGCCTGAGCTGGACCGCGCCTGCCTCGACGGGCCGGACTTCCGCCCCGATTGCTGCGGCGTGATCGTCGCCGACGAATATGATGCGGAGATCGTCCGCCCCGCACCCAGCCACCCGCTCGCCCCTGCGCGCCGCCGGGTCGAAGTCGAGCGGCTGGCCCGCACCGCACTGCGTCGGCAAGGCATCGCTGCCGACCCCGCGCTCGCCGAATGGGGGCGGATGACCGCCTGATCAGAAAGTCCGGCGCAAATGCCTTCCGGTCGGGCGCGCGACACGGCATAAGCCGACCACAGCAATGCCCACCGCCATCATCCTGTCTGCCATCGCCATGACCGCCATCGTCGGTGTGCGTTACCTGGCGACCAGCGGCGGCTTTGCCCTTGCCACTTCGCGTGTGAGGCCCGGCCTTTACCGAGGTCTGGGCCCGCAGATCCGACGCGAGGTCGGCTGGTCGCTCGTTTCTGCGGCGATTTACGGCATTCCGGCAGGCGTGGTCGCATGGGGCTGGCAGAGTCGGGGGTGGACGCAGATCTATACCGATATCGGCCAGTATCCGCTGTGGTACCTGCCGCTCTCGCTGTTTGCCTACCTCTTCGCGCATGACACCTGGTTCTACTGGACGCACCGGCTGATGCACCGCCCGCGCTGGTTCCGCCTGGCCCATGCCGTTCATCACGACAGCCGCCCGCCGACCGCCTGGGCCGCAATGAGCTTTCACCCGATCGAAGCGCTTACCGGCGCGGTGGTGATCCCGGCGCTGGTCTTCCTGATCCCGATTAACGTGGCTGTGTTGGGAACGGTGCTTGCGATCATGACCATCATGGGCGTAACCAACCACATGGGCTGGGAAGTCTTTCCCCGCGTCTTCGTTCATTCCCGGTTGGGCGCCATGCTGATAACCGCCAGCCACCACCAGCGCCATCATGACGAGTATCAATGCAATTTCGGCCTCTATTTTCGTATCTGGGACCATCTGTGCGGCACAGACCGCGGCATTTCAGAACGGCTCTTGCCCGCAGAGCGTTGACCGGCGCAACGCTGGCTGCCGCCGTGCTGACCGCCACCCCGCTTTCGCTCGGCGCGAAGACGGCGGTGCCCGTCGGCGTCACGGTCGACATCACTGTCACCAATCTGCGCAATGCCAAGGGCACCGTCTGGGCCTGCATGACGACGCAGGCAGACGCCTTTCCCAAATGTGACGGGGATGCAAAATCCTACCGCACCAGCGCCCCGGCGCACGATGCGATCGAGCTGCGTTTCGACGATGTGAAGCCGGGCACCTATGCCATTGCGCTGATGCATGACGAGAACGGCAACGGAAAAATCGACAAGACGCTGATCCTGCCGCGCGAAGGTTTCGGCTTTTCGCGCGATGCCGCGGTCAAGATGGGGCCGCCCAGCTTTTCCGCCGCCGCCTTTGCCGTCGGCGCACAGCCGGTCCATCAAATTATCAAGATGCGTTACCTGCTTTAAGGTCAGCAGGGAGAGCGCCCGGTGTCGTAAAGGTTTCGGAATATCCGAAACAAAATCGTCCCCAAACATCGACAGCCATTCAGATCCCATCCTTCACGATTAATTTACCATGCTGCGCCACAACACCTTCAGATATCAAAGAAGGGTTTGGCATGGACACGTTGCGCGGCATCTGGGACTCCCCCTCATCGGGCGATTCCGAAGGTTCTGACTATTCGCACGATATCGTCGAGGGCGAGATCGGCGCGGAGGCACCACCGCCCGTCCTTTCGCAGGACGAGCGCCGCATGCAGGTGCGCGCCTACAATTTCTGGACCAGCCTGCTCGACAATCGCAATCTGCCCCGGATCGAGGACCTCGATCCGCAGACCCTGCCCGATTTCGGCCCGTTCAGCGTGCTGCTCGACTTCACCGGCGGCATCGAGAACCCAGGCATCACCTATCTGGGCACTGCGCTGGCCGAGGAATGCGATGTCGAAGGTCACGCGATCCGCAAGCTGTCTGACGTCCCCGCGCGCTCGCTGCTGAGCCGCATCACCGACCATTACATGCAGATTCTCGCCAATCAGGCCCCGATCGGGTTCGAGGCGGAGTTCGTGAACGCGCATGACGTGACCGTGATGTATCGCGGCATCCTGCTGCCCTTCTCGAGCGACGACGAAACGATCGACTTCATCTACGGCGTCATTAACTGGAAGGAAGTTGCCGACCAGAAATCCGCCGACGAACTGCTGCTCGAAATCGATCAGGCACTGGAAGAAAGCCTGTCCGCCGTTCGGTCGCCGCGCCAGGCCGGAACGATGGCCAACTGGGCTGACGGTCCGCTCGGCAGCAATGCGGCGAAAGGGCCGGTGGAAGATCAGGGCCAGCCGGCCAACGATTACGACCACGGCCCGGAGTCACTTGTCCCCCCGGTGGTCCCCTCGGTGTCCTTCGGCATGTTCGACGCAGAAGAGCGCATTCTTGGCAGCATTGGTGCCGAGCCTGAAACCGCCGCCTCCGAAGCGCGCGCGGAAGAGGTCGAACTCGACATCGACAACGAACCCGAAGGCCTTGCGGACTGGCTCGCCTCGGCCCGCGATCTCGCGCAGGCCGCCAGCGCCAGCGAGGACCGCAGCCGCGCCGCGCTCTATGCCGCGATCGGCCGCGCCCACGATTTCGCACTGGCCGCCGCTGCCGATCCGGAAGGTTTTGCCGAACTGCTCGAAGATGCGGGCCTGACGGTGCAGGAACGCGCGCCGATGACCCCGATCGTAAAGCTGGTTTTCGGGGTCGATTACGACAAGACCCGCCTGACCGAATTCGCCGCTGCGCTGGCCCATGCCAACCGTCTTGGCCTCGCGCAGGGTGATCTTGCGATCATGCTCGCCGAGACCGAGGGCGGTCTCAAAGGCATCGTTGCCGCCGAGCGCGACCTGCGCCGCGCCGATACTGGCAAGGCCAGGCCCGCTGCGCGCACCAAACCGCGCCAGGGCCTCGCCAGGAAGTTGCGCGCCATGGAAGGGCGTCTGCTGGCCGAGATACCGACCGATGGCGAGGAATTCGCGCTGGTCATGATCCGCCGCTCAGCCAATGGCGACATCCGCGTGCTGGGCGAAGTCGACAGCGACGTGGCAATGATCGAGAAGGTGGGCCGCAAGCTCGTCGGCTGAACGCCGCCCTCCGCTTCTGCCGTCATTACCGCCCGGCCTTCCCCTGCGCTTCACCTGAGGTTAAGCGCTGGAGGCGAAAACATCGGGTGAAAATGACGTCTTTCCTGCACCGACTGGGCCGCATGACGGCAGGCCCCGCCGCATGCTTTGCCGCATGCGTCGCCACGCTGGCGCTCGCGGTTCAGCCTGCCGCAGCGCAAAGCGTGCTGCGCGACGCCGAGACCGAGGCCTTTCTCGACGAGATTTCCGCCCCGCTGATCGAGGCTGCGGGCCTCGAGCAGGACAATGTCGACATCGTGCTGATCAACGATCCGTCGATCAACGCTTTCGTCGCGGGCGGACAGGCGGTCTACCTCCATTCGGGGCTGATCGACGCCGCCGACAGCGCCGAGGAAGTGCAGGGCGTGATCGCCCATGAACTGGGCCACATCACCGGCGGCCATATCCTGCGTTACGGCGAAGGCATGGCCGCGGCTTCGCGCATATCGCTGCTGTCGATGATCGCCGGGATCGGCGCCGCACTGGCCGGTGCGGGNNGCTTGGCGAGGGCGCGGTCGAGGTCGTGCTGCTCTCCGACAGTTCGATCAACGCCTTCGTCGCGGGTGGCCAGCGGATCTACGTCCATGCCGGGCTGATCGAGGCGGCCGACGACGTCAACGAGGTCGAGGGCGTGCTCGCCCACGAATTGGGCCATATTACCGGCGGGCACATCATTCGCTATTCCGAAGGTGCGAGCAACGCGACCAAGATCACCCTGCTTTCGGCATTGGCCGGCGTGGCGGCGGCGCTGGCGGGTGGCGGCGAGGCGGCGATGGCTGCGCTGATGATGGGCCAGCAGGCGGCCATGGGCTCGTTCCTTGCCTTCACCCGCACGCAGGAGGCCAGTGCCGACGCCGCAGGCGCGCAATACCTCTCGGACGCAGGCCTGTCGGGCAAGGGCAGTCTCGCCTTTTTCGAAAAGCTGCAGAATCTCGAGTTTCGCCATGGCTACAGCCAGTCCGATGATGCTGAATTCGCGCGCACCCACCCGCTTTCGGGCACCCGCATGGCGCGGCTGCGCGAGGATTATCAGGCAGATCCCGCCTGGAACAACACCACCGATCCGGCCAAGCAGGCCCGGTTCGAACGGATCAAGGCGAAGCTGTTCGGCTATCAGGCCACGCCCGCGCGTACGCTCGCTGCCTTTCCCGCCTATATGACCGGCGAACCGGCGCGCTATGCCCGGGCCTATGCCTATCACAAGGACGCACTGATCGATCAGGCACTGTCCGAGGCTGACGCGCTGCTCGCGATGGAGCCGGACGACCCCTATTTCCTTGAACTCAAGGGGCAGATCCTGCTCGAATCGGGCCGTCCTGCCGAGGCGCTCGCCCCGCTGCGCCGCGCCACGCAGCTGACCGGCGCGAACCCGCTGATCGCCTCGATCTTCGGCCATGCGCTGCTGGCGACCGAGGACCCCTCGCATCTCGACGAAGCGGAGCAGATCCTGCGTGCCTCGGTCGGGCGCGACCGCGAAAACCCCTTTGCCTGGTACCAGCTGGGCGTCGTCCATGCCCAGCGCGGCGATATTCCGCGCGCCCAGCTTGCCAGTTCGGAACAGCAGATCATGACCGGTCGCCCGCGCGAGGCGCTCAGAAGCGCGCAGGCCGCCGAAAATGCCCTGCCTGTCGGGTCGCCCGACTGGATCAGGGCACAGGATGTCGCACTGCAGGCGCGCGCGCAGCTTGAACGCGAGAACCGTCGCGACTAACCGTGTTGCCATGATACGCTGGATCGCTGTTGTCGCCATTGCCCTCGTCGCCGGTTTCGGGGGCGCGGCGGCGTGGACCTATTCCGGCCTCGGCCACGAATCGACCCGCGCTTATCTGCTCGAAAACCCGGAATTCCTGCCCGAAGCGATCGAGGAATTGCAGCGCCGCCAGACGGCCGAGATGCTCGAACCTTTGCGGATCGAGCTGGAGGCGCCCTATCCCGGCGCCGTGCTCGGCAATCCCAACGGTTCGCTTACGCTGGTCGAGTTCTCCGACTATGCCTGCGGCTATTGCCGCCAGAGCGTCCCCGATGTGGAGGCGCTGATTGCCGCCAATCCGGACCTGCGCGTGGTGATCCGCGAATTGCCCGTGCTCTCGCCACAGAGCGTCGAGGCCGCGCGCATGGCTCTCGCCGCCGCCCGGCAGGGCAAGTTCGAAACCTTCCACAAGGCAATGTACACCAAGGACACGCTCAGCGCCGAAAACATCGCCGCGGCCGCGACTGAGGCGGGCGTCGATCTGGCGGCAGCGCAGGCCGCGATCGAGCAGGGCCAGTTCGAACGGCAATTGCAGAACAATTACGCACTCGCGCAGCAGCTCGGCTTTACCGGCACGCCCAGCTGGGTAATCGGCAACGAGGTGATGAACGGCGCGGTCGGGCGCGCGCGCCTCGCCGAGGCGATTGACACCGCGCGCGCGGCGGCAGAGGAATCGTGAGACGCGGATGAC
>DDNW01000213.1:21592-25358 GCA_002341345.1 Erythrobacter sp. UBA2510
CAGCCGGGCAGCCTCAGCGACGCCGGTACCCAGCCGAACAGACGGCCCGCCTCTCAACGCCCAGGCCATCCGGACGTCGTTTCGTCTCCACGGTAGCCATGTTGCCGATCCGCCCCGCGCCCTTCTTCGAAGACAAGAATCGCGCCTTCTGGCGACTGCAACTGCTCGGCTGGGGCGGTGCGGCGGTGCTGCGCGGCATGACCTCGATCGCGAACGAACGGCCCGTGACCTTTCTGGTCGTCGTGCTGATTTCGGCGATTACCGGCTTTTCGGTCAGCACCGTTCTGTCGGTCATTTACAGCCAGCTGATCAACCGGCGGCCCTTCGTGACCTGGAGCGCGACCGCCGTGGTGCTGGGCATTGCAGTCGCGATATCGGCCTTCATAAATGCCTGGACGATCAGCCTCTATCAGGCCGGGAGCGAGGCCAGCTTCGCCCAGCTGGTGCTCGGCGTCTTCTACATCGACATGACGCTGCTCGGCGCGTGGACCGGCCTTTATTACGCGATCAATTTCTTCCTGCAGGTAGAGGAACAGGCCGACCGGCTCGAGCGGCTCGAGGCGCAGGCGACCAGCGCGCAGCTCGCCATGCTGCGTTACCAGCTCAATCCGCATTTCCTGTTCAACACGCTGAACTCGATCAGCACGCTGGTGCTGCTGAAACAGACCGAGCCCGCCAATGCGATGCTGACGCGTCTCTCCAGCTTCCTGCGCCACACGCTCGTCAGCCAGCCTGGCGGCAAGGTCACGGTCGAGCAGGAGGTCGAAACGCTCAAGCTCTACCTCGATATCGAACGGATGCGCTTCGAGGAACGGCTGCGGACCGAATTCCGCATCGATCCGCAGGCTGCACAGGCGCAGATTCCCTCGCTGCTGCTCCAGCCGCTGGTCGAGAACGCCATCAAGTACGGCGTTTCCGCGCAGGAAGAGGGCGCGCGCATCAGCCTCTCGGCGCAGGTCATCGGGTCACGGTTGAGGCTGATCGTCTCCGATACCGGGCCGGGTTTGCAGGGCCAGCAGCGCAATGTCTTCGCCATTTCCGCCGAGCACAACCCCGCAGGCTCCACCGGCGTCGGTCTGGCCAATATCCGCGACCGTCTGTCGCAAGCCTATGGCGCCGACCACCGTTTCGATATCGAAACGCCACCAGCGGGCGGTTTTACCGTCATCATCGAATTGCCTTACGAACGCGAAGCCGCCGGAGCGCCCGATGCCACTCTTGAGAAACCGGGGGCGAGCCCCAATTTCGAACACGTAACACGGTCTGTTTCAGGGAGCCCGACCACCCCCCAGCCCATCGGGGCCCAAAGCACTGGAAACCGCACATGACCATTCGCACCATCCTCGTCGACGACGAAAAACTCGCCATCCAGGGCCTGCAATTGCGGCTCGAACCGTTCACCGACGTCGAGGTGATCGAGACCTGCGCCAACGGGCGCGAGGCGATCCGCGCGATCAAGACACTGAAGCCCGACCTCGTCTTCCTCGACATCCAGATGCCCGGATTCGATGGCTTTTCGGTGGTGAAGGGCGTGATGGAGATCGAGCCGCCGCTCTTCGTCTTCGTCACTGCCTATCAGGAACACGCGATCCGCGCGTTCGAGGCCAATGCGGTCAATTACCTGATGAAACCGGTGGACGAGGCGAAGCTGGCCGACACGCTCGAACGCGTGCGCGTGCGCCTCGCCGAAAAGCGCTCCGCCGACGAGGCCGAGAAGCTGAAGACCGTGCTCGCGGAGGTCTCGCCCGACGCGCTCGACACGATGGGCGGGGAAGAGGAAAGCTCGGCCCGCTACGAAAAGCTGATCAACATCAAGGATCGCGGGCAGATCTTCCGCGTCAACGTCGATTCGATCGAACATATCGAGGCCGCGGGCGACTATATGTGCATCTATACCGGCGACAATTCGCTGATCCTGCGCGAGACGATGAAGGACCTTGAGCGACGGCTGGACCCGAAGAACTTCCAGCGCGTCCACCGCTCGACCATCGTCAATCTCGACCAGGTGCGGCAGGTGAAGCCACATACCAATGGCGAATGCTTCCTGGTGCTGGAGAGCGGCGCGGAAGTGAAGGTTTCGCGGTCTTACCGGGATGTGGTCGCCAGATTTGTTCACTAGCCAGACCCGTTCGACCTGAGCTTGTCGAAGGGCGAATTAGCGCAATCTGCACGGTTTCGTGCTTCGACAGGCTCAGCACGAACGGTTAGGGAGGGACATGACCAACTTCTCCCTCCCCGGCTTCGACCTCGATAAATTCGTCCGCGAGACGCTCGCCGAGGATCTGGGCACCGGCCTGCCCGGCGGCGGGCATGACGTCACGGCAGAGAGCGTCATTCCGGCCAACGCGCGCTTTTCGGGCGTGATGGACAGCCGCGACCCGATCAGCGTGGCGGGCCTGCCGGTCGCGGTCGCCTTCTTCCGCCATCTCGACCCCGACATGCAGATCGACGTGCTGGTGGAGGAGGGCGCTGAGGTCGGCCCCGGCACAGATTTGATGCGGCTGGAGGGCAATGCCCGCGCCATGCTGACTGCGGAGCGCAGCGCGCTCAACATCGTTCAGCACCTTTCGGGCATCGCCACGATGACGCGCGAATATGTGACCGCGATGAATAATCCGGCCTGCAAGCTGCTCGACACGCGCAAGACCATTCCCGGCCTCCGGCACCTCGAAAAATACGCGGTGCGGATGGGCGGCGGCACCAATCACCGCATGGGGCTGTGGGATGCGGCGATGATCAAGGACAACCATATCCTCGTCGCCGGGAACGTGGGCGAGGCAGTGCGCCGCGCGCGTGAGGCGGGGGTGCAGGACATCATCTGCGAGGTTGACCGGCTCGACCAGATCGAACCCGCGCTGGCAGCAGGCGCGAGCCATATATTGCTCGACAATATGGACCCCGCGACCCTGACCGAGGCGGCGACGCTGATCGCGGGCCGCGCGAAGACCGAGGCGAGCGGCGGCATCAATTTGGGCACCATCGCCGCCAAGGCCGCGACGGGCGTCGATTACGTCTCCGTCGGACGCCTGACCCAGAGCGCCCCCGCTGCCGATATCGGGTTAGATTTTACGCCGCTCTGAACGATCGGCCTTCGATGCAGGTTGCCCCTCGGGCGCGAACGATTATGGTCCGCGCAACAACCAGCGCGGTCGAAAAGGAAAATATGTCGTGCTCAAGCGTCTGCTCATCCTCTCGACTGCCTTCCTCGTCGCTGGCTGCGCGACCGATCGCGATTCGAATGCTCTCTCCGGAAGTGCCGCCGAGGGCAGGGCTTTTGCAGAGGCGAATTGTGCCAGCTGCCACGCCCTCGATGACGGTGTCTCGCCCAATCCGAACGCGCCGAGCCTCTACGTCGCAGCCCACCGCTTGCCGGAATGGATGGTAGAGGGATCGTTTGAGCGCGGCGTTCAGGTCGGCCATACGACCGAGATGCCAGTCTTCGTTTTCGAGGATGAAGACATCGCCAATCTGCTCGCCTATTTTGAGGCGCTTAAGGCCGAGGATTGAACAGCGGCTTTCCACACTTCTGAAACGCTGCGCGAACCCTTCACCGCCTCTCCGCGAAAAACGCCCTGAGCAACGCGGCAGCCTCGCCCTCCCCGATTCCGGGATAGATTTCCGGGCGGTGCAGGCTCTGCGGATGGTCGAACACCCGCGCGCCGTGTTCCACGCCACCGCCCTTGGGATCGGAGGCCCCGTAATAGAGCCGCGCCACCCGCGCATGGGCGATGGCGCCTGCACACATCGCGCAGGGCTCCAATGTCAG
>DDNW01000213.1:25416-25738 GCA_002341345.1 Erythrobacter sp. UBA2510
GCGCAGGGCTCCAATGTCACGAACAGGTCGCAGCCCGTCAGCCGCTCGCTGCCCAGTTTCGCTGCCGCCTGCCGGATCGCGACAATCTCCGCATGGGCGCTGGGGTCACTATCGGTGCGGGTCAGGTTGTAGCCCTCGCCCAGCACGATGCCCTCTTTCGCCACTACCGCGCCCACCGGCACCTCTCCGGCACGCGCCGCCTCGCGCGCCAGTTCCAGCGCGCGGGCCATCATTTCGGGGAGAGGCCAGCTAGTCATTAGCCTGCGTTAAACTCCGTTTCAGTTTCACTGAAACGATTTCGGCTCCGGCCCACTCCCCCTCC
>DDNW01000213.1:25907-28972 GCA_002341345.1 Erythrobacter sp. UBA2510
GGCTCCGGCCCACTCCCCCTCCCAACCTCCCGATAGGGTAGACTTTGGGAGGTCGGGAGGGGGAGCGGGCTGGTGCCGCATCCACGATAGTGGATCATACTCAAAGCCGCAGCTTTGCTTGACGCAAGCGCGGGCGCTATGTATGCGCGCGGCCTTCCAGCAAGTGCTGAACCCGATTCACCCTCGTAAGAGAGAGATTTTGTCATGTCGCGTATCTGCGAACTCACCGGCAAGGGCCGTCAGACCGGCCACAATGTGAGCCACGCCAACAACAAGACCAAGCGCGTCTTCCTGCCTAACCTGCAGAACGTCACGCTGATCTCCGAGAAGCTGGACCGCAGCTTCAAGTTCCGCGTCTCGACGCAGGGCCTGCGCAGCGTCGAGCACAATGGCGGTCTCGACAACTGGCTGCTCAAGACCAAGGACGACAAGCTGTCCACGCGCGCGCTCAAGGTGAAGCGCGAGCTTAAGAAGGCCGCTGTCGAAGCCGCCTGATTCGTTTTACCGAGATTTCAAAGGGGCGCCCGGTTCATCCGCGGCGCCCTTTTTGTTGCCTTGTTTTCCCGCTGACGCGGGGAGCGGGCAGGAAGCGCAACTTCGCCAGCAAATTTCTCTGCATCGCGGCATGGTTGTCGTCGGACATCAGCCAGACGGTGATCGAGCCATCCGTTTCGGGCCACAGTGCCATCGCCTCGTAATTCTCGTGTGGCAGGATAGCATTGAGGTCCGCCACCTCCTGCCATGCCCATGCCTCGCCTGGGCGAATCGTCGCCGGATCAGCAATGGCAAGCTTCGCGCTGAACGGCGGCCATGCCCAATCGAGCCGTCGTAGCAGGATCAGCACCCGCCCGTCGGGTAGCTGCTTGATCTCGGTCGGGCGATACCAGGGCGGCGGCTCGAAGCGGAAAGCGATATTTTCCGCGCCTGTCAGCGGATCGTCCGCCCACATCCGCGCAAAATCGTCATTCTCGGGCAGCATGACGAAGCGCCCGTCGCGCAGCCGCTCCATCGCCTCGTTGCCGGTGTTGACGTCCCATGCGGCAAATTCCGGCGGCACTTTCATCACCTCGACCTTGGACGCGACCGAGAAGCGCCCGATACCGTGGAAACTCTCGTAACCGAGCCAGTAGGTGCCGGTCTTCGGGTCGCGCGTGGCCGCTTCGATATCGGGAATGCGCCCGGCAAATTCGCGCGTGGTCAGTACCCGGTTAAACTGCGCCTCCCTCGGCGGATTACCCGGCGGCGCAAAGGTCAGCCGCATGCCACCATCGGTAAAGGCGCGCAAATTCCCGCCCCTAAGCGTCACCAGCGCGGAAAAGCCGTAGAACTGGCGGCGCGGACTCGTCAGCTCCCACAGCCCCTCGCGGGTGAGGGTGCCATCGCTGGCAGGCAGATCGACCGCCACCGGCGCTATCCGCAGGTCGGGCGGGCCGCGCTCGACCCAGTCGCTGCGCAGCCATGTGCCGGGACTAAGGCCGAGCGCCAGCAGGAGGATCAGCGCCACCCGCCTCCACTGTTGCGAATGACGCGTGTCCATTGGCCTCAGGACTGCGGGTCCACGAACAGCAACGGGTCAAGCCGCGCGCCATTGTGCCACTTGATGCTCCAGTGGAGGTGCGGCCCGGTCACGCGGCCGGTCGCGCCGACGAGGCCGAGCTGCTGGCCCTGCGTTACGCGGTCGCCCTCTACGACGTCGAGCCGCTGGGCATGGAGGAAGGCCGAGTTCAGGCCCTGCCCGTGGTCGATGATGAGGAGATGGCCCTCGAGCGAGAAGGGCGCATCCCTTGCCGCCAGCACCACTACGCCGTCCGCCGGGGCGACGAAGGGCGTGCCCGCCCCCGGCGCGATATCGAGCCCGCTATGATAGCTGCCCGGTTCGCCCTGATAGATCCGCTGCGAGCCGAAACGACCCGAAATGCGCCCCTCGACCGGCCAGATGAAGTCCTGCCGCCACCCTTGCGCATCGGTCGCCTGTTCGCGCGCGGCCCAGATGGCATCGAGTTCGGGGCGACGGCGGCGCATGAAGGCCTCGCTCGATCCGCCACCGGGGCGCAGCGGCGCATTGATATGTTCGAGGTTCCACGCGCGCGGGCTCACCGATACGGGTACGCGAATGGTGCGACCGTCCACCAGCGTGGCAGTCAGCTCGGCATCGGGACTCGCATCGCGGTCGAAGGCGGCGAAAAAACGGCCGTCCTCGTCGATCACCAGCGGCTCCTCACCCAGCTTCGCACTTCGTGTCCCCGCCGGGACCTGCCCCCTGATCCAGCCGCCCTGCGTCAGTTCGCCCGAAAAGACGAAAGTGACCGGGCCTGCCGGTGTGGGTTCAGTGGCCGAATTCGCGCTCGGCCCCGGTACGGAAAGGGGTGCGGGGGTCACGGCCTGCTCCTCAGCCTGCGCGACATCGTCGGCCCGTGGCACGATCGCACAGGCGGCGACCAGGGTCAGCGCAAAAGGGGCGGCCAGCCGGACGATGAGGCTCACGCCTGGTCGAGCAGGCGGCGTGTGGCAAGCTCGGGAGAGGCATAGGCCTCCTGCAACTCGACGCTCCAATACATCAGTGTTTCAAGCGGGATCGGCACGCCCGACACGGCGCAGGGCACGAAATGGCCTGGCTTGACCATACGAAAACCGTTGGGGCCATAGACCAGCAGAGCGGGCTGTTCACCGGAAGACATCAGCATGGCTGGTCCTTATCAAACGCCTGCGCTCAAAGCAATTTCAGCTGGTCCGGTTTCGGATGCGGAGAGGCCTTCTTCGGCGCAGGCCTGGGCGCTTTGGGTGCAGTTGAGGCACCCTCAGGCACGACCCCCAGACTGCCATCGGCGAACTGGATTGCGAGCGCCGCCTGCTTCTCCGCCACCGCCCGGTTCGTCACCACCTCGCCGCTGGAGCTGCGAATGATCGCATAGCCACGCGCGAGCGGCTTCATCGGGTGCAATTGCTCGGCCAGCCGCGCCAGCGCCTCGAGCGCAGCGCGCCCGTCCGCGATCTGCCGCTGTACGACCTCTGGGCGCAAGCGCACACCCGCCACCCGCCGCGCCGCCTCGCGATGGGCGCGCGCC
>DDNW01000055.1:0-11603 GCA_002341345.1 Erythrobacter sp. UBA2510
GACAGCGACCGCGCGATGCTGCAGCGCATCTACGGCGTGGCCTTCAAGAACAAGGAAGACCTCAAGGCGCATCTGCACATGCTCGAAGAGGCCGCCAAGCGCGACCATCGCAAGCTGGGCCGCGAGATGGACCTGTTCCACCTGCAGGAAGAAGCGCACGGCAGCGTCTTCTGGCACCCGAACGGCTATCGCATCTGGCGCCAGCTGGAGAGCTATATGCGCCGCAAGATGGACGGCGCGGGCTATCAGGAGATCAAGACCCCGCAGGTGATGGATGCGCGCCAGTGGGAGCAGTCCGGCCATTGGGGCAAATACCGCGAGAACATGTTCGTCATCCCCGACGAAGTGCCCAATACCGAGGAAGACGGACCCGTCATCAGCGGCGAGGCCGACTGGATGGCGCTGAAGCCGATGAACTGCCCCGCGCACGTGCTGGTCTTCAAGCAGGGCATCACCTCCTACCGCGACCTCCCGATCCGGCTGGGCGAGATGGGCTGCTGCCACCGCAACGAGCCGCATGGTGCGCTGCACGGCCTGATGCGCGTGCGCCAGTTCACGCAGGACGATGCGCATATCTTTTGCACCGAGGATCAGGTGGTGTCCGAGGTCCAGGCCTTCATCGCGCTCGCCGACAGCGTCTACGAGGATTTCGGCTTCACCTATGACATCAAGCTGGCGCTACGCCCCGAGCAACGCTTCGGCTCGGACGCCGACTGGGACAAGGCCGAGCAGGAATTGCGCGACGCGCTGACCGCCAATGGCCTGAAATGGGAAGAGCTTCCGGGCGAAGGCGCTTTCTATGCGCCCAAGCTCGAATGGCATCTGACCGATGCCATCGGGCGCACCTGGCAGGTGGGCACGATCCAGTCCGACCGGGTTCTGCCAGAGCGGCTCGATGCGAGCTATGTCGGCGAAGATGGCGAGCGCCATCGCCCGGTCATGCTCCACCGTGCGATCTTCGGCAGTTACGAACGCTTCATCGGCATTCTGATCGAACATTTTGCCGGGCGCCTGCCCGCATGGCTCGCGCCTGTACAGGCGGTCGTGGCGACCATCGTCTCGGACGCCGACGACTACGCCGCCGAGGTGCTGGCGAAGCTGGAGGCCGCGGGCATCCGTGCCGAGGCCGATCTGCGCAACGAGAAGATCAACTACAAGGTGCGCGAGCACTCGCTGGCCAAGGTTCCGTATCTGCTGGTCGTCGGCAAGCGCGAGGCGGACGAGGGCACGGTGGCGCTCAGGACGCTGGGCGAGAAGGAGCAGAAGTTCCTTTCGCTGGACGAAGCGGTGGCGATGCTGGGCGCGGCTGCGGTTCCGCCCGATCTGGGAGAGTGATTTACGCCAGTGAGGATGCTAATCGGTAGTTCGATTGTGTATTTTAAGGCGCCTCGTTATTATGATCCTATAAAAATCGAAAAATATTGATAATATAATTGCCGAACCACAAAAAATGCCGATCAATATTTCTGGTCTTGCGCCTAGAATGGCAAACAGCATGGTTGCCTCGGACGCCAGAATAAGAGAGATCATATAATTATGAATGGCGGCTACGCTAAGATTTCGGGCTACAAAACGGCTTAAGCCGATTTCTTCATCGCTCACTGTGCCCAGCATCGCTTCGGTAAATGCCCGACGCACTTCCGGCGACACCTGTGTTGACCGGGAAACTGTAACGAGAATCTTTTCTCCCTGATGGAAGTGCCTCTTGAACTCGACGCCGACCTTCGTGACGGCCAGCCCGACTAATATGCCGAGAAAGATCAGGAAGCCGAGACACATGACTGCTAGACTAATTAGCGTGTCAGTCATGCCTTCCGTCGATAGGGCCTTTGCCAACAAGGGTGCGGAAACGAGCCCGGTGAGCGCAATATAGGCGCCCAGAAATGCGCTTCGCTGGGTTTCCTGAAACCTTGCGTGTGACTTGTGATGATTGAACGAACTGACGAGAAGGTCGGTCGCTGCTTTGTCGAGGAGTTTCTCTTGATTGCCTTGCGCCTCAAATCCTTGTGACACGCGGTTTCTCCCAAGAGGCGCTCTTCATGAGCCGCTTTGATACAATAATGGGAGATGACAGGAGAAGCTGAAAATTGTGCGATGGGTATATACGAAGTGCCCGTTTCGTGCGCATGACACTCAATAACGCAAAGGGGCTGCAGGCCTAAAGCGGCAGCGCCTGCCCGGCGGCAATCAGCGCGAGGGCGCAGGCCGAGACGATCACCGTGCGGGCGATCTCGACGCTGTGGCTCGCTGCGCGTTGCGAAAGGGTGATGGCCTTGCTCATGCCGTCATTTTCCGCCCTGAACCCCTAACAAATCGTTAAATTAACGGTTCAGGAGAGCGCCGGGACATGCTGGCTGCAACAATGGAAGCTGCCGCCACCGGTCAGCACGGCATCGGCGCGCAGGCCCACGGCGACCCGGCCCGGAAACAGTGCCCCGATAGCCTCGACCGCCTCGTCATCCATGACCGATCCGTAGATCGGCACGACGACGATATCGTTGGCAATGACGAAGTTCATATAGCTGGCGGGCTCGACGTCCTCGCCAAAACCCATCCGCCCCGGAGAGGGGATGCGCGCGACCTCCAGCCCGTAGGCGGCGGCGCGGGCGGCAGCATCGTTATAGACGGCGGCGTTGGGGTCGTCGGCGCCCGAAGCCTCGGGGATGGCGATCTTCCCCGGCGCGAGGAAGCGCGCAAGATTGTCGACATGGCCGTCGGTATGGTCACCCAGCAAGCCGTCACCCAGCCACAACACGCGGTCGAAGCCGAGGTCGGATTGCAGCCGGGTCTCGATCTCGGCGCGGCCGAGGTTCGGGTTGCGGTTGGGATTGAGCAGGCATTGCTCGGTCGTCGCGACCAGTCCGGTACCGTCGGTGTCGAGTGCTCCGCCCTCCAGGATCCAGTCGGCGCGGACATAGGGCAGCGCGCCCGCCTCAGCGAGCGAGGGGCCGGTTTCCTGATCGCCATCGAGCAGATACTTGCCCCCCCAGCCATTGAAGCCGAAGCCCTGCGCGCGGCGCTGGCCGTCCGGGCCAAGCAGGGTCAGCGGGCCGATGTCGCGCAGCCAGATATCGCCATAGGGGTGTCGTTCGAAGACTACATCGCCGTGGACCAGTGCGCGGGCACTGGCTTCGGTCGCGGCATCGCGCACCACGAGGCGTACCTGCTGGCCGGTCTCGGCCACGACGCTGGCGAAATTGGCGACCTGCTCCTGCGCAGCGGCGAGATCGCTCTCCCACAGGTCGGCGGCGGCGGGAAAGCCGATCCACAGCCATTCTTGCGGGGCCCATTCGGCGGGCATGCGGAAGGTCATCGGATCAACAACCGCCTGCGGGCGCACAGGCCGCGTCGCGAATGCCGCGGAATTCGTCGCCCTCGGTCCAGTTGGGCCAGCTTGCGCTCGTCGCGAGTGACCGGCCGATGCGGTAATAGAGCTGCAGGTCCTGCATCACGCCCGACCAGTCCCAGTCCTCGTCATATTCGTCAGACGGCGCGTGATAGCGATTGGCGCGATAGTCATCCTCGGCGGCCTCCCCCGCTTCGCGCCCGCCCTCGATCAGGTCCTGCCCGCTTTCCAGATAAAGCATGGGTACGCCACGCTTGGCGAAGGCAAAATGGTCGGAGCGATAGTAATAGCCCGCCTCCGGGTTCGGACTGGGGGTCGGGTAACGGCCATCGGCCTCGAGCGCCGCCTCGAGAAAGGCGTCGAGCTGCGACTTGCCCGGACCCACGACAATCACGTCGGCGGCGGGACCGGCGAATTTGAGCGAATCGATGTTTACCCCGCCCACCGTCTGGGCAAGCGGGAAGACGGGGTTCGCGGCGTAGTAATCCGCGCCCAGCAGGCCCGATTCCTCGGCGGTCACGGCGAGAAACACCATGCTGCGATCAGGTGCGCCGGCCTTGGCGTTGGCCTCGGCCAGTGCCACCAGCGCGGCGGTGCCGGTGGCGTTATCGACCGCGCCGTTGCAAATATCGTTGCCATCGACCGGGATGCAGCGGCCAAGATGATCCCAATGCGCGGTATAGAGGACATATTCATCGGGCCGGGTCGCGCCCGGGAGGACGCCGACGACATTGTTCGACAGCATCTGCGAGAAGGAATTGTCGAATGACAGTGAGGCGGTCAGCCCCAGCGGCACGGCGGTGAAACCGGGTTGCTTGGCGGCAGCCATCAGCGCGTCGAGGTCCTGACCCGCGGCGGCGAGGATTTCGCGCGCGACCTCTTTCTGGACCCAGCCATTGGCCATGGTCTGGTCGCTGCCGCCATTTTCGGTCTGGGCGTAGAACTGCGGGCCGGACCAGCCGCTTTCAACCACGTTCCAGCCATAGGAGGCGGGTGCGGTATCGTGCACGATCAGCGCGGCGGCAGCGCCCTGACGCGCAGCCTCTTCATATTTGTAGGTCCAGCGACCGTAATAGGTCATCGCCTTGCCGCCGAAGGGTCCCTCCAGCGTCTCGGCGCCGAAATCCGCATCGTTGACGAGAATCACGACCGTCTTGCCCGCAACATCGAGGCCTGCGTAGTCGTTCCAGCCGCGCTCGGGCGCGTTGATGCCGTAACCGACGAAGACCAGCTCGCTGTCGGCGATGTCGATGCGCGGCACTTCGCGATAGGTGAGGGCAACAAAGTCTTTGCCGAAATCGTAGCTGAGCGGGTCTGCGCCGCCTGATATTGTCAGCGGCGAGATATTGCTGGAGGTGATCTCGACCAGCGGCACCTGCTGGAACCAGCTGCCATTGTTGCCGGGCATCAGGCCCGCCGCAGCAAAGCGCTCGGTCAGCAGGGCGAGCGTCTTTTCCTCGCCCACCGTGCCCGGTGCGCGCCCCTCGAACTCGTCGGAGGAAAGCGTGCGGACGACGTCCTTCATCGTCGCTTCGGAGATGGTGCCGGGTGCGATCTCGGGGATGTCGAGTGCGCTGGCGGTTGCCACAGCCGTGTCCGCAGACGCAGCCGGCGTGCTCTCTGGCGGTGCGACGCAGGCGGCGATCAGGAGGGTGGCGCCAAGGCCGGCGAGGCGATTGAGCATGGCTGGTCAATATTCCCGTGCGGCGACCGGTCGGTCGACATTTACGGCGCAGTCCTTCGCAATTTCGCGTCAGCGTGGCAAGGACCGCTGCATGAACCACGACTGGCCATCCGCCCTTGCCCGTGCGCGGGCCCATGCGCCGTTCCTGCGGCAACTATGTGAGCGCTTCCCCGATCTTGCCGCGCTGCTGGAAGAGGGACGCGGTGACGAGGCGCTGTGCGCTGCAAAAGCCTTTGCCGACAGCGATGCCGAGGTCGAGGTGCGTCTGCGCCGCGAACGATCTGCGCTGGCTCTGGTGCTGGGCATAGGTGATCTGGCCGGGGCTTTTCCTCTCACGCAGGTCATGACGGAATTATCCGACTTCGCCGACCGCGCGCTCGATAGCGCAATCCGTTCGGCTATCGCGCAGCGCAGTGGCGAGGAAACTGCGCAGGGCTTCACCGCGCTGGCGCTGGGCAAGCAGGGCGCGCGCGAGCTCAATTACAGCTCGGACATCGACCCGATCCTGCTATATGATCCTGAGACCCTGCCCCGTCGCAGCCGCGATGAACCGGGCGAGGCGGCACAGGCCTATGCGCGCAAGGTGACCGAAATCCTGTCGAAACCCACGGGCGATGGTTATGTCCTGCGAGTCGATCTGCGATTGCGCCCCGCCTCGGAAGTCAGTCCACTTGCGATCAGCTTCGCCACCGCGCTCAGCCATTACGAAAGCTCCGCACTGGCGTGGGAGCGCGCAGCCTATATCCGGGCGCGGGCAGCGGCGGGTGACATTGCCGCGGGCGAGGCATTCCTCGACGAAATCCGTCCCTTCGTCTGGCGTCGCAGCCTCGACTTCACCGCGATTGAGGAAATTCGTCGCCTCACAGCGCGTATCCGCGAGGCCTATGCCGGGCCGCTCGTGCCAGGCGCCGGCTTCGACCTCAAACGCGGGCGTGGCGGGATTCGCGAGGTCGAGTTCTTTGCCCAGACCCAGCAGCTTATTTTTGGCGGGCGCATGACGGACCTGCGCGTGCGCGGGACGCGCGCGGCGCTCGATGCGCTGGCGACGCGCGGGATTGTTGCCACCGAAGCCGCGCGGGAGATGGGTGAGGCATACGATCTGCTGCGGGTGATCGAGCATCGGCTGCAAATGGTCGAGGATCGCCAGACGCACAGCCTGCCTGAGAAGCAGGAGGCGATGGACAATGTCGCGCGGCTCCACGGCCTGCCCGATGGGCAGGCGCTGTGCAATCTGCTCGGCAAGCACTGCACGAAAGTGGCGGGACATTATGGCGGACTGCTCGGCGAGGACGAGGCCGGCACTGCCTCGGAGGTGGAAGACGACCACCCGCTGCTCGAGCGTGCGCAGAAATGGCGCGAACGCTATCGTTGCCTGCGCAGCGAGGAGGCGCGCCGCGCGTTCGAGGCGATCCTGCCCGACCTGCTCGAAGCCTTTGAGGAGGCGCCAGATACCGAGCGGGCCATGACGCGGTGGGAGACCTTTCTTGAGCGCCTGCCCACAGCGATCAACCTGTTCCGCCTCTTCGAACAGCGCCCCGGCCTGCTGGAGCAGGTGCTGGGCGTGCTGACGCTGGCCCAGCCGCTCGCCGATTCGCTCGCGCGCCATCCCGAACGGCTCGACTCGCTCATCGACCAGAGTGCCTTCGTGTCGCAACACAGTTTCGACGAACTGGTCGAGCGGATGCAGGCGAGCGAGGAGGAGGATTACGAATCGCGCCTTGGCCGGGTCCGGCAGGTGGTCGGCGAGGAACGCTTTGCACTGGGCGTGCGCCTGATCGAAGGACAGACCGACCCGCTCGAGATTGCCGCCGCGCTGTCGCGCCTGGCCGAAAGCGCGCTTCAGGTTAGCGCCGATTCTGCGCGTGAGGAATTTGCCCGCCAGCACGGCGAAATCGCAAGCAGCGAGATCGCGATCCTCGGTCTCGGGCGGCTGGGCGGCGGAATGCTCACCCATGCCTCCGATCTCGATATCGTTTACCTGTTCACCGGCGAAATCGGGGTGGATTCGGACGGACGCCGTCCGCTCACGGCCTCGCTCTACTATAATCGGCTCGCGACGCGGATCACCGCAGCGCTGAGCGTGCCCACCGCCGAGGGCGCGCTATACGAGGTCGACACGCGGCTGCGGCCGCAGGGTCATCAGGGGCCGCTGGCGGTGAGTGTCGAGAGCTTTGCCAAGTATCAGCGCGAACAGGCTTGGACCTGGGAGCATATGGCGCTGTGCCGCGCGCGGATGGTCTACGGTTCGCCAGAGACGCGCGCTCTGGTCGAAGGCGAGTTGCGCAATGTTCTGCATAATGAGCGGCATGCGGGCGATCTGCGTGCCGCCGTGCTCGAGATGCGTGGCCAGATGGCGCAGCACAAGCCGGGGCGCGGCGCGCTCGACGTCAAGCTGCTGCGCGGCGGGCTGGTCGATTGCGAATTCGCGATCCATTTCCTGCAATTGCGCGATCATGTCGCCCTGACCCCAAACCTGCCCGACGCTGCGCAGGTTCTGGCTGAAGCCGGGCTGGTGACCGAAAGCTTTGTCGAAGCCGAGCGTCTGCTGAGCCGCACTCTTGTCGCGGCGCGGCTGCTCGCTCCTGAATGCCTGGAGCCGCATCCCACCGCTGCCGCGCGGCTGGCGACGATCTGCGGCTTTGCCGAATACCCTGCCCTCTTGCGCGGCCTAGGCGAGGCGCGGCAAGAGGTGGCCGAGCAATGGCGCCGGACCTTTGGCGAAACACTGGAGATCGAAGAATGAGCGAACGCGTGGATGTAGGCGATAAAATGCCCGATGTCGCGATGGAAACGCCCGATGGCGGCAGCGTGAAGGCAAGCGATTTTGCCGGGCAGAAGCTGGTCTTGTTCTTCTATCCGAAGGACGACACGCCCGGTTGCACGACCGAAAACAAGGATTTCACCGCGCTGAAGGGCGATTTCGATGCGGCGGGCGTGGCATTGCTTGGCGTTTCCAAGGACCCGCCTGCCAAGCACCAGAAATTCGCGGCCAAGCACGATCTGGCCGCGCCGCTGGCCTCCGACCCGGTTGAGAACGGACTTGCCGATGCGCTGGGGATCTGGGTCGAGAAGAATATGTATGGCCGCAAATATATGGGCATGGAGCGGACCACCTATCTCGTCGGACCCGACGGCAAGATCGCGCAGGTGTGGCGCAAGGTGAAGGTCAAGGGCCATGCGCAGGCGGTGCTGGAGGCGGCCAAGGCCCTGTGAGCACGCCCGCGCGCGATCTCTCGCAAGCGATCCGCGAGACGCTGCTGACCGGCGATCCGCGCGCCAAGGTCAAGGCAACGCGATTGCTGGTGCGCGAGTGGCGCGCAGGCAGGCTGGCGCACGGCTTTTCAGCCGAAATGCCCGAGCGCCCGTGCTGGCCCGAGAGCCTGCAACTGTTGCCGCCCTCGCAAATGCCCAAGCGTCGCACCGGTGGCTCTGAGGCAAAGCGTATCGCGTTATGGCATGCGCTGGCGCATATCGAATTCGTCGCGATCGACCTCGCGCTTGATCTGGTGGGGCGGTTTGGCGGCGCAATGGACCGCGAGTTTGCGGCTGATTTCCTTGCCGTGGCCGCCGACGAGGCGATGCATTTTGCCCTGCTCAATCGCAAGCTGGCGAGCATGGGTGCGGCCTATGGCGATCTGCCCGCGCATGACGGGCTGTGGCAGGCGGCGAGCGATACCCGCAGCGATGTCGCAGCACGGCTGGCGGTGGTGCCGATGGTGCTGGAGGCACGGGGGCTGGATGTAACTCCCGCTACGCTCGAACGGGTGCGGTCGCAGGGGGATGAAAACGGAGCCCGAATCCTTGAACGGATCCTTGACGATGAAATTCGACATGTCGCCATGGGGTCAAAGCATTTTTCGCGAATCTGCGTTGCAAGGCGGGAAATCCCCAAAAAAGCTTGGAAAAGATTCGTAAAACAGCACTTCCGGGGAAGTTTGAAACCGCCATTCAACGACTCAGCGCGCGAGTCAGCCGGTTTGCCGCGCGAGTACTACGCAGCACTTGCTTGATTAACTTTTTCCGCCGTAGCTTCCAAAATCACAAGACAGGCAATGGTTCCGACAAGTTCTTCACCAGCGCCTGAAATGACAAGATTTGAAGCCCGACGGGAAACGCGAATGGGTCGCGAATAGGGGCTAAGCAAAGGAAACACCGGCCAAAAATGGCTCAAGCCAGGCCGGTATAAAGGGATCGTAATGCTCGCAAAGCTCCTCCCCTGCCTCGTTGCTGCAGGCGCACTTCTCGGCAACGCGCCGGCGATGGCCAAGGAAACGGCCACGCCCGCCCCGATGGAAGGCATAATTGCGCTGGACAACCTGGCAGCTGGCAAGATTGGCGACGTGAAGCCGGCCGGCAGCGAGGAATTCCGTGAGCTCTTCGCCAGCTGGGAAGCGCTCGAGCAGGGTGGCCGTGTTGACAAGAGCGGCAACATCCTTGCCGCCCCGCAGGCCAATGTCGCCGTTCCCTCGCGCATGCCGGTCGAGGAAATGCGCATGTCGAGCAGCTATGGCATGCGCGATCACCCGGTCCTGCGTCAGCGAAAGCAGCATAATGGTGTCGATCTGGCCGCGCCGCGCGGTACGCCGGTCTATGCCACTGCTGATGGCATGGTCGGCGTCGCCAAGTACTGGGGCTCTTACGGAAATTACGTTCAGATCGAGCATGGCGGTGAGCTGGAAACGCGTTACGGCCACCTCTCTGCCTATACGGTTCAGGCTGGCGATATGGTCAGCAAGGGTGACCTGATCGGTTATGTCGGATCGACCGGCCGTTCGACCGGCCCGCATCTGCATTACGAAGTGCGGATCGACGGTGAGCCGGTCAATCCGATCCCCTACATGGTTGCGCATGCCGAAGACCTCGCGCAGGGCGAAGGCGGTCGCGGCGGCCCCGAATAAGAGCATCGCTGGCCCCAGGTTGGCGAGAGATTAGCTGGAGGGGATTGCCTCGGTCAGCGACTATTATCCGATAATTTTCGCGGTGACTTGGCGGCGGATCAGTCCGCCAGGAGGCGTTTGGCCATCGCGCGCACTTCCGCGCCCATGTCCTCGCGCTCCAGCGCAAGCGCCAGTGTCGCCTCTATGAAGCCGATCTTGCTACCGCAATCGTAGCGTCGCCCTTCGAAGGTGACCGCATGGAACGGCTGGTCGCCGATCATCTTGGCCATGGCGTCGGTCAGCTGAATCTCGCCTCCGGCGCCCTTTTCCTGACCTTCGAGTGTGCGCATGACTTCGGGTTGCAAGATATAGCGGCCCGAGACGATCTTGTTCGAGGGTGCGTCTTCCACCTTGGGCTTTTCGACCAGTCCCTTGACCTCGGTCAGCGCGCCCTTTTGCTCGCCCGGCGTGATCACGCCATAGGCGAAGACCTCTTCCGGCGGAACCTCGAGTACCGAGATCAGATTGCCGCCGACCTCGTTATAGGCTTCGACCATTTGCTTCATGCAGCCCGGTTCGCCGACCATCAGCTCGTCGGGAAGCATGATCGCGAAGGGCTCGTCACCGACGATTGCGCGTGCGCACCAGATCGCATGGCCCAGACCCATCGGGACCTGCTGGCGCACGGTGATGATGTCGCCGGGCGTAGCGCGGGTCGGGTCGAGCACGGAGAGGTCCTTGCCGCGCTCGGCCATGGTCGTCTCAAGTTCGTAGGCGATATCGAAATGTTCGACGATGGCGGTCTTGCCGCGCCCGGTGACGAAGATCATCTGCTCGATCCCGGCCTCGCGCGCTTCGTCCACCGCGTACTGGATCAGCGGGCGGTCGACGATCGGCAGCAATTCCTTCGGGATCGCCTTGGTCGCGGGGAGGAACCTGGTGCCCATCCCGGCAACGGGAAAGACGGCTTTGCGGATTGGCTTTCGTACATTCATGCTGCGTTGCAATGAAGGTCCGCCGCCGAGCGGTCAACTGACAATAACCGTGAACCTTTCGTGGCCTAGCCCGTTCTTGGACCATGGAAAGGAGCAAATTATGGTTTTGCTGAAACTCGCCGCATTGGGTGCCCTGGGCTATGTCGGGTACCGCTATTACGAGAAGAACAAGGCTGATCAGAACGAGGCCTTTGCGGATGGGCAGGCCGGGGGCGAAAACTTCGCCCAGATCCGCGATGCCGGTCCGGAAGCGATGGCCGATGGCACGGGACGCGCCTGGACCAAGACCGACGAGGAAAGCGATGAAAGCTTTCCTGCGAGCGACCCGCCCGCCAATTACTGAGCGCGAGATCAGGGCGCGCGTTCGCTAGCGACCGCCTGCCGCCAGCCGGGCGATCAGCCACAACCGCAAGGCGCTGGCGAGGCCGGGCGGTCGTTCAGCGCGTATGCGCTCGGCATCAATCCGCGCGATGAGGGCATTGAGCGGGATGCCCTCATGCTGTGCGGCGGCGCGCAAGGCTTCCCAGAAAATGGGTTCAAGACTGACAGAAGTCTTGTGACCGGCAATCTCGACCGAATGTTTGACCGGTGGGTGGAACAGCTCGGCCAAGATCGCCTCTTGTCACTATTGGGCGGTGCCGGTCGTCGGCATCGCCGAATCATCAGTACATGTGCTGGCCGCCATTGATCGACATGGTCGA
>DDNW01000055.1:11731-14270 GCA_002341345.1 Erythrobacter sp. UBA2510
TCCTGGGCCAGCGCCTTGGTGAAACCGTGGATGCCGCTCTTCGCGGCAGCGTAGTTCACTTGCCCGTACTGCCCAGCCTGACCGTTGACCGAGCCGATGTTGACGATTCGGCCCCAGCCACGATCGCGCATACCCGGGAAGCTGGCCTTGGCCATGTTGAAACAGCCGCCAAGATTAATGCGCATGACGTCGTCCCAATCAGCATAGGACATCTTCGCCAGCGTCCCGTCGCGCGTGATACCGGCGTTGTTGATGACCACGTCGATCGGGCCCACTTCTGCCTCGATCCTGGCGCAGCCATCGATGGTTGCTGCATGGTCGCCGACGTCGAACTTGTAAGTAGGAATGCCCGTTTCGGCAGTGAAGGCCTTCGCCTTTTCCTCATTACCGCCATAGTTTGCGACGACGGTGAATCCGTCTGCTTTCAGGGCCTCGCAAATTGCCCGGCCGATGCCGCGCGAACCACCGGTGACGACAGCAACACGTCCCATATCTTGGTCTCCCATTTCGTGCTTTGTTTAACATCCGCTCCGACAGTCAGCATAAGCGGGAGTGATGCGATCCCGCAAAGAAAAACCGCGCAAAAGCGCGGTTTTTCATGTTTATGCAGCCTTTATCGGTTCAGAAGCGGAATTGGGTCCCAACATAGACCGCCTGATTGTCCAGAGCCTCGATATCGGGGAGGGCCGACAGCCGCTCGCGCGAATCTTCGTAACGCACACCGGCGGTCACATCGAGGTTCCGCAGGACGCGATAGCTACCCGCCACATCGACGGAACGATCGACCGGGCTGCGCGTGGCCAGACGGTTCGCCTCGGCATTGTCTTCCAGCTCGACCCGGGCGGCGAAGCGGCTCTTTTCCTCGACCGTTGCACCGCGCGGCGTGAAGTCGGCGAGGTCGGGCATTTCGGCGCGCAAGATCTGCGTCGACGGCGTTGCCTGCTGCTGGGCAGGAACGGCGGCGGTCGTCGCCAGACCCATTTGCGTGAAGCTGTTGTAGCCGCGCGCGAGGCCCAGATTGTAACGGGTCGGCGCGATGCTCGTGGTGGAGCGGCCGACGACCAGTTCATTGGTCGAGCGCACCGAGATCGCCTGCGCGACATTGCTGTCAATCCGCACGGCCACCGTCACCGCGCGCTCATTACCTGCGGCACGACCAGCAGGGGTGAAGCGCATCAGGCGCGCCGTAGCGCCGCCGCGTTCGGCAACCAGTTCGGCCAGCTGGGGATCGGCATCGGCGGGGGTGAAGGCAGCAAAATTCTGCACCGAAGCGAGCGCATCGCCATCGTTGAGCAGGCCGATTGCGAGAACGGAGCTGGGCACGCCAAGCGCGAGAGCCGCACCGCCCAGCAGCGCGGCGAACCTGCGCGTACTGCCCGGATTAGTCGGCTTGCTCACGATACGTACCCCAATTGCCCCGACCGCATGATCTGATGCCTGGATAACTGGTGACGTTCACCAGAACAAGCGACCAAACCATAAGGTACCTGAACCCGGCCCTAACGAGTTGCTGGTTCTGCCACTTTTCACAAGTAGGCAGGCCCGACTCATCTTGCTTATTGAAACGAGCCTAGGCCGATGGCGTTTCCATAGCGAGTCGGAAAATGCCCTACAGTGACGTTTATTCAAACTGTTGCAGGCTTTCCACAGATCGCTCGCGCAACATGGCGCAATGAGGGCTGAAATTCAGCGCCGATTCAGGCTGCGTAGCTGCATTTTACAGGCTGCCAATACCGGCAAAATCTCGGTCTATTCAGCGTCTCGCGCGCAGGCGTGGCTTGCCGCAGGGCTGGCGGGTCTATAGAGGATTGGCGAAACCGGGGCGGGCCCGTGCCTGCCGCGCGTGAATGCCATCAGTAAAGATGCAGGACACAAGATGAACCTTTTCCCCCGTTCGCTCACTTCACTCGCAACGCTTGGGCTGGGCGCTGTCGCCTTGGTCGGCTGCGGCGGGGGCGACGATCGCCCACGGGCCGATCTGGCCGCTTCGCGCATCACCACGATCGGGGTGAATTCCTATCTGTGGCGCGCCAGCCTCGAAACTCTGTCCTTCATGCCGCTGGCCCAGACGGACAGCGCTGGCGGCGTGATCGTGACTGACTGGTACGCCAATCCCGACCAGCCTAACGAGCGGATGAAAGTTTCGGTGACGATCCTCGATCAGGACCTGCGCGCCGATGCTTTGCGCGTCACGGCCAGCCGTGAAGTAATGCAGGGCGGCACCTGGGTGCCCGCCGCGGTGCAGGCCGCGACCGTCCAGAAGCTGGAGGACATTATCCTCACCAAGGCGCGCGACATTCGTCGCTCCTCGATCGGCTGATCGACCAGACGGGGCGTATTCGATGATCAACAGTGGTCCCGACGTCCGGTTCGACGCGCGTTTCGAACCGGGGCAGGCCGACCCACGCTGGCAGCGCGCCTGGGACGAAGCCAATTGCTTCGCTGCCAACTCCGCCAGCACCAAGCCGAAAAGCTACGTGCTGGAGATGTTCCCTTATCCCAGCGGGCGCATCCATATCGGCCATGTGCGCAATTACAC
>DDNW01000055.1:14410-14784 GCA_002341345.1 Erythrobacter sp. UBA2510
ATCGGCCATGTGCGCAATTACACAATGGGTGACGTGATCGCGCGCTACAAGCGGATGACGGGCCACGAAGTGCTTCACCCGATGGGCTGGGATGCTTTCGGCATGCCGGCCGAGAATGCCGCCATGGAAAAGGGCGTTCATCCTGGCGCATGGACCTATGCCAATATCGAGACGATGAAGGCCCAGCTGAAACAGCTGGGCTTCGCGCTCGACTGGAGCCGTGAGCTGGCGACCTGCGATCCGAGTTATTACGGCCACGAGCAGGCGCTGTTTATCGACCTCTACGAAGCAGGCCTCGTCTATCGCCGCCAGAGCGCGGTCAACTGGGACCCGGTCGACCAGACAGTGCTTGCCAACGAACAGGTGATCGATGG
>DDNW01000055.1:15109-15342 GCA_002341345.1 Erythrobacter sp. UBA2510
AGCTTCGTCGCGGTCGCCGCCGACCACCCGGTGGCGCAAAGCGTAGCCGAGGGCAGCGAAGAGGCCCGCGCCTTTATCGAGCTGTGCAAGCAGGGTGGCACCACGGCGGCCGAGCAGGAAACGGCGGAAAAGCTGGGCTTCGATACCGGCATTACGGCGAAGCACCCGTTCACCGGCGCGGACCTGCCCGTTTACATCGCCAATTTCGTACTGATGGAATACGGCACCGGCGC
>DDNW01000210.1:0-233 GCA_002341345.1 Erythrobacter sp. UBA2510
TCATGCTCGTCGATGAGGGCGAATGAGCCGGCTTGGACCGGCTCATTCACTACTTCAGTGGGCTGCCTCGGGACCAGGCGACGGTAGCGTACCCGCCGGAGCTTCGAACGGCCAGAAGGCAGCGGGCGTCGGTTGCATCGCGCCCGGCAGCGACCCGGCCGGCAGCGCGAGAACGAGCGCCATCCACACCGCCATGGCAACCATCATCACGTTCTCGGTGAGCGACACGAAGC
>DDNW01000210.1:399-739 GCA_002341345.1 Erythrobacter sp. UBA2510
GTGAGCGACACGAAGCCGAGCGGAACATTGCTATTCCCTCCGACGCAGGCGCACTTCAGCTCGCGCTTATCGACATAGACGGCTTTGAACACGGAAACCGCTCCGATGCCGCCAATGAACAGAGCGACCGGAATCGACAGCCAGCTCAAGACGCCTGCCAGCATCAGCACGCCCGCGCCGAGCTCCGCGAAGGGATAAAAGTAAGCATAGGGCACATAGCGCTTCGCCAACAGGTCGTAGCCGAGGAACATGGTCGCGAAGCGGTCCACGTCTTGCAGCTTGAGCATGGCGAGAAGCATCATCGCAACCGCGATGAAGCGCTCGACGAACATTACGCCCA
>DDNW01000210.1:855-1546 GCA_002341345.1 Erythrobacter sp. UBA2510
AGCTCGACGAACATTACGCCCACCAGCGCCATTCCGGTCAGCCAGTTGATTGCCAGTGCGGCGAGTGCGGCGACCACGAACACCGCGATCACCGGCGTATAACTTGGGGCCGCCGGATCCTTTACCGTCAGCCCGACGAAGCGGCGGAGGTCATCATAGCCGCCGACACGTTCCCCATTGATGAAGGTCTGCGGCGTCGTCTGGACATTGTGCTTGGCCTTGAAAGCATCCTGCTCCGCGCGGCTGGTCAGCCAGTTGTCCTCGACCTCGAAGCCCTTGCTCTTGAGCAGGTGGCGGGCCTTGAGCCCGTAAGGGCAGGTGTGCTCAGGTGTAACCATCCGATAGAGGGTGGCTCTCTTCGCAGCGGTCGCCATAGTTCATCTCCCACGTTGTGCAGCCGCGCCGGCGCGCATTCTCGATCCCTTAGAAGGCAGCTGCGCCTCTAAACGGGATGTGGTGCTTCCAACGATGGCAAGGTCAAGGTTTTCGGGTCCGCCCTCCGGGTCACGCAAAGGGAAGCAGTTTGGCTGAGGGTGATGCGGGCGGTACGTCTCGGACCCACCCGTGTTGCTACTGCGGAATTTGGAACCCGCCGGCGGCTTCCCCGGACCAAATCCCGGACCAGCTAGATTTCTGGTCCGGGACAATCAGCTAAGTGTCTGATATTCTGGCGCCCCGTGCAGGATAAACA
>DDNW01000210.1:1675-3998 GCA_002341345.1 Erythrobacter sp. UBA2510
GTGCAGGATAAACATAACGAATATGTGTCGCCGTTTGCACTACCTTAGAGCGGGCGGACGCCGCCGACGCCAGCCTGGCGCCGTCTCCCACAGCCATTGGCGCTACTGCTTAGGCGAAATATCTGGCCGCTAGGGACCTAATGTTCGGGGGGCGAAGCTACGGTTGAATCGATCGATGTTCAATCGCGTAGGTTGATCGCTGCCATTCCAGCGGAGCGCAGATCTGCCCGATGCGAGCACGTCACTGGCTTCGGGTAACTTGAGCCGGGTGATCGACTGACCGCTGCCATGCTGCGGCAACGAGGTAGATCCCTGCCGCAATCATAGGCACCGTGAGCCACTGACCCATGTGAAGCCCTGTTCTGGCTGCGAAGCCGACAAGCTGGGCATCGGGTTCTCGGAAGAACTCGACCGTAAATCGGGCCAGACCATAGCCGATGAGAAACACCCCGACGAGCATCCCCGGCTTGCGCCGCGCGTCGGTGAACCAGAACAGGAAGGCGAGCACGGCGAACAGGACCAACCCTTCCAGCCCGGCTTCGTAAAGCTGGCTGGGATGGCGGGCGAGACCATCATGGCTTCCGGGGAACACAATCGCCCAGGGCACATCGGTGGGCTTTCCCCAAAGCTCGCCATTCACGAAATTGGCGAGACGACCGAAGAACAGGCCGATCGGCACGGTGCAGGCGACATAATCATGGACCCGCAGCCATTCGAGGCCGTGTCGTCGCGCGAACAGGATCAGCGCGAGCGAGACGCCGGCGGCACCCCCGTGGAACGACATGCCGACACCGCCGCTCCGTAGGCGGTTCCGAACCCAGCGCTGGTCTCTGGGCGAACCTCCACCGCGGCTCCGTAGAGAGCGCCGAGAAACATCCCAAAGCCGTAATGAACAGCTGCTCCGGCGGGCTCGCGATATTCCTCCGGCACCGGCTCCCCTACGGTTGCTTCCGTTACAGCGTCGGCCACCTTGACGGTGTTGGGCTCGTCTCCGACGTCCCTCTCGCCGGATGCCACTTTCCCGGCGTCGTGGAACTCGGACATTACCCATGAGGCCATCAACCCTGCAGCCGCGCCCGCCACAGCGCCTTCGATTACGCGCTTTGTGCCCACATCCATCTCTCCCACGCCTTTGTCTAAAAGCTCATTCTAACCGTCGCTCGCGCCGTCGTCGGCGCACCAGGCATGATGTTGTTGTCGTTGTAGGCGGACGAGAAATAGTTGCTGTCGAGGAGGTTCTCGACGTTGATTTGCGCCTCGATCTGGGGGGTAAGCTTGAAGAATGCGGCAGCATCGACGCGGGTGAAGGCGGGCAGGACGGCGGTGTTGCTGATGGAAGTGAAGCTCTTCGACTGGTGGTAGACGCCGACGCCGGCCCCGAAGCGCGGGGTGAAGTCGTAGCGGGTCCAGAGCGAAACCTGCTGTTTGGGAACCAGCGGTACCTCGCGCCCGGCCGGGGCCGCGCTCGTCGTTTTGCGAATCTCCGCGTCCTGCAGCGCATAGCCCGCACTGACCTGCCACTGGGGCGTGATCGCTCCGCTGAGGCCGATCTCAAGCCCTTTGCTGCGCTGTGCGCCGGTAAGCACCGTCCGCGTGGCATCGTTGGGGTCGGTCGCGCGGGTGTTGGTACGATCGAGCCGGTAGACGGCAGCGGTCAGGCTAAGCGTTGGAAAGATATCCCATTTGAGGCCAAGTTCGTAATTGTCGAACTTCTCCGGCTCCAGCGCGGCGCTTGTGATGTCGAGCGATGAAAACTGATCGCCCGACTGGGGCAGGAAGGACCGGCTATAGCTGGCGTAGATCGAGACGGGTTGCACCGGCTTCAGCACCACCCCTAGGCGGGGAGACCAGAGAGTGTCTGTCCGGCTGTAGCTTTGCCCGGCGACCAGGTCGTCGATGCTAAGCTCGAAGCGGTCGCGGCGAACGCCACCGATAACATCGACATGGTCGCCGATCGAGATCTGGTCCTGCACATAGAAGGCAGTGGCGTCGGCGTTTGTCCGGATCGACCGGTAGCCGGTGTTGGCGGTGGTGCGCAGCGTGACCGGCGGCACCGTGATCCGGTCGGCCAACCCCACAAAAACTCGCCGGCCCCCGTTGACCACGTCACCGCCTGCGAAGAAGCCATTGATCCGCTGGTTGCGCGTGCGCTGATCGCCAACTTCAAAGCCGGCGAGCAGCACGTGGCGGACGGGTCCTGTTGTGACCGTCCAGACGAGGTCGTTCTGGTTGAGCAAGTTCTTGCGCGTCGTGGGATCGCTATAGGCTTCGAGGCCGACGCTCTGGACGCCGCCGCGCAGGGTGACCGGGGTCACCGCGAAGG
>DDNW01000210.1:4095-6010 GCA_002341345.1 Erythrobacter sp. UBA2510
ATCGGGGTCACCGCGAAGGCATTCCGATAGAGCTTGTCATAATCGCCGTACAGGACCCGGCTTGTCAGGGTCAGGTTGTCGCTGAACCGATGCTCGATGCGCCCGCTCAGGACCTTGGCCTCGAAGTCGCTGACGTTGAAGCCCGGAACACCGAAGAAGGTGTCGCGGTAGCCGGTGAGGGGGCGTGACGGGCTCGTCAGAAAGCCCTGGACAGCCGAGGGGACACCTCGATCGATCGTGCGCTTGTCATTGTTATATTCGAAGCCCAGGTCGATCCGGGTGGTGCCGCCGAGCGATACCGCAAAGGTCGGATTGATCGCAATCCGGCGTCCGTCGTAGAAGTCGCGGTTGCTGTTGAACTCCTCGTAAACGGAGTTCAGCCGAGCGGAGGCGGATTCGCCGATTGGCTGGTTGATGTCGGTGTCGACATACCATGCGCCATATGTGTCCGCCGAGCCGCTGCCGCTGATGAAGGCGTTGGCAACGGGGCGCTTCGTGACGCGGTTGACGATCCCACCCCCGCCGCCGCGCCCGAAAATCATCGCGTTGGGACCTTTCAGGACCTCGATCCGCTCTGCGTTGTAGAGGCCGCGGTAATATTGCACGTCGTCACGCAGGCCATCGACAAAGAAGTCCGCGGTGCTGCTGTTCCCGCGCAGGATGATCTGGTCGCGGTGGCCCTCGCCCTGCGAGATCACCGCGCCGGGGACATAGCGAAGCACGTCGGCGATCGAGCGCATCGCCTGGTCGTCAATCTGCGCCTCGGTGATGATCGAGGCCGCCTGCGGAACGTCCTTGAGACTGGTCGGTGTGCGGGTGGCGGTGCTTGTCGCATCGACTTGGTAGCCGTCCCGGACGCCGGTGACGATGATTGTTTGGCGGGCGTCCGTAGCCGGAATGGCTGGCTGACCCTGAGCCGCTGCGGGCACGGCCATCAATCCAAGGCCTAGCGCACCGCTTAATCCACTTTTCCTCATTTTCACTCCTTTGCGAATCGTTCTCAATCGTTGACGCGCCCTATGATAGATGCGAATGCATCGCAATAGCGGCTCTGATGAAATATGGGCGATGACGGTGATGGTGCGCATAGACCCCAATGCAGGGGACGCCGAGCAGATCGTGGTGCGGCTGCTGCGCCGCTACGCGGCGTGCCGGCAACTCGGTGAGCAACCCCTGCCGCCGTTCACCAGACTAGGGGGCGAGTTCGGGATTCCGGCTCCTGCGGTGGTCGCCCTGGCCAGCGTTTTTCAACTCACTGAAGGATGCCTTGGCCGGGCATTGGTTGCCGAATGCTGTTGTAATCCAATGCTCAGCGCGGACGAGCGCGCGCTGTTGCTGCTTCTTACGCGAACGTACGCTGAGCCGGCTTTGGGCAGCTCAGATATACCGCAGGGTTTGCCAGGTGCGCTTGTCTGGGCTGTTGCGAGCGCACGCCGGCTTCTCAATCCATCGTTTCCAGAGCGGATGAATGGCGCCAGCCAGCCTTCAATGGCAACGTGTACCTCCGCAAGATGACATGAAGGGTCCAGCCACGATTTCCCCCCTGTCTAGCATGTGATAATGTCCTATCTCCCGTCTCCCGCGAACGCTCGTTCGCGGGAGAGCCGCACCGATGGCGGCGGAAGGCTCTGGAAATGGCCCTTCAGCCTCCGAAAACAGTCCCTCGGTTCAGTCTCCGAAATCCGGCTAGGTTCTGGCAAGGTTCAGGAGAAGGCCTTTGCTCGTCGGCTATGTGCGCGTGTCCACCAGGGATCAGTCCCTGCCCCCCCAACGAGACGCGCTCCGGGAAGCCGGGTGCGGGTGGGTGTTCATGGAGACGCCGTCGGGAGCGCAACGCGACAGCCCGGAGTTGAAAGGCGCCCTTGACTATCTCCGTGCCGGCGAGAAGCTGGCGTTGTGGAAGCTCGACCGGCTG
>DDNW01000127.1:0-4283 GCA_002341345.1 Erythrobacter sp. UBA2510
GCGCCACGATAAATCTCGGTCTGACCCTTCTGGCGACCAAAGCCCTTGACCTCGGACACAGTCATGCCCGCGACGCCCAACGCGCCGAGTGCTTCGCGCACCTCGTCGAGCTTGAACGGTTTGATAATGGCGATGATGAATTTCATCACTGACCCCTATTGCTTTGCCGAACGATCCTCCGGCCGGGAGTCAGTTAAGCAAGGGGCGTGCCAAGTTGAAAATCGGTCGATTCACACATTTTTAACCATTCGAATCGGGGGATTTCATTGCAGCGATGCCTAATTTTTGGGCACCTGCCTTCGCGTTGGGCAGAAGAAGGCATCAGCTCGCCAACTTGATCCAGCGCATAAAAAAGGGCCGGAGCATTACGCCCCGGCCCCTTCTGTGCCCCGCCGGAAGCGAGGCCTGTCTGGAACGCCCTCAGTTGTAGGCGCGTTCGCCGTGTTCGGCGATATCGAGACCGCTGACCTCGGTTTCTTCCGAGACGCGCAGGCCGATCGTGTACTTGATGATCAGGCCGACAATCAGCGTACCGATGGCGGCCCAGGCGATGGCCACGGCCACCGCGATCACCTGAATGGTGACCTGCGCCATCATGCTGTCGGCCGAACCGTTGCCCGGTCCGTTGAACATGGTGTTCACGAAGCCGGTGCCGATCGCGCCGATAATGCCGCCGATGCCGTGGATGCCGAAGGCGTCGAGGCTGTCGTCATAGCCCAGCGCAGGCTTCAGCTTCGCAACCGCGAAGTAGCAGACCAGCGAGGCGACGATGCCCAGCACCACCGCACCGAAAGGGCCGGAATTGCCCGCCGCAGGCGTAACCGCAACCAGACCGGCAATGATGCCCGAGCAGAAGCCCAGTGCCGAGCCCTTGTGACCGGCCAGCTTTTCCACGACCATCCAGGTCAGACCACCGGCAGCGGTGGCGACGAAGGTGTTGATCATGGCGAGACCGGCAAAGCCGTCAGCCTCCAGCTCCGACCCGGCGTTGAAGCCGAACCAGCCGACCCACAGCAGACCGGTGCCGATCATGGTCATGACCATCGAATGCGGCGGATCCACTTCGTTCGGGTAGCCCTTTCGCTTGCCCAAGAGGTAGGCGAGCACCAGGCCCGAGACACCGGCGTTGATGTGCACCACGGTGCCGCCGGCAAAGTCCAGCGCGCCCATCTCGAATAGCAGGCCGCCACCGGCCCAGACCATGTGCGCGATCGGGAAGTAGACGACCGTCAGCCACAGGATCGTGAACAGCATGGTCGCGGAAAACTTCATCCGCTCGGCCGTGGCGCCCAACACCAGCGCTGCGGTAATCGCGGCGAAGGTCATCTGGAAGCTGACAAAGACATATTCGCTGATCACCTCGTCAGAGAAGGTCGCGGCGGTGGTGTCCGGCGTGACCGAGGAGAGGAAATAGCTGCCTGTAGATACGAAAGCCTCAAGGCCCGACACCGCGTCGGGGCCGAACGCCATCGAATAACCCCACATGATCCACACCAGCATCGCCAGCGCGGCGGTCGCGCCGATCTGGGTCATGGTCGAGAGCATGTTCTTCGATCGGGTCAGACCGCCATAGAACAGCGCCAGACCCGGCAGAATCATCATCAGGACGAGAACGGTCGATGTCATCATCCAGGCATTGTTGCCCGGATTCGGCACGGCAGGAGCTGCTTCGGCAGCCTCCTGCGCAAAGGCAGCGGCGGAAGTGAGCAGCAGCGCACCACTCGTCATCGCACCGGCAAGGTATTTCTTGAACATGGCCAATTTCCCCTAGTTATCGGCGCGCCCTAGAGCGCGTTTTCGCCGGTTTCGCCGGTCCGGATACGCATGCTCGAGCCGACGTCGAGCACGAAGATCTTGCCGTCGCCGATGCTTTCGGTGCTCGCGGCCTGCTGGATGGTTTCGACTACCTTGGGCGCCAGATCGTCGGCCACGACGATTTCCAGCTTCACCTTGGGCAGCATGTTGATCGAATATTCGGCACCGCGATAAATCTCGGTCTGGCCCTTCTGTCGGCCATAGCCTTTCACCTCGCTGACGGTCATCCCAGCGACCCCGACCGAGCCGAGGGCATCGCGCACCTCGTCCAGCTTGAACGGTTTAATGACGGCGATAATGAGTTTCATGTCCCCTCCCCTGAATGCGGGCAAAGGCTGCCCGCGCCTGCACAATTGTTACGCCGGTTAACAGGGTTTAAGCAAGATATGAAAAGCCGCCGAGCTAAAAATCACGCAAGTGCCTAATTTCAGGCCAAAACCCAGCCTGGACCAGACGCTAGATTTCGAGCACCGCGCGGATCGGCAAATGGTCCGATGCCTGGGCCGAGAGCGCACTGTGGTGGACCCCGGCCTCAACCAGCGTCCAATGATCGGACAAAATCGCCCGGTCGAGCCGTGCCACAGGCCGACGGGTGGGATAGCTCGGCCCGGGTGTGACGATCCGCCAATGGTCGTCGAAAGCGGCCAGTGCCCCCTTCTCACGCGACCATTCGTTGAGGTCGCCCATCATGATGGTCGGCAGGCGCGGTCGCCCCATCGCCGCGCAGATGGCCGCTACCTGATGGCGGCGGCGAAAACCGGACAGGTCGAGATGCATGCCCGCCACCTGCAGGCGCAGGCCGCCGGGCGCCTCGACCACGACGCTGACCGCGCCGCGCGGCTCGAGCACGGGCAGGTCGATCCGCGCTGCCTCGTGCAGTGTCCAGTCGCGGCGCACCAGGACGGCATTGCCGTGCCAGCCGATGCTCAAGGGTCGGCGGGCCACGGCAGCGATCTGCCACTGCGCCTCCTCGACCAGTTGGCGCGGTAACGCCGTCTCACGCGCGCCGAAGCGGCGGTCGACCTCCTGCAGCACCACGATATCGGCCGCCATTTCATGCAGCACGGCCAGAATGCGCTCGGGATCGCGGCGGCGGTCGAGGCCTACACCTTTATGGATATTGTAGCTGGCGAAGGTGAATCGCATCAGTCTTCGGGTCTATTCACGTCCCGGCGATGTAGCGGTCGGTCGGACGCGCAGGCAGGCCGTCGATACTGGTCGTGCGGGTCGCGTATTTGCTCGCCCAAACGTCCGGGTCGGCCTGCGCATGATACTTGACCAGCGTCTGCCGCTCCGCCTCCAGCTCCATCACCGGAACGCCCCAGCCACATGAGGTCTGCACACTCTCGACCGTGATGTCAAAGATCTGGCGGGTACCGGGCAGCAGGGTGAAATGCCCGGCCAGTTCAGCCCATTCGGGGTCAGCGGGAAGGACCGGCTTGCCCCGGCCATAAATCCGCAGGATCAGGGCGGGCTGCTGAAAATTGCAGAACATAACCGTGATGCGCCCGTCGGCAAGCAGGTGCGCATTGGTTTCATTACCGGAGCCGCCGAGATCGAGATAGCCGACCCGGTCGGGCGCCAGCACCCGGAAGGAATCGTAGCCCTTCGGTGAGAGGTTGATGCGCGCATCCGCCGCTGCAGTCGCCACGAAGAACACGGGCTGCGCGGCGATCATGGCGATATGCTGGTCGGTTAGTGTATCGGTAAAGTCGGCCATTACAGAAACTCGCGCAAATGGCGCATGAAGGTCGGATACTGGTCATGGTGGAGCCAGTGGCCGGCTTTGTCGACCACGACGACCTCGGCATTCCGGAACGGCGCGATGCGCCCGTCCTTCTCCGGGTTGGAGGCCCAGCTTTCCGCGCCATACATCAGCAGGGTCGGACAGGTGATCGCCGCCCATGATTGCTGTTCGTCTTCGGCAGAGGTCTGCTCGGCGGGCCAAAGGTTCAGATAGGGGTCGAACTTCCAGGTGAAGGTGCCGTCCTCGTTGCGGTTTACCCCATGTATCGTAAGGTGAATCGCCTGCTCGTGCGAGAGGAAGCGATTGGCCTCGTGCATGCGTGCGATGGCATCTTCCATGGTGGCGTAGCGGCGCGGCAGGCGCGCTGCTGCGTCGCGCTTTTTCTCGACCCAGTCCCGGACGCGTTCGGGATAGGGGGGCTTTAGCATTTCCTGGCGCAGTTTGGGCGACGGCCCCAGCCCCTCGATCGCGACCAGCTTGCGCACCTGTTCGGGGAAGGCCCCGGCATAGCGCAGGCTGACATTGCCTCCCATCGAATGGGAGACGATCGTCACCGGCGCAAGGTCGAGCTGATGCACCAGCTGCGCGAGATCATAGACCATGTCGGACGCCAGATAGGTGCCATCGCTGACCCATTCGCTGTCGCCATGGCCACGATGGTCGAGCGCAATGACGTGCCAATCCTCGCACAGGGCCTCGGCAACCCAGTCCCAGCTACGGC
>DDNW01000127.1:4389-4776 GCA_002341345.1 Erythrobacter sp. UBA2510
GCAACCCAGTCCCAGCTACGGCAATGGTCGCGGCCGCCATGGACCAGCAGCAGCGGCGGCTTTCCCTTATTGCCCCAGTCGACATAGTGCAGGCGCATGCGCTGCGAGGTGAAACTGTGCGAAGTGGGTCCAGCGTAGGTCATGGTCTGTTCAATGGGCACTGGCTACCTTTCCCGCAAGCGTCAGCGTTCCTTGGTCGCGGAAAATGCCAGGCCGGGATTCTTTTCCTGCTGGTAGTTCACGTCCCAGACGGACTTGGCGAGGAACACCAGGTCGCCATCCCGATCGCGCGCCAGATTGGCGCGGTTGAACTCTTCAAACCCTTTGAGGTCCGCCTCGGTCCCTTTGAGCCACCGTGCCGTATCGAAGGGCGATGCTTCCAGCTCG
>DDNW01000159.1 GCA_002341345.1 Erythrobacter sp. UBA2510
AATGTCGTCCGAACAGTTTTTCCACGTCGCTCATCGAGAGCTTTACCCATGTCGGACGACCATGGTTGCATTGTCCTGAACGCGGCGTCGCCTCCATTTCGCGCAGCAGGGCATTCATCTCGGCGACCGACAGGACACGCCCTGCCCTCACCGATCCGTGGCACGCCATGGTGGCAAGGACCAACTCGATCCGTTCGCCCAGCAGCAAAGCCTCGCCATTCCTGGCAATGTCATCGGCCAGATCGCGCAGCAGTGCGACCGGGTCTGCCCGCCTGAGCGAGGCGGGCATGGCGCGCACCAGCATGGCGGAGGGGCCGAAGCGCTCGATCTCGAGGCCGAGTTCGGCAAAACTCGCCGCGCTTTCCTCGAGCCGGTCGCAATCGACCTCCTCCAGTTCGACCACTTCGGGCATCAGCAACGCCTGGCTCGCAGCGATCTTGTCGGTTGCTCCGGCAGCGCGCAGACGTTCCAGCACGAGGCGCTCATGTGCGGCATGCTGATCGACGAGCACGAGGCCGTCCGCCGCCTCGGCGACGATATAGGTTTCAGCGATCTGGCCACGCGCAATGCCCAGCGGAAAGTCCTGTGCGTCCTCGCTGACCGGCTCAGCGACCTCCGCCCGGCCATGCGGCGGAGCGAGCACCTGCGTGCCGCCGGCATCCCATGCTCGCGACGGCTCGGCGACTCCAGCAGAGGGGCGCGACCAGTCACGACCGGAGAAGATCGAGCTGAGCGCTGGCTGCTCCTCCCGCAGAGTCTCGCCTTCTGGTCGGCCTATCGCTTCGCTACTTGAGGCCGATTGCCACCGCCCCATGGCCGCCGCATCGGGGGCCTGCGCGCTGCGCCGGTCGCCGGTCGCCAATGCATGACGCAGCCCCGAGACGATAAAGCCGCGCACGCCCGCAGCATCGCGGAAGCGGACCTCGGTCTTGGCCGGGTGAACGTTTACGTCGACATCCTCACACGGCAGTTCAAGGAACAGCGCCAGCACAGCATGACGGTCACGCGCGAGCATGTCGGCATAGGCACCCCGCACAGCTCCGGTCAGCAGCCGGTCCTTTACCGGGCGGCCATTGACGAACAGGTACTGGTGATCGGCCACGCCGCGATTGTAGGTCGGCAGGCCCGCGAGTCCGGTCAGGCGCAGCCCGCCGCGTTCGAAGTCGATCCCGACCGCGTTGTCGGCCAGCTCGCGTGCGACGATAGCGGCGATCCGCGACTCGATCCCCTCGCCCGGTTGCAGCGCGAGGACGCGCCGTCCGCCATGTTCGAGAGAGAACCCGACATCGGGACGCGACAGGGCCAGCCGTCGCACGACGTCCATCGCCGCTGCATATTCGCTGCGGGCAGTGCGCAGGAACTTGCGACGCGCCGGAATGCGGGCGAACAGCTGCTCCATGGTCACCCGCGACCCGAAAGGCAGCGCGGCGGGCCCTGCCTCCACCCTGTCGCCATGATCGACGACCTGACGCCAGCCCTCCGCAACTTCTGCCGCGCGGCTCTCGATGGTCAGGCGCGAGACGCTGGCGATCGAAGGCAATGCCTCACCACGAAAACCGAGCGTCGAAACCTGTTCGATATTGTCATCGGGCAGTTTCGAGGTCGCATGGCGTTCCAGCGCCAGCGCGATTTCGTCCGGGCTCATCCCGATACCATCATCCACGACCTCGATCCTGCCAAGCCCGCCATCGACCAGCTTGATCGCGATCCTGCGTGCCCCGGCATCGAGCGCATTCTCGACAATCTCCTTCAACGCGGAGGCCGGGCGCTCGACCACCTCGCCGGCAGCGATGCGATTGATAAGCTCGTCGGGAAGGCGGCGAATGATGGCCATAGGCATGGGGTACAGCGGGCCAGTGCCAAATTCGAGGCGAGCGGTGCAAAACCTGCGCTTTTTCGACACTATTTTTTGGCTTTAGGAACTTCTTCGCGGTAGAGACCGGCGCATCCCGGCATTATTGCCTAGCCTGCAACATCCCCCAACCCCGCAAAGCGGGTATCAACGGAAAATTAGATGAGTTCGTTCTTCTCCAAAATGTTCAAGTTCGGTTCGCAGAACATGGCCATCGATCTCGGCACTGCGAATACACTGGTCTATGTTCAGGACCGAGGCATCGTGCTCAACGAGCCGTCGGTGGTGGCGATCGAGACGATCAACGGCATCAAGCGGGTCAAGGCCGTGGGCGAGGACGCCAAGATGATGATGGGCAAGACGCCCGACAGTATCGAAGCGATCAGGCCGCTGCGCGATGGCGTTATCGCCGACATCGAAATTGCCGAGGAAATGATCAAGCACTTCATCCGCAAGGTGCATGGCAAACGCACTTTGCTGCGCTATCCGGAAATCGTGATCTGCGTTCCCTCGGGTTCGACCTCGGTCGAGCGCCGCGCGATTCGCGATGCGGCGAGCAATGCGGGCGCCTCGGAAGTCTTCCTCATCCTCGAACCAATGGCGGCCGCCATCGGTGCAGACATGCCGGTGACCGAACCGGTCGGCTCGATGGTGGTCGATATCGGCGGTGGCACGACCGAAGTCGCGGTGCTCTCGCTGCGCGGTCTTGCCTATACCACCTCGGTGCGGACCGGCGGGGACAAGATGGACGAGGCGATCGTCTCCTACGTGCGACGCCATCACAATCTGCTGATCGGCGATGCCACTGCAGAGCGCATCAAGAAGGATTACGGCACCGCTGTCGTGCCCGAGGATGGCGTGGGCGAGATCATCACGATCAAGGGCCGTGACCTCGTGAACGGAGTGCCCAAGGAAATCACCATCAACCAGGCGCATATTGCCGAGGCTTTGTCCGAACCGATCGGTGCCATCGTTGAGGGTGTGCGCATCGCGCTGGAAAACACCGCGCCCGAACTTGCCGCGGACATCGTCGATCAGGGCATCGTGCTGACCGGTGGCGGGGCGCTGATCAAGGGGCTGGACGATCACCTGCGCGAGGAAACCGGCCTGCCCGTGAGCGTCGCCGAGGACCCGCTGTCCTGCGTTGCTATCGGTACCGGCCGGGCGATGGAAGACGAGATCTATCGCGGCGTTCTGATGACCGCGTGACGCGGATCGGCAGCTTGGAGGGCTAGGCGGTCATGCCGCCTTCGGGAAACAGATCGGGAAACAACCGCAAGGCCCAGCTGGGCCTGTTTGCGGGCTATCTTGCCGCCAGCGTGGGTGCGATCTTGGGCGCGCTGCTGCTGGTTATCTCGCTGATGAAGCCGGAGACCTTTTCGGGTCTGCGGTCCATGGCCAGCGACGTGACCGCGCCGATCGGGCAGACCGGCGCCGCTACCCGTGTCGGCACGCGCAATATCTTCGAAGCGATTGCCGGCTATTACGATGCCGGCAGCAAGAATGCTGCGCTGGAAGAAGAAATCGCCATTGCGCGCGTTCGTCTGGCGGAAGCAGAGGCAGCCAAGCGCGAGAATGCCCGCCTGAAGGCCGCCCTTGGGCTGATGCAGCAGAACCCCGAAAATATCGCGGCAGCACGCCTGATCGGCTCGACTTCTGCCTCGGCCCGCCGCTTCGGCTATATCTCGACCGGTCGAGAAGACGGGGTAACACCCGGTATGCCCGTAACCTCTCCGATGGGGCTGGTGGGCCGCGTGCTCGAAAGCGGACGCCATTCCTCGCGCATCCTGCTGCTGACCGACAGCGAGAGCATGGTGCCGGTCAGGCGCGCGGGTGACGATCTGGTCGCCTTCGCCGAAGGCCGCGCAGACGGCACCCTGCGCATCAGGCTCATCAATCTCGGCATCAACCCGGTCGAGGAAGGCGATGTCTTCGTCACCTCGGGTGCGGGCGGCATGTTCCGGCCCGGTGTGGCGGTGGCCATGGCAACCGAGATCACCGAGGACGGTGCGATTGCACAATTGCTCAGCAATCCGGCGGCGACCGACGTCGTCATTGTCGAGCCGATCTGGGAAGAGGATTTGCTCAAGACCATGGCCAAACCGGTTGTGAACGAGGACGATCCAGGCTGATGGAACGTCTCAACCACAGCTCACGCAGGGACGCCTTCGGCAGCAAGATCAATCGCACCTCCTCGCCGCTGCTCATGGTCGGCGTACCCTGGCTGACGATCATGCTCGCGTCCTTAGCACCGATGCTGCCGGTCATCGCCCTCGCCCCGGTGCTCCCGCCATTCGCATATATCATGTTGCTGGCCTGGCGCCTGCTGCGCGTGAATGTCCTGCCGCTGTGGGCGGGCTTGCCGCTCGGCCTGTTCGACGATCTGCTGTCCGGTCAGCCTATCGGTAGCGCGATCCTGCTGTTCTCGATCACGATAATCGCCATCGACCTGATGGAAATACGCTTTCCCTGGCGCAGCTTCTGGCAGGACTGGCTGACCGGTTCATTGTTCATTAGCGCCTATCTGATCATTTCGGCACTGGTTTCCGGGGCTGATCTCTCGCTCGTTCAGCTGCGACTCATCGTACCGCAGCTGTTGATCGCGATCGTGTTGTTCCCGCTCGCCTCCAGACTGGTTTCGGTGCTCGACAGGTTGCGCCTGCTGCGCGTGCGCAGGCTGGCCTGACCGTGGATCGCAGCCGCACATCGGCGCAACTGCGCGAGACTTTCGACCGGCGCACCTTCGTGGTGGGCGCGGTACAGGGTGGTATCGGCCTGCTACTGGCGGCTCGGATGGGCTACATCGCCGTCGCCGAGAACGAAAAATACCAGATGGAGTCGGAAAGCAACCGGGTGAACCTGACCCTGATTCCGCCGCGCCGTGGCTGGATTCTAGACCGCAATGGGTCCCCCCTCGCCTCCAACCGCGCCGATTTCCGTGTCGATATCATCCCTGACCGGGTCGAGGATCATCCAGGAACAGTCTCTTTGCTTGGTGAACTGCTCGACCTCAGTCAGGGTGAGAAGCAGGATCTGCTCGACAAGCTCGAAGAGTCCGGCCCGTTCCAGATCGTACCGGTCGCCAGCGGCCTCAAATACGAACAATTCGCCGCCGTATCGGTCCGCCTGCCCGAACTGCCGGGCGTCGTCCCTCAGCGCGGCTTCTCGCGCTATTATCCAACCGGCCCCTCGGTCGGTCACCTGCTCGGCTATGTCGGTGCGCCGAGCCGCGAGGAATACGAGGCCGACCCCTCGCCGCTGATGCTCACCCCCGGTTTCAAGGTCGGCAAGGACGGGCTGGAGCAGCAATTCGAGCAGGAATTGCGCGGCGAACCGGGCGCACGGCGCTCGGAGGTCACTGCCTCGGGCCGGATCGTGCGCGATCTGGAAACGCGCGAAGATATCCAGGGCGATGCCGTAAGGCTGACCATCGATGGCCCGCTACAGGATTATGCCGCCCGCCGGATTGGGCTGGAATCGGGATCGGTCGTGGTACTTGACTGTCTCACCGGCGACATAATGTGCATGGCTTCCATGCCCAGCTTCGATCCCAACAGCTTCTCCGACGGGATCGGACGTGTCGAATACCAGATGCTGAGCGAGAATGACCGCGTTCCGCTGCGCAACAAGGTGCTGAAAGGGCTCTATCCGCCCGGATCGACCGTCAAGCCGATGGTGGCCATGTCATTCCTGGAGGCGGGGCTCGATCCGGAAGCGTCCGTCAATTGCAGCGGCGGCCTGCGCGTCGGCAACCGTGTGTTCCATTGCTGGAAACGCGGCGGACATGGCTCGGTAAACATGGCTAAGGGCATCTACCAGAGCTGCGACGTCTATTTCTATCACTTCGCGCAGCAACTGGGCATGGATGTCATCGCCGACATGGCACATCGGTGCGGGCTCGGGGCGCAATTCCCGCTTCCGGTCACCAGCCAATTTTATGGCACCGTGCCTGATCCGGCGTGGAAACTGGCCAAGTACGGGCGCGAGTGGCAGGCCTTCGACACGGTCAACGCGACCATCGGGCAAGGCTACATGCTGTTCAATCCCTTGCAGCTGGCGGTCATGTCCGCGCGCCTGGCAACAGGCAATGTAATCATGCCCCGCCTGAGGCTGGATGGCAGCAAGCCGAAATTCGACAGCATGAATTTTCACGGCGATCATGTGCACGTTATTCAGAAGGCGATGAGCGATGTGGTCAACGGTCCCGGTACGGCAGGACGCGCACGCCTGCCGATCGACAATGTCCTGATGGCCGGCAAGACCGGGACCGCGCAGGTTGTCGGGCTCAACCTTTCAAACGGCAAGTCCGGGCCTTGGAAATATCGCGACCACGGCTTGTTCATCTTTTTCGCCCCATTCGACAATCCGCGTTACGCTGGCGCCGTGGTCATCGAACATGGCGGCGGATCGGGCGCAGCATATCCGATTGCACGCGACGTCATGACCTTCCTGTTCGATCCGACCAAGGCGCTTGAGGCCTTGCATCGATACGAGGCGGAATGGGGCGGCACTGCACAGGAGCGGCTCGATGCCAACTATGCGCAGTTTGCCGCCGAACAGGGTGTCGAGCTCCCTCCCGCACCCGATCCGGTCGAACTGGCGCGGCAGGTCGATGCAGAGGCACGCGCAGCCTCACTCGAACCGGCGGACGCGGTAGAAGGAGCCATCAGGCCGCGCGAAGACCCCACGCCCGTTGCCGGAACCCGTTCAACATGAGGCCGGGCGTCTCGCTTCCCGCACCGCTGGCGCAGATATCATGGGCGGTGGTCATTCCGCTGTGCCTGCTGGTTGCGTTCGGCGCAGCGGTGCTGCATTCGGCGGCAGGCGGTTCGATGACACCCTATGCCAGTTCGCATTTGCTGCGCTTCGGCATATTCCTCGTCATGGCGCTGATTATGGCCCGTTTCCCGCGCGACTGGGCTTATTGGATGGCCTTTCCGGTCTATGGCATAGTCTTGCTGCTGCTGCTGCTGGTCGAGATAATCGGTGCGGTCGGTGGGGGCAGTCAAAGGTGGCTCAATATCGGCCCGATTGTGTTGCAGCCTTCAGAGCTGATGAAGCCTGCGATCGTCCTTGCACTGGCCAGCTATTTTCACTCGCTGCCGCCCGGCATGATCGGCACCTGGAGGGCGATCGTCCCGCCCGGTGTGCTCATGGCGATGCCGATGGGCCTCGTCCTGATGCAGCCAGACCTCGGCACGACGCTGGCCATCGCTTTTGGCGGTGCAATAGTGTTGTTCGTGGCCGGCTTGCCCGGCAAGTGGTTTGCTGGCGGTGCCGTGGCCGCAATCATCGCCATTCCCATCGCTTACTTCTTCGTTTTGCATGACTATCAGCGCAAGCGGGTGACGACCTTCCTCGATCCGGAGAGCGACCCGCTCGGCTCGGGGTATCACATTACCCAGTCGAAGATCGCAATCGGCTCTGGCGGGCTGACCGGTAAGGGCTTTGGCGAAGGCTCGCAGAGCCACCTGCAATATCTCCCTGAACCGCATACCGACTTCGTCTTCGCCACCATGGCCGAGGAATGGGGGCTGCTGGGCGGCCTCTTCGTGTTGTTGATATTTGGCATCATCCTGCGCTGGGGTCTGAACGTGTCCCGCGATGCGCGCGACCGCTTTTCGCGGCTGCTGGCGGTTGGACTGACGGCGACGATCTTCTTCTATGCCGGGACCAATCTGATGATGGTAATGGGGCTGGCCCCGGTGGTCGGCATCCCCCTGCCCTTCATGAGCCATGGCGGGTCTTCGATGATGACCAACATGATCTGTATCGGCGGGTTGATGATGGTCGACCAATGGAACCACAAGGGCGGCGACCGGCGAGTTTGACGCGAAGTTGGTGCTGTAGCGAGACAGGCCCTTCCAATGGTCGATTCTCACGCTATATGACGCCCTCCGCGTGATTCGCGGGCCCTGCGAAATCTCGCCGGAACGGACGCATAGCTCAGTTGGTAGAGCAGCTGACTCTTAATCAGCGGGTCCTAGGTTCGAGCCCTAGTGCGTCCACCACTACTCCTAGGCCGTAGACTCATTAGCG
>DDNW01000172.1:0-2257 GCA_002341345.1 Erythrobacter sp. UBA2510
GCGGGCGGCGTAAAAGTCGTCCACTTTTTCCCTTCTTGCGGCAGCAGGGAGGGCGAGGAGATTTACACCGTGGAACTTTATCTGAAGGTCAGGCTGGCGCGCAGCGAGGGGATGAGCCAGCGGGATCTGGCGCGCCATTTCAACATATCGCGCGACAGCGTTCGCAAGATGTTGGCGTTCTCATCGCCGCCGGGATACCGGCGCACGAAGGAGATCAAGCGTCCCAAGCTTGATGGGTTCAGCGAGATCATCGACGGCTGGCTTGAAGAGGACAAGAAGTTGCCTCGCAAGCAGCGCCACACAGCGAAGCGGATCCACGAGCGGCTCAAGGCGGAACACGAGTTCACCGGCGGCTATACGATTATCAAGGACTACGTTCGGCAGCGTGAACGACGCACCCGTGAGATGTTCGTGCCGCTGGCGCATCCGCCGGGCCATGCGCAAGCCGATTTTGGCGAAGCGTTGGTTGTGATCGGGGGTGTCGAACAAAAGGCCCACTTCTTCGTCCTGGATTTGCCGCACAGCGATGCCTACTTCGTGCGGGCCTATCCGGCGGCGACGGCGGAGGCCTGGATGGACGGGCATGTGCATGCCTTTGCCTTCTTTGGCGGGGTGCCTCTGTCGGTTCTCTATGACAACGACCGTTGCCTGGTCTCGAAGATCCAGCCGGATGGGACACGGGTCCGCGCGACGCAGTTCAGCGGATTGCTGTCGCACTACCTGTTCCGAGACCGCTACGGGCGGCCGGGCAAAGGGAATGACAAGGGCAATGTCGAGGGGATGGTGGGCTACGTGCGCCGCAACCACATGGTGCCGATCCCCCACTTCCCGGATTGGGAGAGCTTCAACGCCTACCTTGAAGAGCAGTGCCGTGCCCGTCAGGGCGACACCTTGCGTGGGCACACGGAGATGATCGGCGCGCGCCTGCAGCGGGATCTGGCCGAGATGCGCCCCTTGCCAGCCGCCCCCTTTGAGGCCTGCGCACAGGCCAGCGGCCGGGTGAGCTCCCAGTCTTTGGTCCGCTACAACACCAACGATTACTCGGTCCCCGTGGCCTATGGCCATCAGGATGTGTGGGTGCGGGCCTATGTCGATCAGGTGGTGATTGGCTGCCGTGGGGACGTGATCGCACGCCATCCGCGGTGCTACCCGCGCGAGGACATGGTGTTCGATCCGATCCACTACCTCCCGCTGATCGAACGCAAGATCAATGCTTTGGATCAGGCTGCGCCCCTTGCGGAGTGGGACTTGCCAGAAGAGTTCGACACGCTGCGCCGCCTGATGGAAGCGCGCATGCTGAAGATAGGGCGCCGCGAGTATGTCCAGGTGCTGCGTCTTCTGGAGACCTTCGGCATGGAGGAGCTACACGCCGCCGTAAAGCAGGCCCTGAAGATGGGCGCGGTCGGCTTTGATGCTGTGAAGCATCTGGTTCTGTGTCAGGTCGAGAAGCGGCCACCACGGCTCGACCTCGACGTGTACCCCTACCTGCCACGGGCGCGGGTCGAGACGACCTCAGCGGCCAGCTACATGTCCCTGATGTCGGAGGCTGCGGAATGACCCATGCCCCCGAAATCCTGCTGGAGCATCACCTCAAGAGGCTGAAGCTTCCGACATTCCTGCGTGAGTATCAGAAGGTGGCGCGCCAATGCGCCGCCGAGGGCTTGGACCATGTCCAGTTCCTGACGCGCCTGGTCGAACTGGAGCTGATCGATCGCGAGCGACGGATGGTCGAGCGCCGCATCAAGGCGGCCAAGTTCCCGGCCACCAAAAGCCTCGACAGCTTCGACTTCAAGGCAATCCCCAAGCTCAACAAGATGCAGGTGCTGGAACTGGCGCGCTGCGACTGGATCGAACGGCGCGAGAACGTGATCGCCCTCGGCCCAAGCGGCACCGGCAAAACCCACGTCGCCCTCGGCCTGGGGCTCGCTGCTTGCCAGAAAGGGATGACGGTCAGCTTCACCACCGCCGCGGCCTTGGTCAACGAACTGATGGAGGCGCGCGACGAGCGTCGCCTGCTGCGGGTCCAAAAACAGATGGCCAACGCCAAGCTGCTGATCATCGACGAATTGGGCTTCGTCCCTCTCTCCAAAACCGGGGCCGAGCTGCTCTTTGAATTGATCTCGCAGCGCTACGAGCGCGGGGCTACGCTGATCACGAGCAACTTGCCCTTCGATGAATGGACGGAGACCTTCGGAACCGAGCGCCTGACCGGGGCGCTCCTCGACCGGCTGACCCACCACGTCAACATCCTCGAGAT
>DDNW01000172.1:2531-2706 GCA_002341345.1 Erythrobacter sp. UBA2510
ATCCTCGAGATGAACGGCGAAAGTTATCGCCTGGCCCAAAGCCAGGCGCGAAAAGCCACCAAAACCTCCTGACCGACAATCCATGACTTGGCCCTCACGGGCCAAGGCGGCCAGTCAACCGCCAGCTATTTGGGGAGCGCGGTCGACTGGCCGCCAGCGCTCTATGCGCCCTTCA
>DDNW01000039.1 GCA_002341345.1 Erythrobacter sp. UBA2510
GCTGGTCGAGATAGGCGCGCAGCTTCTCGACAATGTCGGGGCCCGTCATGTCGGGAACGTAACGGAAGTTATGCTTCGACACGATCCGGTTGGGCAGGATCGCGCCCGAACCACCCTCGAACATATTGCCGCCCCAGATCCCGTCCAGGTTCATCGAGGTGCCCATGCGGGCCATGCGGACGATCTCGTAAGGATCGTCGGAGATGAACCGCGCCACACCCAGTGCGTCAGCCGCAGCCGCCGGATCGAAACCTTCCGCCATTTTCTTGAGCGTCTCGATCTGCTCGGGCGTCAACGGACGCATGTCGTCGTAGAAGCCGGGGATCAGCACGGTGTTGCCGTCGGGCGAAACCAGCTTGGAGAGCATCTGGATGTGCCGCCATGCCGGCGCATCGACCGAGCGCTTGTTGCCGCCATGGATGTTCGAGCGCACCGGCCCGCGGCCCCAGGCCTCGCCGGTGGTGATCAGCTCGACGAACAGGCAGCCTTCCGAACCGCCGGTAATCGAAGTGCCACCGCCTGCACCCTGTCCGGAGAAGCGATACATCGCATCCACGCCTTCAAAAAGTTCAGGGTGCGTGGTGACGAACTGGTTGTAGCCGATCGACATGCGCTCTTCATCGCCCTCGGCGACGACGATGATGTTGACCGGCAGCGTTCCGGTGACTTCCTTGATCGACATCAGCGCGTTCCACATGGCCATCTGCGGCCCCTTGGAATTGGTCGCGCCACGACCGATCAGCACCTTCTTGTAGGGTTCCTGCTCGACCAGCGCCGCCTCGAACGGCGGGGACTTCCACAGGTCCGGCTGGGTGACGGGCATCGTGTCGTACATCCAGTAGATCACAATGGTCTTCTCCGCGCCTTCATCGCACTTGGCATAGACGACCGGATTGCCCTGCTGGCCCCATTTGGTCTCGCCTACGTCATAGACCTGCGTCTGTTGACAGCCGAGCTGGTCGAAGAAGCCCTTCACCATCTCGGCGGATTCCTGAATGCCCTCGCCGGTGTTCGAGATGCTCGGCTGGCGGATCCAGTTCTGCAGATTGACCACGTGCTGGTCGATATTGTCGTCGATATGCTGGAAGATCGCGGCGAGTTCGGGGTTCGACAGCTTCGACATGTCGGGCGACAGCTCGACATCGGCATCACCACGAATTTCCTGAGCAACACTGGCGGTTGTTTCCGCAACACCTTCCTCCGCACTTTCCTTGCAGGCGGAAAGCAGTGTCGCCGACCCGAAGGCGGTGGCGATAAGCAGCGCTGATTTCATCGATTTCATCTAATCTTACCTCATTTTTTCCGGACCCGAAGTGCTTCGACGCAATCTTTCCGGGTTTATTCTGTCGTGTTCAGCTTGCCGGCCATGGAATAGAGCACAGCCGCCATGGCTTTCTCGGCGCCGGCCATGCCGTAGGTCTTGCCCGAGCCTTCGATCACGTAGAACTCGTTCGCCGCGTGGGCATTACCGCCCGCGCCGCCACCGCCACCGACGATCGGAATATCGAGCGGGCTGCCGCCCCGGCCGGAGAACAGATAGGCCGGCCAGTAGCCGCCACCGATTGCCTCGACCGCGCTCGGCTCCTCCAGAGACATACCCATGGCCGTTAGCGCCTCATAGGCGGCCACGTGATAAGGGCTGTCAGTCGACTTCTCGGCCCAGGGGACATCGCCCACAACGTTGATCTCGACATCTTCATAGCCGAGCTGGTCGAGATAGTCGCGCAACTGCTGGACGATCTCAGGGCCGCTCATATCGGGGACGTAACGGAAGTTGTGCTTGGATACGATCCGGTTGGGCAGGATCGCGCCCGAGCCGCCCTCGAACATATTGCCGCCCCAGATCCCGTCGAGGTTCATCGACGTGCCATTGCGCGCCATCTTGACGATCTCATAAGGATCGTCGGAGATGAAGCGTGCCACGCCCAAACGGTCGGCGGCGACGGCAGCGTCAAAATTCTCGGCCTGCGCCCGCAAACTTGCCTCGACACCCGGGCTCAAGGGCCGGACCTTGTCATAGAAGCCGGGGATCAGCACGGTATTGCCGTCGGGCGAAACCAGCTTGGAGAGCATCTGGATGTGCCGCCATGCCGGCGCATCGACCGAGCGCTTGTTGCCACCATGGATGTTGGAGCGCACCGGCCCGCGGCCCCAGGCCTCGCCGGTGGTGATCAGTTCGACGAAGACGCAGCCTTCCGAACCCCGGCTGAGCGAATTGCCGCCGCCAATATACATGACGTCGGCACCTTCGAAGAGTTCCGGATGCTCAAGGATGAACTTCTCGTACCCGATCGACATGCGCTCTTCATCGCCCTCGGCGACGAAAATGACGTTGACCGGCAGGGTGCCCGTGACCTCCTTGATCGACATCAGGGTATTCCACATGGCCATCTGGCGGCCCTTGGAATTGGTCGCGCCGCGCCCGATCAGCACCTTGTTATATGGTTCCTGCTCCATCAGCGCCGCCTCGAACGGGGGCGACTTCCACAGGTCCGGCTGGGTGATCGGCATCGTGTCGTACATCCAGTACATCACGACCGTCAGGTCCTTGCCCTCGTCGCAACTGGCATAGACGACCGGGTTCGCCTGCGTGCCGTATTTGGTCTCGCCGACGTCGTATACCTGCGTTTCCTGACAGCCGAGCTGGTCGAAGAAACCCTTCACCATCTCGGCGGATTCCTGAATGCCCTCGCCGGTATTGGAGATGCTCGGCTGGCGGACCCAGTTCTGCAGATTGATGACGTGCTGTTCGAAATTGTCGTCGATATGCTGGAAGATCTCGGCGATCTCGGGATTGGTCATCTTCGACATGTCGGGCGAAATCTCGACATCGGCATCGCCGCGCAAGCCCAGTCCGGCGCTGCTGACAACGCTCCCACCAGAGGTTTCGTCCGCACTGTCCGAGCAAGCGGAGAGAAGGGACACAGATCCGAAGGCAGTGGCGATCAGCAGCGCGGCTTTAATCGATTTCATTCGTTTCCCCTTTTCACGAACCCAAAGCGCCTTGACGCAATTTACCCCGGATTATTTTGCTGGCGCGTTGAGCAGACCGGCCATGGCATAGAGCACGGCCACCTTGGCTTTCTCAGCACCGGCCATGCCGTAGGTTTTGCCCGCACCGTCGATCACGTAGAACTCGTTGGCCGCGTGCGAATTGCCGCCCGAACCGGCGCCTGCGCCGACAATCGGAATATCGAGCGGGCTGCC
>DDNW01000024.1:0-904 GCA_002341345.1 Erythrobacter sp. UBA2510
GTGCGCGAAGCACTCGGCGCGTTGGGCGTCGCGGGCATGACTGTGTCCGAGGTCAAGGGCTTTGGTCGCCAGAAGGGTCAGACCGAGATTTATCGTGGCGCCGAATATTCGGTGAACATGCTGCCCAAGGTGAAGCTGGAAATCGCGGTCAGCGACGAACTGATGCCACAGGTCGTGGAAACCATCCAGCAGACCGCCAGCACGGAAAGCATCGGCGACGGCAAGATCTTTGTTCTCGATCTCGCTTCGACCACGCGCATCCGCACCGGCGAAACCGACGAAACCGCGCTTTGAGCCAGGGGGGCCTCTCAATGAAAAACATTCTCAAATTTGGCGTGCCCGCTCTTGCGGCGCTTACGCTAGCCGAGCCGGCGCTCGCGCAGGAAGCGGCGCCTGATGCCGTTTCGGGCGGCACGGCCTATATCTTCAACACGCTACTGTTCCTGATCGGCGGCTTCCTGGTCATGTGGATGGCGGCCGGTTTCGCCATGCTCGAAGCGGGCCTCGTGCGCGCCAAGAACACCTCAACCCAGTGCCTCAAGAACATCGGCCTGTATGCGATTGCCGGTCTGATGTTCTGGCTGATGGGCTACAACATCGCCTATCCGGGCGACTTCAACGGCTTCATCGGTGGCTTCAGCGGCATCTACTCGATGCAGGGCGTTGGCGAAGCCGACGTCGATACCGGCTACTCGGTCGCTTCGGACTGGTTCTTCCAGATGGTCTTCTGCGCCACCACGGCCTCGATCGTTTCGGGCACGCTGGCTGAACGCATCAAGATTGTTCCGTTCTTCATCTTCGTCACCGTGCTGACCGGCATCATATATCCGGTCGTGGTGAGCTGGGAATGGGGTGGCGGTTACCTCGACAGCGTCTGGGGCTTCTCCGACTTCGCCGGTTCGAC
>DDNW01000024.1:1123-2992 GCA_002341345.1 Erythrobacter sp. UBA2510
TTCATCCTGTGGCTCGGCTGGTTCGGCTTCAACGGCGCCTCGCAGCTTGCGATGGGCACCGTTGGCGATGTGTCCGACGTGTCGAAGATCTTCGTCAACACCAACATGGCTGCCTGTGGCGGCGTGGTGATCGCGATCATCCTGACGCAGTTGCGCTACAAGAAGGCCGACGTGACCATGGCCATGAACGGTGCGCTGGCCGGCCTCGTGTCGATCACCGCTGAACCGCTTGCGCCGACCGTTGGCCAGTCGATCCTGATCGGCATGATCGGTGGCGCCATCGTGGTCTTCACCGTGCCGCTGCTCGACAAGCTCAAGATCGACGACGTCGTTGGTGCCATCCCGGTTCATCTTTTCGCCGGCATCTGGGGTACGCTGATCGTGGCCTGGAGCAATGCCGATGCGACCTTCATTGGTCAGCTCGTCGGCGTGCTGCTGACGATGGTCTGGGTAGGCGTCACCTCGGGTATCCTGTGGTTCGTCCTCAAGGCAGTGATGGGCTTGCGTCCGTCTGCCGAAGTCGAAATAGCTGGCCTCGACCTCCACGAAACGGGTGTCGAAGCCTATCCGGGTCTCGCCAATCAGGCGTAACCCACCACCAGCTTGGCGGGGGAGAGACCTCTCTCCTCTCTCTCCCCCGCCTCCAGTTGTTCCTCCTGCGAACGACACTAAGGGGCCGGCGCCGCAAGCGTCGGCCCCATTTTCTTGCGCATCGCGTCATAGCGGGTGTGGAGCATGCGGAACGCCTCCAGATTGCGCATCTGGCATTCCTCAACCGCTGCTCAATCAGGCCGTAAGGCATCTGCCATATTCTTGTGCCCTTTGGGCAACACCTTTGGGGCGCTCATATAAAAATCCTCTGAAATCCGCCAAAATTTGATCGGGATTCAGGAACTTTGCACGAAGTTAGGCTTTCGGGAGGTGTCGTCAGTCACTGAATGGGTGGCCTTGGGGCGGGGCATATCACTTAGTAAGGTTGCCTGAGTTTTGCGCCGCAAGTATGATTGGCATTGAAGGTTCGAGGAGGAAACTCGTTATGAAGAAATTTGTACTCAGTCTTGGCGTCGCCGCGACTGCCATTGCCGCTCCGGCAATGGCTCGTGACGGTCAGGGCTATTTCGGGGCCGATGTCGGCGTGGTGATCGCCGACGATACGGACATTACGATCGATGGCGTTTCGGACGCTGCATTGCTCGATCACGAACTGGGCTGGGAGCTCGCAGCCGTGCTCGGCTACGATTTCGGCATTATCCGGACCGAGCTCGAAGGTTCCTACAAGGAATTCAATCCGAAGGGTCTTGGAACGGCAGTTTCGGACCTTGACGTCACGGGCGAGACCCGCCTGACCTCGATCATGGCCAATGCCCTGCTCGACTTCGGCGGCAATGACGGCGTCGGCTTCTCACTCGGCGGTGGCGCCGGCTACACCTGGATGGGTGGCAAAGTCATTGGTACCGGCGTTGACTACTGGCCTGCGGATACGTCGGATCAGGCATGGTCGTGGCAGGGTATCGCTGCTCTGCGCGTGCCGGCTTCTGAAAACATCGATCTTGGCCTGAAGTACAAGTACTTCCAGACCGGGGATTTCGAGATCACTGACGCGTTCGGTGATGTGAACGAGTTCGACTATACGACGCATTCGATCATGGCGAGCATCGTGTACAACTTCGGCGGTGCCGAAGCGCCGCCGCCGCCTCCCCCGCCGCCGCCGCCGCCCCCGCCGCCGCCTCCCCCGCCGCCTCCCCCGCCGCCTCCGCCGGCAGCGGTCTGCAACGAGGGCCCGTACATCGTGTTCTTCGACTGGGATAAGTCGGACATCACGCCCGAGGCTGCGACGGTCCTCAATTCGGCGATCACCGCCTATGGCGA
>DDNW01000030.1:0-3174 GCA_002341345.1 Erythrobacter sp. UBA2510
CACGATTTTTGCAACAGAGCCGTATCGGGGTGTTCGTCGCGACGGGCCTCAGCCTCTACGAGGTGGCGGTGGCCGGTGCCCATGCCTGGTTCGACGGCGCATTGATGTTGCTTGCCTTCCTGCTGGCGGGTCGCGTGCTCGATGCGATGATGCGCGACCGTGCACGTGCCGGGGTGGATGCGCTGCTCGGGCAGGCGGCGCAGGGCGCCAATGTCATCGCGCCCGAGGGCGAGATTCGCTGGGTCGAGGCGCGCGAACTGGCACCCGGCATGGTCATGCGCGTTGCGGCCGGAGAGCGTCTTGCCGCAGATGGCGAGATCATCGCCGGGTCGACCAGCTTCGACCAGTCGCTGCTGACCGGCGAGAGTGCGCCCGTCACCGGGCACACCGGCGATATGGCGCTGGCCGGAACGCTCAATCTGACCGCGCCGGTCGACGTGCGCGTCAGCCATGCAGGCCACGACACGACGCTGGCCGAGATCGCGCGGCTGATGGAGGCGAGCACCCAGAACCGCAGCCGCTATGTGCGCATCGCCGATCGCGCCTCGCGCCTTTATGCACCCGCAGTCCACTCGCTGGCGGCGCTGACGGTAATCGGCTGGCTGATCTCGGGGGCCTCGCTTTATCAGGCGCTGGTGACGGGCGTGGCGGTGCTGATCATAACCTGTCCCTGCGCATTGGGTCTGGCGGTGCCGGTGGCGCAAGTGGTGGCGAGCGGTGCGCTGATGCGTGCCGGGATCATGGTGAGGGATGGTTCCGCAATCGAGCGACTTGCAGGCGTCGACCGCGCCCTGTTCGACAAGACCGGCACGCTGACGCTCGGTCGGCCCGTGCCGCAGGCCGAGACCATCGCGGTCATGCCCGCCGAGGAACGCTCGGTCGCGATGGCGCTGGCCTCCAACAGCCGTCACCCGCTTTCGCGCGGACTGGCCGATGCGCTGGCCGCCTCCGGGACGCGTACTGCCGTTATCGAGGACGTGAAGGAGGTGCCGGGGCAGGGCGTCTTCGCCCTTTACCAAGGCCGCAAGATCTCGCTCCAACGACCAGAGGAAACGACGCGTCAGGCGGTGGCCTTCGATGCGGGACGGGGTACGGTGCGGCTGATCAGCTTTGCCGACGAGCTGCGGCCCGATGCGGGTGAGGCGATTGCGCAATTGCAGGCCGCGGGCGTGGTCCCGTCGATCCTGTCGGGCGACAGCAGCGATGCGGTCGCGCAGACCGCACGGCAGACCGGGCTGGAGGCGCAGGCCGGGGTGCTACCGGGCGAGAAGCAGGAAGCGGTCGGCATACTGCGCGAGGCCGGGCACAAGGTGCTGATGATCGGCGACGGGCTGAACGACGGGCCTGCTCTGGCGGCAGCCAATGCCTCGATGGCACCGGGGTCGGCGAGCGAGGTCGGGCTGCAGGCGGCCGATTTCGTGTTCATGCAGGATTCGCTCCTCGCCGTGCCGCGCGCGATCCGTGCCTCGCGCCGGACGATGGCGGTGGTGAAGCAGAACTTCGCGCTCGCGGTCGGTTACAACATCCTCGCCGTGCCACTGGCGATTGCCGGTCTGGTCACGCCGCTGGTGGCAGCCATCGCGATGTCGGCCAGCTCGCTGATCGTGGTCGCCAATTCGCTACGACTCGCACGGGCTGCGCGATGACGGTCCTTGCCTTCCTCGTGCCGATTGCCCTGCTGCTGGGGCTGGGCGGACTCGCGGCCTTCTTCTGGGCACTGCGCTCGGGCCAGTTTGAGGACCCGCAGGGCTCCGCCTCGCGCATCCTGATTGACGACGAAGACGATGACTAGGCGCCGCGAGCAGAGGCAAATTTGATCGCGGACAATGATTGGCGGGCAGCTGGCTGGCATTCAGCATGGTATGTGGCCCTATTATCCCGATCTGCTCGCAACGCCCGTTCCGCGTTACACCAGCTTTCCGACCGCCGCCGAGTTCACCGGCGATGTCGGCCCTGACGATTACGAGGCTGCGCTGGCCACTGTGTCGGGCGATATCTCGCTCTACGTCCATATCCCCTTCTGCGAGAAAATCTGCTGGTATTGCGGCTGCAATACCGCCGCCGCCAACCGCAGCCAGCGGCTGGCGAGCTATCTCGATGCGCTGCACCGGGAAATCGCCCTCGTCTCCGCACGTGTGCCGCAAGGGACGCGGATTCGCCGCATCGCCTTTGGCGGCGGCAGCCCCAATGCGCTGGCACCCGACGATTTCCTGCGCCTGTTCGATGCGCTGGCAAAGCATTTCCGCTTCGACGATCCGTTCATTTCGATCGAGCTCGATCCGCGGACGCTGACCTATGGGTGGCGCGAGGTGATCCGCACGATCGGCGCCAGCAATGCCTCGCTCGGCGTACAGACCTTCGCCCCGAAATTGCAGGAGGCGATCGGTCGGGTGCAGCCGCTGCGCATGATCGACCGCTCGGTGCAAATGCTGCGCGATGCGGGCGTGACCTCGCTCAATTTCGACCTGATGTACGGCCTGCCCGGACAGAGTGAAGCCGATCTGGCCGAATCGCTCGAACTGGCGGCGCGCTATGGGGCCGAGCGCGTGGCGCTGTTCGGCTATGCCCATGTCCCGCACATGATCGCGCGCCAGCGGCAGATCGATGCGCGCGCGCTGCCTGGGGCAGTAGCGCGTTTTCGCATGGCGGCGCTCGGTCATCACCAGATGCTCGACAATGGCTATGTCCCGGTTGGCTTCGACCATTTCGCCCTGCCGGGCGATCCGCTGGCGCAGGCTGCGACAAGCGGACGGCTGCATCGCAACTTCCAGGGCTTCACCGAGGACGAAGCGCCGGTGCTGATCGGGCTGGGCGCTTCGGCGATCAGCAGCTTTCCCGGCCTGCTCGCGCAGAACGAGAAGAATTCGGGCCGCTACCGGATGATGCTCTCGCAAGGAAAACTGCCGGTTGCGCTGGGCAAGGCTCGCAGCAACGACGACCGTATCCGGGCGAGCGTGATCGAGGATATCCTGTGCCGGGGTCATGCACCGGTCGATGCCGCGATGCTGCAGGATGCGTGGCCGCGCCTGTCGCCCTTCGTCGAGGCCCGGTTGTGCAGCATCGAGCATGGCGAGCTGGTCCTCAGCCCCACGGCGCTGCCCTATGTGCGCGGCATCGCCGCGACGTTTGACCCTTATCGGCAGGATTCGGCGCGCCGGTTCAGCTCTGCCGTCT
>DDNW01000030.1:3274-10864 GCA_002341345.1 Erythrobacter sp. UBA2510
TGGAGGCGGTCGGCGCAATCCGGCTTCTCTGGAACATCGTTGCTTCTCGCCTGTTCATTGGGAAAGACCTCTCAGAAGGAGTTTTCCGATGTCCGCCGATATTTTTGCACGCCTGAAGCAGGATCACGAGATGCACCGCGATCTGCTCGACAAGATGGCCGAAACCCATGGCGAGAGCGAGGAGCGCAAGCGACTGCTCGAAACCTTCACCAAGGAAGTGAAGGGCCATGCCGCCGCCGAGGAGCAGGCGCTTTATTCGACCATGTTGCGCAAGCCCCCGACCACCGATGAAACGCGCCACTCGGTCGCCGAACATCACGAGATCGAGGAAATGCTCAACGATCTCGCCGCGACCGACATGTCGTCGAGCGCGTGGCTGGCCAAGTTCAAGGACCTGGACCATCGCTATCGCCACCATATCGACGAGGAAGAGGACGATCACTTCCCCGATTTCGAGAAGCATCTGACCGCCGAGGACCGCGATCACATGCGCGCCGTCTTCGACCGGCGCAAGGCGGCCGAAGAGGCCGATGCCGAGGTGACACCCGAAGCCATGGAAGACGCCAAGGCGTAACGCCTAACAGGCATCTGCCAGGTCTTGCAGGGGGGCGCATTGGGCACAGAAATCGAAAAGCAGGCCGGGCACGATGCTGCCCACGGTCTTGAACCGGACAGCGTCGAGCCCGGCGTCTGGCGCTATGGCATGGCCCGTCGCGCCAGTCTCGTCGTCGATGGCGAGCATTATTTCGCGCTGATTCAGCAGGCGATGCTCAAGGCTGAGCGGCGCATCCTGCTCATCGGGTGGGACTTCGACACGCGAATCCACCTGTCGAAGGGGCGCCGCTGGTGGCAGAAGGGACGGCGCAAGATCTATCCGAGCCGCCTCGGCAGCTTCGTGCTCTGGCTGGCCCGCAAGAATGGCAATCTCGATATCCTGATCCTGAAGTGGAGCGTCGGTTTCCTCAAGTGGTTCGCCCGCGGTTACATGATCGCGGATATTCTGCGCTGGATGCCGCACCGGCGAATCAAGTTCAAATTCGACAATTCGCACCCGATCGGCGGCAGTCATCACCAGAAGATCGTCCTGATCGACGATGACTTTGCCGTGTGCGGGGGGATCGACCTGACTGCGCATCGCTGGGACACGCGCGACCATCTGGAGCAGGACGAGCGGCGCGGGAAACCCGGCGACCGCCCCTATGGTCCGTGGCACGACATGACCATGATGATGGAAGGCGAGATCGCTACCGCACTCGACGAGCTGTCCCGCACCCGCTGGCGCAAGGCCGGAGGCGGCGAGTTGGAGGTGCTTGAACCTCAGCCGGGCAGCGCCTGGCCCGACGAGCTGGAAGCGCAGTTCGAAAATGTCGAGATCGGCATCGCCCGGACCTCGGCCGAATATGACGGATACCCGCAGGTCGAGGAAATCCGCGAGCTGTTCCTCAAGCAGATCGCCAGCGCCAAGCACTTCATCTATGCCGAAAACCAGTATTTCGCCTCGCGCGACATTGCCGAGGCGATCGCGCACCGCCTGCAGGAGCCTGACCCGCCCGAGGTCGTGATCGTCCACCCGGCCAATGCCGACGGGTGGCTTGAAAGCGTGGCGATGGACCCGGCCCGCGACCGGCTGGTGGAAGCCTTGGGAGAACTCGATGCGCTTGACCGCTTTCATCTTTACGTTCCGTACACGGGCGAAACGCCGATCTATGTTCACGCCAAGCTGCTGATCGTCGATGACCGGATCATTCGCGTCGGATCAGCTAATTTCAACGGACGCTCGATGGGGCTCGACAGCGAGTGCGACGTCTTCATCGATTGCGCGCGCGAAGCGAACGGCCATTGCAGCGAGCAAATTCGCGCGATCCGGCTCGGCCTGCTGGCTGAACATTGCGGTATCAGCGCCGAGGAAGTGGCTGATCTGATAGATCAGCACGGCTCGATGGCGGCGATGATCGAACATCTGGGGACAGGCCGTAGCAGGCAATTGCGCCCGTTCGTCATGCCCGAATCTAGCGAAATCGAGCAGTTCATCGCCGATAACGAATGGTTCAACCCGGCCAGACCGGAAGACCTTCGCCCCGGAACCTCGCACAGGCGTGGCCTTTTCCGCCGGGGCAGCCTATTGAGGCGGGGATTTGAGAAGTTGAAGAGAAAGACACGCAGGACATGAGCAGTCTGGTCGGTCCCGACGAGGACGATCCCAGAGGCAAACCTCCCGTACCCGAAGACGTACAGGATGCCATTCGCACGCTGATCCGGTGGGCCGGCGACGACCCGCAGCGCGAGGGACTCGTCGATACGCCGGCGCGCGTCGCGCGCGCGTGGAAGGAATATTGCCAAGGGTATGAGGAAGACCCGGCGATCCATCTTAGCCGCGTGTTCGAGGAGGTGGGCGGCTATGACGAGGTCGTGCTGCTGAAGGACATCCCGTTCCAGAGCCATTGCGAGCACCACATGGCGCCGATCATCGGCAAGGCCGCAATCGCCTATCTGCCGCGCGATCACGTAGTCGGTATTTCGAAGCTCGCCCGCGTGCTGCATGGCTATGCCCGCCGTCTGCAAATTCAGGAGCGGCTGACCGCCGAGGTCGCGCAATGCATCTGGGATCATCTCAACCCGCACGGCGTGGCCGTCGTGATCGAGGCGAGCCATGCCTGCATGACCGCGCGTGGCGTTCGGACGCCCGGCGTCGCGATGACGACCAGCCGGATGATGGGCACGTTCCTGACGGACCAGCGCACGCGCAAGGAAGTGCTCTCCTTGATGGGTTACTGATCTTCGTGCAGGGCACTCCCAAGACGACTAAGGATTTCAATTCATGACGGCGCTTCTCGTGCGCGGCGGCCCCAGGCTTAATGGCCGTATCGAACCTTCGGCCAACAAGAATGCGGTGCTGCCCGTGCTCTGCGCGACGCTACTCAGCGATGCACCGATCACCTTGCGTAACGTGCCGGAGATCACCGACGTACAGCGGATCGTTGCTTTCTTTGGCGAATTGGGCACGACGGTCGACTGGCGGCCAGCGGAAAAGCTGCTCCATATCGATCACTCGACCATTCCGGCGGGCTCGCGCGCCACGCTGCCGCAGGCGATGCGCGCCTCGATCATGATGATCCCCGGCCTGCTCGCACGGTTGGGCGAGGCGCGGCTGGAGCACGAGGTCAAGGGCTGCACGCTTGGCGCACGCGAGATCGACCCGCATGTCGAGGTCTTCCGCGCGTTCGGGGCGGATGTCAGCCACGAGGGCAAGAACATCGTCTTCCGCCAGAAGGGCAAGGCCGAGGCGACGCGCATGTGGCTCGAATATGCCTCGGTCACGACGACCGAGAACTTCATCATCAGCGCGCTGACGGCAAGGGGCACCAGCCAGATCGTCAATGCCGCGTGTGAACCGCATGTGCAGGAATTGTGTGCCTTCCTCGAAAAGATGGGCGGCAGGATCAAGGGCAAGGGCACCTCGATGGTCAGCGTCGAAGGGACCGACGCGCTGACCGGAGTGGATTATACCTTTGCCGACGACTTCCACGAGATCGCGACCTTCCTTGCGCTGGCAGCAGTGACGGGCGGCGATATCGCAGTGCGCAACGGGCGCCCGGATCACTTCATGCTGATCGACCGGACATTCGAGAAATTCGGGGCCGAAGTCCGGCACGAAGATGGCTGGTCGCGCCTTGCCGCGCCAGAACGTCTGGTGGTGAAGGACAATTTCACGTCGCACCTGACGGTGAAGGTCGAGGCCGCGCCGTGGCCCTATATCCCCGCCGATCTGCTCCCGATCTTCATCGCGCTGGGCGTGAAGGCCGAAGGACAGGTGATGTTCTGGAACAAGGTCTATGAGGGCGGGCTGACCTGGCACACCGAATTGTCGCTGTTCGGCGCGCATACGCTGCTGTGCGATCCGCATCGTCTGATCACCTTTGGCGGCGACCGGCTGGTGCCCGGCACGGTGACCAGCCCCTATATCATCCGCGTGGCCATCGCGCTGCTGATGGTCGCGGCGAGCATCGAGGGGGAGAGCACGATTCTCGACGCCGACCCGATCCGCCGCGCGCATCCCGACTTCGTGAAGAACATCGATGCGCTGGGCGTCGATGTCCAATGGGTGGACTGAGCGGATTGGTGTATGGTCGAAGGCTGGATGGTTGGCGAAACCAGGCGCACCTAGGGTAGAGTGCGGTCAACGCAAACCAGCCTGGGAGAAGATGACCATGTCAGTTCATGTCTATAAGATTCTTGAAATCGTGGGAAGTTCGACGGACTCGACCGAGGACGCCATCCGCAGTGCAGTCGCCAAGGCCAGCGAGACAGTTCGCAACATGCACTGGTTTGAAGTGGCCGAGACGCGCGGTCATATCGAAGACGGGAAGGTGGCCCATTTTCAGGTGACCCTGAAGATTGGCTTCACCCTCGAATAAGGCCGTTTCTGAAGGCGCCAGCCCCGTGAACAATAGGCGGCGCGCTGGCGGATTGCTGAGCGCGCACTGCGCGCCGCCTCAGGCCTCCGCCAGCTGGTCGATCACCGCCGGATGGATCTGGCCGTAGAAACGGATATCGGCGCGCTTGCCATCGTGCCGCAGTACCCGGCCATTGACGTCGATGCTGTCATTGATGCGCAGGTGGACGAACTCGCAATCCTCGCCCCAGTCGCATTCCGCCTCTGCCGAGCAACCGTCACACGAAATATCCGAGATCGCGACCGCAAAGGACGCGCGCTCAAGGTCGCATTGCCCGGACAACTGGGCCAGCTTGCGGGCTTTTTGTGAAGCAGGCATTGCATTCTCCGCATCGGAATATTGATTCGAAGATAGCGCACCCGCGTTAACAGAGGGTGGGCGCGGCGTTAAACCGCCGGTCAGGTTTCGCGCATTCAGGTGCCCGAGCCTTTCCTACATTGCCCTAAGCGGCCTCATTTCCCGGCGGCTCTTTCCCATTGTCGATCCTCGTTGCGCCAACGCAAAAGGCACAGGACTTTCGCACTCAGGACCATGTTCCATGTGTTCCATCCTGTAGGGTTTTGCCCTGATAATGGCGCCCACAAGGATCGGCGCGCCAGGAGTCGTTGTGCGGCAAGCAATCGCGCGCTTCGACGCGGAAAATGGTGTAAGTATTGTCCGTTCACAACGATGGGAGCTCCAGGTTGAGCCGACTTCCCCTGCATTCCGAAGCACACGCAACGTCAAGAATTGGCTGGCTTCGGGCAGCCGTGATGGGTGCCAATGACGGCATTGTGTCAACGGCGAGCCTGATCGTCGGTGTCGCCTCTGCAGACGCTGACCGAACCAGTGTCTTGATTGCCGGAATGGCATCGCTGTTCGCAGGGTCCATGTCGATGGCGGCTGGCGAGTATGTCTCGGTCAGCTCACAGTCGGATACCGAGAAGGCCGACCTCGCTCGCGAAACCAGAGAACTTGCAGAACAGCCCCAATCCGAACTGGAGGAACTGGCAGGACTCTATCAAAGCAGAGGGGTAGAGCGAGAGACCGCTCTCGCTGTCGCTGCTCAGATGATGGCGCATGATGCCCTTGCCGCACATGCGCGCGACGAGCTTGGCATTTCCCATGCCACCACAGCGCGGCCCCTGCAGGCGGCGATGGCATCGGCACTGACCTTCACCGTGGGCGCTGCGGCACCGCTCGCCGTGGTGCTGTTCACCCCTTTGCAAATGCTGGTACCGAGCGTCGCCGTCGCTTCGCTTATCTGCCTCGCCATCCTTGGCGCACTGGGCGCGAAGGCGGGCGGCGCTCCGCTCATGCCCTCGATCCTAAGGGTCAGCTTCTGGGGCGCACTGGCGATGATCGTTACCGCCATGGTGGGGAAGGCCTTTGGCGCGGCAATCGGCTAGTGGGCGAAGGCCCGCGATCGGATCGTTGGCGAAAAATGTGCAGTGCCTGGCTTCCCCGACAAAAAGGGCGCCGCAGCGGGCGCACTTTTGCAATCGGTGGCGTGAAGCGCTCAGAGCTGGCCGAGCATATAATCCGCGCTCGACACCTTGTAGTCGCCCGGCTCTTCCACGTTCAGCTCGGTCACGACGCCATCATCGACGATCATCGAGAAACGCTGGCCGCGCTTGCCCAGGCCAAAGCCGCTGCCGTCCATGGTCAGGCCCAGCGCTTCGGCAAATTCGCCATTGCCATCGGCCAGCATGGTCACATCGGCAGAGCCCGCGTCCTTGCTCCAGGCACCCATCACGAACGGATCGTTGACGGCGGTGCAGGCGATCTCGTCGATGCCCTTGGCCTTCAGATCGGCGGCCTTGTCGACGAAGCCGGGCAGGTGCTTGGCCGAGCAGGTCGGAGTGAAGGCACCGGGAACGGAAAACAGCGCGACCTTCTTGCCCGCGAAATAGCTGCCGGTCTCGACCTTTTCGGGGCCGTCTGCGGTCGCCTTGACCAGCGTTACGTCGGGAAGTTTGTCGCCTTTGGAAATCGTCATTGCCTACTCCTAAACACTCCGTGCCCGCTGGACATAGGGGCTAGGGGACAGCTTGCAAGCGTCCCGAACTGCATCAGGCGGTGAGGATGCCTTTACGCGGGGCAAATGCAGCTTTAGGGATGCCGAAGATATTGGTGTCGCATGGAGCCCCGGCGATACTGTCCCCGAAATGCCAGGAGAATTGCGCGTGGCTTCCACCACCTTCACCGATTACGTCGTTGCCGATATCGGCCTTGCCAATTACGGACGCGAGGAAATCCGCATCGCCGAAACCGAAATGCCCGGCCTGATGGCCGTGCGCGAGGAATATGGCGCCGCGCAGCCGCTCAAGGGCGCGAAAATTACCGGCTCGCTGCACATGACGATCCAGACGGCGGTCCTGATCGAGACGCTGCAGGCACTGGGTGCCGAACTTCGCTGGGCGACCTGCAACATCTTCTCCACGCAGGACCATGCCGCCGCCGCGATCGCCGCACAGGACATTCCGGTGTTTGCGGTGAAGGGCGAAAGCCTCGCCGATTACTGGGACTATGTCGGGCGCATTTTCGACTGGTCTTCGGACGAGGACCCGGACGGCACCTGCAACATGATCCTCGACGATGGCGGCGATGCAACGATGTTTGCACTGTGGGGCGCGCGGATCGAGGCGGGTGAGGAACTGCCTGCTCCCGGCAATGTCGAGGAAATCGAGTTCCAGCGTGCGCTGAAAGAATTCGTCAAGCGCAAGCCGGGATATCTCACTGCGACCGTCAAGGCGATCAAGGGCGTTTCGGAAGAGACCACCACCGGCGTTCACCGGCTCTATCACCTTGCCAAGACGGGCAAGCTGCCGTTCCCGGCAATCAACGTGAACGACAGCGTGACCAAGTCGAAGTTCGACAATCTCTATGGCTGCCGCGAGAGCCTGGTCGATGCGATCCGCCGTGCGACCGACGTCATGCTGTCGGGCAAGGTCGCCTGCGTCGCGGGCTATGGCGATGTCGGCAAGGGCTCGGCCCAGTCGCTGCGCAATGGCGGCGCGCGTGTTCTCGTTACCGAGATCGATCCGATTTGCGCGCTGCAGGCGGCAATGGAAGGCTATGAGGTCGTGACAATGGAGGACGCGGTCAAGCGCGCCGACATCTTCGTCACCGCGACCGGCAACAAGGACATCCTCAC
>DDNW01000030.1:11031-14804 GCA_002341345.1 Erythrobacter sp. UBA2510
GCGATGAAGCACATGGCGATCGTCTGCAACATCGGCCACTTCGATTCCGAGATCCAGATTTCGGCGCTCGATAACTATGACTGGACCGAGCTGAAGCCGGGCACCGACCTCGTGAAGTTCCCCGCCGAGCACGGTAAAGACGCCAAGGAGATCATCGTGCTGGCCAAGGGGCGGCTGGTGAACCTGGCCTGCGCGACGGGTCACCCCAGCTTCGTGATGAGCTGCTCCTTCACCAATCAGGTTTTGGCCCAGATCGAGCTGTTCACCCGTGCAGGCGATTACGACAAGGACGTCTACGTTCTGCCCAAGCACCTCGACGAAAAGGTCGCCGCGCTGCATCTCGACAAGCTGGGCGTGAAACTGACGAAGCTTTCCAAGCAGCAGGCCGACTATATCGGCGTGCCGGTTGATGGGCCGTTCAAGCCGGAACATTATCGCTATTAAGTACCGGACCCGCGCGGTCGCCATTGCATCCGGCCTGCCGGACGAATAGCGACGCGTCATGGAATTGACCCCGACCGCATTGGTGCTGCTCGGCCTGCTGCTGGCAGGCTGGACTTTTGGCGCAGTGTGGCTGGTGCTGGCGGCGCAACGTCAGGCACGGCAGGCGCGCGCTGCGCGCGGCACGGCGCGACGACTGACGCGCATGATCGAGGATTCGCCCGCTGTTCCGATGCTGGTGAAGCCGGATTTCGCGATCGAGGGGCCAGAACGACTGGCCGCGTGGCTCGGTCTCGACCGGTCGCCGGGATTCCTCTCCGAACTGTGCGTCGAGGATGCGGGGTTGACCGAGGATGCGCTCGAAGAATTGCAGCAGGCGGTGCGAAGGACGCAGAAGACTGCATCGCCGTTCCGCATGGTGGTGACGCCGCGTGGCTCCTCGCGCAATCTTGCCATTCGCGGGCATCTGGCCGACCCGGTGGTCGCCTCGGACGGGGTGGCGATGCTGTGGTGGTTCGACTTTTCCGACAGCCACGATGAATTGAAGCGGATGCGCGCCGAATCGGAGCGGGCCAAGGGGGACTTCCGCGCCCTGGTCGGCCTGATCGAGGCGGCGCCCATGCCGATGTGGTTCCGCGGCCCCGACATGAGGTTGCGACTGGTCAACTCGGCCTATGTGAAGGCAGTCGGGGCGCTCAGCGCGCACGATGTCGTCAGCGAGCAGATAGAACTGATCGAAACGGTCGAGGGCGTTTCGGCGGCGCAGGCAGCGCAGGTCTCGCAGAAGAGCGACCAGCCGGTCCAGCGGATCGTGCAGGCGACGGTCGGTAGCCAGCGCCGCTCGCTGAGGGTCAGCGACCTGCCATTGGGCAAAGAAGGGGTGGCCGGTTACGCCATCGATATCGAGGACATGGAGGAGCAGGCGCGCACTTTCCGCGCCTTCCGCGAGGCTCAGCGATCGATGCTCGACCAGCTTTCGCTCGGCGTTGCGCAATTCGATGCCGAACGGCAGCTGACCTTCGCCAACCAGCCGTTTCTGCGGATTTTTGCCCTGCCGGGTTCGGTGCAGTCCGATCCGCCCGATTTCGACCGTTTCCTCGATCTGGCGCGCGACCGAGCGCGGCTGCCCGAAACGCGCGATTTCCCGGAGTGGAGGCGCGAGGTCGGGCTGTGGTTTACCGCCGACAATCCGGTCGAGGACAGCTGGTCGCTATCGGACAACACGCATCTGCGCATGCTGGCCCAGCCGATGCCCGATGGCGGTCTGGTGCTGGTGGCGGAGGATCGCTCCGAACAGCTGGCCTTGTCCGCAACACGCGACACGCTGCTCAGGACGCGTTCGGCGACTTTCGATTCGCTGTTCGAATCGCTCGCTGTGTTCGCGCCCGACGGCAAGGTGCAATTGTGGAACCGTAGCTTCCCGGCGATCTGGGAGATCGAGGAGGATTTCTTCGACGCCCACCCGCATATCGATGCGCTGCTCGGCAAGATCGGCAACAAACTCGCCCGACCGGGGCAGGTGAAGGCAATCGGCGAAGTCGTGCGCGCCGCGACCCTCGACCGCCGTCAGCGCAGCGGACGTGTTGCGCTGGAGGATGGCCGCGTGCTCGAATTCGCAGGGGTCCCGCTGCCCGACGGCAATGGCCTGCTGACGGTGCTCGACGTCACCGACTCCACGCGCGCGGAAGAGGCGCTGCGCGAGCGCAACGCGGCGCTGGAAGAGGCCGATGCGGTCAAGACCCGTTTCCTCGCCAACATGTCCTATGAATTCCGCACCCCGCTGACTTCGATCGGCGGTTTTGCCGAATTGCTCCAGAGCGGGGTCGCGGGCGAACTCACGCCGCAGGGGCAGGATTATGTCGCAGCGATCATTGCCTCGGTCGAGCGGCTGACCCGCCAGATCGAAAGCGTGCTCGACCTGACCCAGAGCGAGGCCGGTTTGCTGCCGATGGCGACCGAGGAGACGCCGATCTTCGATCTCGTCACCAATGTCGTGCTCGAACGCGAGGAAGCGGTCGAGGAACACGGGCTGACGCTCGACCTGCGCGGTGACAAGGGCGCCGGTATCGTCATGGCCGACCGCCGCCAGCTGGGCCGCGCGATCGGCAATCTCATTGACAATGCGATTGCGGCGACGCCGAAAGGCGGGCGTATCCTGGTAGCGCTGACGCGCAAGCGCGATGCAGTACGGATCGTCGTGTCCGACAACGGCGCGGGTATGAAACCCTCCGAACTTGCCCGCGCGCTCGATGGTTACCGGCTCGAGAAACCGGGCGAGGAAGGCAAGTCGGGTAAGCGCGGGGAGGGTAAGCGAGGTTTGGGCCTGCCGCTGGCCCGCCAGCTGGTCGAGGCACACGGCGGACGGCTCGACATCCAGTCCGAGAAGGGGCTGGGCACCACTGCGACGATCATCCTGCCGTGAACGAGATCGACCTGCCTGATCTCGCTTCGATGGAGGATCTGGGCGTGCGGATTGCGGCCCTCTTGCGCGCAGGCGATGTCGTGGCGTTGTCGGGCGGGTTGGGCACAGGGAAGACCACGCTGGCACGCGCGGTTCTGGCGGGGCTGGGCCATCAGGGCGAGGTGCCGTCACCAACCTTCACCATTATCGAAACCTACGATCCGCCTCAGGTCCGTCTGCCGGTGGTCCATGCCGACTTCTATCGGCTCGATTCTCCGCGAGAAGCGGAGGAACTCGGCCTTGACGATTATCGCGAGGGCGCTGCGCTGATCGCCGAATGGCCAGACCATGCGGGCGGCTTCGGGCATGAGCCGGGTTGCCTCGCCATTCATCTTGAATCTGTCGGGAAGGGGCGCAAGGCGATTGCCGAGCCCGGAGCGGATTGGCTAGAGCGTTGGCGATGAGCGACTACCTGCCGGACGGCATCGACGATTTCCTGCAAGCGGCAGGCTGGGGCGAGGCCGTGGTCGAGCCGCTGCCCGGCGATGCCAGCTTCCGCCGATATTTTCGCGTTCGCCGTTTGGGCGAAAGCGCCATGCTGATGGACGCTCCGCCGCCCAACGAGGATCCGCGTCCGTTCATTCATGTCGGCAAATGGCTGATGCAGCACGGATTGCGAGCGCCGCAGATCTATGCCGAGCAGGCCGAGCGCGGGCTGGTGCTGATCGAGGATTTCGGCGCGCATCACCTGCGCGACTGGGTCGAGGCCAAGCCTGACCAAGAGCGCGAAATCTATTCCGACGCGGTCGAGGCGTTGGTCGAGCTGCATCGCCAGCCAGCCGGACCCTTTGCGCCCTATGACCTCGAGACCTATTTGCGCGAGGCCTCTTTGCTGCCCGACTGGTTCTGCATGGCCGCCGGCTTGCAGGTT
>DDNW01000030.1:14898-18716 GCA_002341345.1 Erythrobacter sp. UBA2510
TGGCCGCCGGCTTGCAGGTCGATGGCATGGGCCTTGAAGCGGCATGGCGTGAAGTGCTTGAACCCTTGCTCGATCGCCAGCAACCGGGCGTGACGGTGCTGCGCGACTACCACGCGGAAAATATCATGATGCTGCCCGGCGGTGGGCAGGGGCTGATCGACTTTCAGGACGCGCTGGTGGGCCACCCGGCCTACGACCTCGTCTCCCTGTTGCAGGATGCGCGGCGCGACGTTTCGCCCGAACTGGAGGCAGAGATGCTCGCGCTCTATGCTGACAAGGTGCAGCCGGGAGAGGATTTCGCGGCGGATTACGCGCGGCTCGGCGCGCAGCGTAACGCCAAGATCGTGGGCATTTTTGCTCGCCTGTGGAAACGCGACGGAAAGCCCAAATATCTGCCGATGATCCCGCGCGTGTGGGCGGCGATGGAGCGCGACCTTGCGCATCCGGCGCTGGAGCCGGTCGCGCGCTGGTTTGACGGCAATATTCCAGCCGAAATGCGTGCGGCGGGTGGCGGGATGCTGGGCTGATGAGCCAGCCCGTTGCCTCTGACACGGCGATGGTGCTCGCTGCCGGGCTCGGCAAGCGGATGCGCCCGCTGACCGCGCGCCAGCCCAAGCCGATGGTGCGTGTCGCGGGCAAGCCGCTGATCGACCATGCGCTCGACCGGCTGGCCGAAGCGGGAATCGCGAAGGCGGTCGTCAACGTCCACTACCTCGCCGACGCGCTCGAGGCGCATGTGCTGGGGCGCAAGGTCCCGGCGGTGACGATCTCGGACGAGCGCGAATTGCTGCTCGAAACGGGGGGCGGGATGGTCCGCGCCGCCGACCAGCTGCCCGACCCGTTCTTCTGCCTTAACTCCGACAACATCTGGCTCGACGGGCCGATCAATGCCTTTGCCGAACTCTCGCAGGTCTGGGACCCGGACAAGATGGACGCGCTATTGCTGCTCGTCCCGCACAAGCGCGCGATGAATTTTCGCGGCAAGGGCGATTTTCACATGAGCGGTGGCGGGCGGTTGACCCGGCGCAGGCCCGGACGGGTCGCGCCCTTTATCTTCACCGGCATCCAGATCGTCGCCAAGCGCCTGCTGCGCGATGCGCCGGAGGGGCCGTTCTCGACCAATGTGCTATGGGATCGCGCCATCGCCGAAGACCGCCTGTATGGCCACGCTTTTTCTGGCGAGTGGTTCGAGGTCGGCACCCCTCAGGCTATTGCGCCGACGGCGGCCGCGCTGGCCGAGAGCTAGTGCTTCTAGGTCACCCGCAAGTCTATTCGATCGCCGCGCATCGCGGCTTTGCCGATGCGCTGGTCGCGGGGCTGGTCCCGCGCTACGCCGAAGACGGTTTCGGCCTTGCCCGCCTGACCCTGCTGCTGCCCAGTTCGCGCGCCGCGCGCACGGTGACCGAGGCCTTTATCCGTCATTCGGGGGAGACGGGTACAAGTGGCCTGCTGCTCCCGCGCATGGTCATGGTCGGCGATCTCGATCTCGACGAAAGGCTCGGCCCGCTGTTCGACAGTCTGGGCGCGGGAGAGGCGATCCCGCCCGCCGCCTCGCCGACGCGGCGCTGGCTCCGGCTCGCCCAGTTGATCGGGGAAGAAATGGGCCAGGATGCGCCGAGGGGGAGCGCCTTGCTGCGCCTCGCCTTCGAGATGGGCAGGGCCTTCGATCGCTTGCTGGCCGAGGAGATCGCGCCGGAAAGCCTGCTCGCCGATGCCGTGCTCGACCTGACTGGCGATCTGGCCGAGCACTGGCAGCGCTCGCTTCGGCTATTCGCGCGGGTCCAGCTGAAATGGCTGGCCGAACTGGAGGCGCGTAGTGAATGCGACTCGGCCACGCGGCGCAATCTGCTGTTCCGCGCCGCAGCGGAACGGCTCAGGGCCAATCCGCCCGCAACGCCCTTCGTCGCGGCCGGCGTCACCAGCGCCGCCCCCGCGCTGGCGGCGCTGCTGCGGCAGGTCAGCGAATTGCCCGATGGCGCGGTCATCCTGCCCGACCTCGACCTGTCGATGGGCGCGGATGTGTGGGACGAACTCGGTGCCGCCGGTTCGCCGGAAGCTGACCAGCCCTTTGCCCGCGACGATGCCGTCACCCATCCGCAATACCATCTGAAGCTGCTGCTCAACCGCATGGGCGTGTCGCGTGCAGAGGTGCAGCCGTGGCACCGCGCGGGGCTGGGCAAGGGGCCGCCCGAGCGCAGCCATGCGATCTCCAGCCTGTTCCTGCCACCCAGGGCGAGCCGCGCCTGGGTCGATCTGCCCGCCAAGAGCCGACGGTTGACGGGCGTCAGGCTGATCGAAAGCGCGAATGCGGAAGCGGAGGCGCAGGCCATTGCGCTGCTGGTGCGCGAGGCGCTGGAGGTGCCGGAAAAGCGCGTCGCAATCATCACGCCCGACCGTGAACTGGCGGGACGCGTCGTCCATCATTTGCGCCGCTGGAACATTGCCGCCGACGATACTGGCGGCCAGCCTCTCTCGGCGACCCCGGCGGGCAGGCTGTTCTTGGCTTTGGCCGAACTCGGGCCAGAGGGCGCCGCGCCGGTCTCGCTGATGGCGCTGCTGTCGCACCCCCTGGTGAAGAGCGGCGAGGGTCGCAATACATGGCTCGACAATGTGCGGGCGCTGGAATTGCGTTTGCGTGGGCCGCGCCCGCAGCCGGGGCTCGCACCGTTGGCCGAGATCGCGCGCAAGGCCAGGGTCGGCACTTGGTGGGAGGAGGAGGTGTTCCCCGTTCTCGCGCCGCTGTGCGACGAGGCAGCGCCAACATCGCTGGCCGACCGGCTCGATGCGCTGGTCCTCGCGGGTGAAGCGCTGTGTGGCGTGGCGCTGTGGGCGCGCGAGGATGGGCGCGCGCTGGCCGCTTTCGTCGAGGATTTGCGCCTCAATGCTGGCGAAGTCGGGGCGGCGCTTGCTGCCGAAGACCTGCCCGTCGCCCTGCGCGAGGCGATGGAGCGCGTCGCGGTCCGCCCGCCATGGGGCGGCCATCCGCGTATCGCAATCTACGGCCTGCTTGAAGGGCGCATGACCCGTGCCGATCTCGTGATTTGCGCGGGGCTGAACGAAGGAACATGGCCACCGGCCTCGGGCGGTGAGGCACTGCTCGCCCCGCCGGTGCTACGCGCGCTGGGCGTGCCGGGGGCAGACTACCGTATCGGGCTGGCCGCGCACGACCTTGCCGGTGCGCTCGGTGCCCCTGAGGTCGTGCTCACCCGCGCGCGGCGCGATGCGGGCGGCCCGGCGATCCCTTCGCGCTTTCTGTTGCGGGTGCGCGCGCTGCTCGGCAGCGATCTGCTTGAGCACTACGTCGAAACGCAAATGCCCAAGCTGGCCGCGGCGTTGGGCGATGCGCCGCCCGCTGCGGCCTATGTCCGGCCCGATCCCAAACCGTCGCCCGAACAAAGACACGTCTCGCTCAGCGTGACCGCGCTCGACCGGCTTCGCTCGGACCCGTACCAATTCTATGCCGCGCGCATATTGCGTCTCAAAGAACTCGACCCGCTCGATGCCGAGCCCAGCGCCGCGTGGCAGGGCACGCTCGCCCATGCGATCCTGCAGGACTGGCATGAGGGGAAGGGCGAACTGGCGGCACTTGCAGAGCGGCATTTGCAGGCGATGGGCGCACATCCGCTGATGCGCGCGCTGTGGAAGCCGCGTCTGCTCGCCGCGCTCGAATGGGTAGCGGGGCAGATCGCCGCCGATCCTTCGCGCAAGCCCGTGCTGTTCGAGACAGAGGGCATGATGCAGCATCGCGGGGTGGAGATCAAAGGCAAGGCAGACCGGATCGACCGGCTCGCCGACGGGACGCTCGCCATTGTCGATTA
>DDNW01000030.1:18799-22760 GCA_002341345.1 Erythrobacter sp. UBA2510
CGAGGTCGAGGCGGGCTATGCGCTGCAATTGGGTACGCTCGGCCTGATGGCAAAGGCGGGTGCGTTCGGGCCGCTGGAGGGCGCGCCGGAGACGTTCGAATATTGGTCGCTGGGCAAGAATACCGATAGCGAGACGGGCTTCGGTTATGTCACGACGCCTCTGAAGATTGGCAAGAAGCGCAGCGGCATCGAGCCCGAGGAATTTCTGCCCAAGACGCAGGCCTTCCTCGACGATGCACTCAGCCGCTGGATTTTGGGCACCGAGGGCTTCACCGCGCGGCTCAACCCCGATGCCAAGGTCTACAACACCTACGACCAGCTGATGCGGCTCGAGGAATGGCTCGGGCGGGAGCAGGACGGATGAGCGCCAGGGTCCATCCGCTCAAGGACAACCAGGCGCGTGCGGTCGATCCGCGCGACAGCGTGTGGCTCTCCGCCTCGGCGGGGACGGGCAAGACGCAGGTTCTCTCCGCGCGCGTGTTGCGCCTGTTGCTGCGCCCCGGCGTGCGCCCCGAACAGATATTGTGCCTGACCTTCACCAAGGCAGGCGCGGCGGAAATGGCCACCCGAGTGAACGAAGTGCTGGCGGGCTGGGTGCGGATGAAGGACGAGGCGCTTGCCGCCGATCTCATCGCCATTGGCGCGCCCAACGATCCCGCGACGCGCGCCCATGCGCGCACTTTGTTTGCCAGCGTGCTCGATTGTCCTGGCGGCGGGCTCCGGATCGACACGATTCACGCCTTCGCACAATTCCTGCTCGGCGCCTTTCCGGATGAAGCGGGCATGCTGCCCGGCACGAAAGCCATGGAGGATCGCGACCGCGACCTGCTGGCGCACCGCGTGCTGGCCGAGTTGTTGGTAGAATGGGAGCGGACCCATGATGCCGGGGCGATTGCCGCGCTCGAAATGCTCTCCAAGCGGATGGGCCCGGATGCCGCGCGTAGCTGGCTCATGCGCTGTGCTCTCGCGCACGAGGCGTGGTTCGGCAATGGCGCGCTGCAACCGCCGATGCGCGGGCGTGTGATGCAATTGCTGGGCCTGCCTGCCGATACGACGCGCGAAGGTATCGCGGCGCTGTGCGCAGATCAGGCGATGGACATCGCCTCGCTCGAACAATGGGCCGAGGCGCTGCGCTCTTGGGGCACCAAGACCGCCGGGGACTGCCTTGACGCCATCGGGTCATGGCGCGCCGCATCACCGGCGGCGCGGCTTACGGGTCTGGGCGATCTGGTGAAGGCCCTGTTCACGCAGAAGGGCGAAGTGCGCGCGCTTACCAGCCTGGAAAAGCACGATCCGGACATAGGTGGCGCGGCGGAGCGGCTACGCGTACAATTCGATGCGATCATTGCCCAGCTTACGCTGCTGGACCTTGTCGATTTCGTCACCCCGGCGCTGGAAGTCGGGCGCAAGTTCGCGCTCGCCTGGGACGAGGCGAAATCGCGTGAGGGGCTGGCCGATTTCGACGATCTGATCCGCAAGGCCGCCGGTTTGCTCAAGACCGAGGGGCTGGGCGACTGGATCCGCTTCAAGCTTGACCGGCGGTTCGATCACGTGCTGGTGGACGAGGCGCAGGACACGAACGAGGCGCAATGGGCCATCGTCGACGCGCTGACCGACGATTTCTTCTCCGGCCTCGGCCAGCACGGCGATGTGCTGCGTACGATCTTCGTGGTCGGCGATTACAAACAGGCGATCTTCCGCTTTCAGGGCACCAGTCCGGAGAATTTCGCTGCCGCCCGCAGGCGCTACACCGAATTGCTGCGCGCCCGCGCCGAGAATGCGCAGATTTTGCGCGAGAACATCGAGGCGCGTGAACTGGTCGATCTCGACCTCGGGCGGTCCTATCGCAGCGCGCAGCCCGTGCTGGATTTCGTGGATGAAGCGATTGGCGCGATTGGCCACGAGAATATCGGGTTGGACCGCGAACCGGAGCCGCACAAGGGTTACTCTGCGCCCGGCCTCGTCGGATTGTGGCAGCCTGTTACCGGCGCAGCCGATGGTGACGACGATGAAGGCGAGGAGGGCTGGGTTTCCACGCCCGAGCGGATCATGGCCGACCGCCTCGCCACGCAGGTAAGGCAATGGCTCCATACCGGATTTCCGCTGAATCGGGGCGAGAAGCGCAATGCCGGGCCCGGCGATATCATGGTGCTCGTGCGCAAGCGCCGCGAACTGGCCGGGCTGATCGTCGCGCGGCTGCATGCAGCAGGCATTCCGGTTGCGGGCGTCGACCGGTTGCGGCTAGGCGCGCCGCTGGCGGTGAAGGACGTGCTCGCGGCCCTGCGCTTTGCGGTGCAGCCGAGGGATGATTTGAGCCTTGCGAACGTGCTCGTTTCGCCGCTGATCGGGTGGAGCCAGGAACAGCTGCTCGAATATGGCTACCGCCCCGAGAAGCGCGGGCTGTGGGACCATCTGCGTGACTTGGGTACCGCTGAGCCGCAACGCGTCGTCGCCATGTTGCGGGATCTGCTCGCGCGCGCCGATTTCGAGCCGCCACAGGCGCTGCTGCACTGGATATTGACGGGGCCGTGGGACGGGCGCCGCAACCTCGTGGCCAGACTGGGACGCGAGGCGAACGATCCGCTCGACGAATTGCTCACCGCCGCCTCGCAATATGCCAGCGCGCATACGCCGAGCCTGCAGGGTTTTCTCAGCTGGTTCGATGCTGGCGAGGGCGAGCTGAAGCGGGAGCCCGATGGCGATGCTGGCCTCGTCAGGGTGATGACGGTCCACGGTTCAAAGGGCTTGCAGGCGCCGATCGTGATTCTCGCCGATGCCACGGGCGACCCCGACCGCTCGCCGACGCGCGGGCTGGAACTGGCCGAGGATTTGCCGGGTGGTGGTGGCCGCACTCTGCCGTTGCCGGACCTGCGCTCTGCCGAAAAGGTCGGGCGAATTGGCGAAGCCGAAACGCGCGCCTCGCAAGAGGAACGGCAGGAGCACTGGCGACTGCTCTATGTCGCGATGACACGCGCTGAGGAGGCGCTTTTTATCGGCGGGGCTTTGGGTGCGCAGGAGCAGAAGAAAGGGCCTGCACCAGATAGCTGGTATGCGCGGCTGGCGCCGCTGTTCATAGGCGACGAACTGGACGATCCCGTTTGGGGCATGCGCAAGGAGCGCGGCGAACGCGCGACGGCAGTTGCCCGCGCGGATCAGCAGGAGTTGCCGATCCCGCTTGTCCTGCCCGACTGGGCCACCCGGCCAGTGGGCGAGGAACCGCGCCCGCCCAAGCCCCTCGCTCCGTCTTCTGTCGGAGAGGACAAGGGAGCCGACCCGCCGCTGGCGCCTGATGAGCTGGCGATTGCTGCCCGGCGCGGCGTACTGATTCACGCCTTGCTCGAACGCCTGCCCGATATTCCGCCGGATCTGCGCGATGAACGGGCGAGGGCATGGCTCGCAAGACAGGCGAACGACATGGGCGAATCTGCGCGTGAAGAGATTCTAGCCCGTGCGATGGTCGTGTTGTCCGAGCCCGAGTGGGCGGAATTGTTCGGCCCAGCGGCTCTGGCGGAGGTGCCGCTGGCCGCGACCGTGGGCGGGCAAGTGATCGCGGGCACCGCCGACCGGCTGCTGGTCGAGGAAAACCGCGTGCTCGTTGCCGATTTCAAGACCGCGCGCCGCCCGCCTGCCGATCTGTCGCAGATGCCGCAATCGACGATCCGCCAGATGGGCGCCTATGCCGCCGCACTGGAGGTGATCTTTCCCGGCAAGAGGGTGGAGGCCGTGGTGCTCTACACGCAGGTGCCCCGCCTGATCGTCATCCCCACCCATATCCTGGCGGCGAACAAGCCCGGATTTGCGGATAAGCAGGAAAGCTTGTCGGGCTCAGCCATTGCCCAATAGCATCGAGCCATTAGATACAGCTTCGTAACAGGAGACATGACCATGGCTACCAAGACCGTCACCGATGCCAGCTTTCAGTCCGACGTGCTCGATGCAGACAAGCCCGTCCTGGTCGATT
>DDNW01000030.1:22795-32227 GCA_002341345.1 Erythrobacter sp. UBA2510
TTCTGGGCCGAATGGTGCGGCCCGTGCAAGATGATCGCACCCGCACTGGAAGAACTGAGCGAAGAGCTGGGCGACAAGGTGACCATCGCCAAGATGGACATCATGGAAAATCCCGAGGTTCCGGGCCAGATGGGTGTCCAGTCGATCCCCTTCCTGGTGCTGTTCAAGGACGGCAAGCCGGTGGCCCAGAAGCTTGGTGCTGCGCCAAAGAGCGCGCTCAAGGGCTGGATCGAAGCGGAGCTTTAAGTTCAGGCTGCTTCGCCCCGAAGCCGCGCGAGCCGCGCAGCCATATCCTCGAAAATCGCCGGGCTGGAGGCCGCGACGAGGCCGGTTCGCTCGACCTCGTCCACCCGGTAGGTCGAACCGTCAATCCGCGCGGCCTTGCCGCCCGCCTCGTTGAGCCACAGCGCGCCTGCCGCATGGTCCCAGGCGTAAGTCCGCTGGAACAAAGCGACATCGTTCTCTCCAAGGCCGAGGCGCGGATATTGCTCGGCACAGCAATAGGGGATGTCGACCAGGCTGTAATGCGGGGCGATGTTCTCGCGCACGGCGCTGCGCCGTTCCGAGCGCATAAAGATCATCGACAGGGCTGCGACCGGCGGCGTCTGGCCGGTGGTGCGCACGGCGATCCGCTCGCCGTCCACGAACGCGCCGCCGCCCAGATGCGCGGCACAGAAGCGCCCGCTCAGGCAATCGAAGATCCAGCCTGACTGCGCGATGCCGCCTTCGGCGCGCGCGATCAATATGCCGAATGGCGGCTCGCCATGGGCGAAGTTGCGTGTGCCGTCCACCGGATCGACGATCCAGCACGAGCCGGAGAGCCCTTCCAGCACCTTGGGATCGGCATGGACGCCTTCTTCGCCGACGAAGGCCAGCGATGGGTCGAGCCTGGCCAGGCCGGCGGCGAGCAATTCCTCGCCTTCCTTGTCGGCCACAGTGACCGGATCGTTACCGCCCTTGTCCTCGACCTCGCCGTCTTTCAGATTGCGAAAGCGTGGCAGGATCGCCTTGTCCGTCACTTCGCGCATCAGGGCGAGCATTTCGCGGTCGAGCATGGTCATGAGCGATAATCCGCGTTGATCGAGATGTACCCGTGCGTCAGGTCGCAGGTCCAGACGGTCGCACGACCTTCGCCCAGGCCGAGGTCAACCACAATGTCAATCTCCTGACCTGCGAGATGTTTGGCCACCGGTGCCTCGTCATAATCGGGCAGAGGCAGGCCGTCGCGCGCGGCCCAGATACCGCCGAAGCCGATCGAAAGCCTGTCGCGGTCGGCCGGTTCGCCCGCCTTGCCCACGGCCATGACCACGCGGCCCCAATTGGCGTCTCCTCCGGCAATGGCGGTCTTGACCAGCGGGGAATTGGCAATGGCGAGGCCGACCCGGCGCGCGCTCTCGTCACTCACGGCGCCGCTGACCGCGATACCGATGAATTTCTGCGCCCCTTCGCCGTCGCGCACCACGAGGTGGGCGAGCTGACGGCAGATGTCCTGCATGGCCGCCATGAAGGCATCCGCGCCCGGGTCGTCCAAACTGGCGAGCGGCGAATTGCCCGCTTTGCCGGTCGCAAAGGCAAGTACCGTGTCGCTGGTCGAGGTGTCCGAATCTACCGTAATGCAGCTGAAGCTTTCGAGGTTTGCGGCGGACAGGCATCGCTGGAGGAAGGCCGGTTCGACGGCAGCATCGGTGAAGATATAGCCGAGCATCGTCGCCATGTCGGGCGCGATCATGCCGCTGCCCTTGATGATGCCATTGAGCGTCACCCGCGTATCGCCCAGCATGGCTGCGACAGTTGCGCCCTTGGCAAAGGTATCCGTTGTTCCGATAGTTAGCGCTGCATCTTCCCACGAACACTCATCTGCGGTGAGCGCCGCGCGCACGCCTTCGCGTGCCTTGTCCTTGGGCAGGGGTACGCCGATCACGCCGGTCGAGGAGACGAACACTTCGCTGGTCGGGCAACCGAGATGGCCGGCGACCTGTTCCATGATCTGTTCCACCGCCTCACGTCCGCGATAGCCGGTAAAGGCGTTGGAATTACCCGCATTGACAATCAGTGCCCGCGCACGGCCCGCCTGTACCTGTTCGCGGCCCATTTCGACCTCGGTCGAGCAGCAGACGTTCTTGGTGAATACGCCAGCGACTGCAGTTCCCTCGGCCAATTCGGCGTAGGTGAGGTCGCACCGGTCCCAGTTCTTGTAGCGCGCCCGCGCCACGCGCAGCGTCACGCCCGCGATGCGCGGCATTTCGGGAAAGGGCAAGGCAAGCGGAGAGCGTTCGAGATCCATGAAAGTCCCTTAGGCGAGGGCTCGGAGGTCAGCAATATCGGCGCCACTCTTCCCATGCGGGTAAGTTGCGCTGTAGGCAAAGTGCGTTATTGTCTGAGCATGATTTCAAGAGTTTCCAGCCTCTTTTTTGGCTTCGCCCTTATCTCGTCACCGTTATTCGCTCAGAGTGTTGAGGAGTCGCCGGTGGATTCACCCAAGCCTGAGCCAATCACCAACCCCGCCACTTGGGTCACGGGTGAAGATTGGCCTCGTGAGCTCTGGAAGGCCGAGATCGAAGGCGACGTAGGTTTTGTCCTTGACGTCGACGAGCAAGGCCTGGTCACCCGATGCCTCATAAGCCGGACCAGCGGACAGGCTGCGATGGACGAAATAGTTTGTCAGCGAATGATGGAGCGGGCGCAATTCAGCCCAGCCCTAGATGACGACGGGAAGCCGGTCGCATCGCGATACAGCTCAAACGTAGTCTTCGCTTTTCCGGATGGTCAATACACGCAGCCGCAGCCCATACCAGCGGAAGCAAAGATGGTTTTTACAGTGGGCGAAGACGGGAAGATTTACGATTGCAATGTTAGCGGAGACGAAGGTTTCGTCGCGCGAACAGGCTGGAAATGCCCGAAAACCGGCCCCGGAAGTCTGACTGTTTTTGAACCGGCGCTGGACGAGGAGGGGAATCCCGTCCGGGTCAAGATCACCAACACTGCGACAGTTCAAGTCGAACCGCTGGCTGACTAGAGTGGGTACAAGCGGGCAAACTCCATCACTAGCAATGGACCTTTAGGGTCTGCATGCCTATATCACCCTCCCGATGGTTCGTCGTCTCCTCACTCTTATGGCGGTTTTCGTCAGCTTCGTCTCCCTGGTGGAGCCGGTGCAGGCTGCGCGCATGGACACGGGCGTCGAGGCGAGCGCGACCAGCGAGCGCGCCTCTGCCTGCACGACCGCGATGCTGGTCGGCATCAGCGAACCCAAACGCGATGACGGCGAAACCGTCTTGCGTACCGCCAGGTGCGGCGCGGTTGCGATGGGCTTTGCCCCTGCCGTCCGCCTGCAGGTCGACCGCGCCCACGAATAGGCTGCGGCCTGCCCTTCGTCGCTGATTTTTCGAGTTACCGCACGGATTTGCGCGCAACTCCTCCCATATACTGACAGGATTTTCCCATGTGGCAGACGATTGCCAAGTCGCTCTTTGGCAGCTCCAATGACCGTTACGTCCGCTCGATCGACAAGATTGTCGCCCGCGTAAACGCGCTCGAGGAGCAGCTGGCGGATTTCTCCGACGGCGAACTGCAGGCGCAAACGATCAAGTTCCGCAAGAAGCTGGAAGAGGGCGCCAAGCTCGACGATCTGCTGCCCGAGGCTTTCGCCACCGTGCGCGAGGCTTCGCGCCGCGTGCTTGGCATGCGTCACTTTGACGTGCAGATGGTCGGCGGCATCGTGCTCCATCGCGGCGAGATCGCCGAAATGCGGACCGGCGAGGGCAAGACGCTGGTGGCGACGCTCGCCACCTATCTCAATGCGATCGAGGGCAAGGGCGTCCACGTCATCACCGTAAACGACTATCTCGCTCGCCGTGACGCCGAGTGGATGGGGCAGATCCACCGCTTTCTCGGCCTGTCAGTGGGCGTGATCGTGCCGAACCTGCCCGAGGAAGAGCGCCGCGCGGCCTATGCCGCCGATGTGACCTATGGCACGAATAACGAATTCGGCTTCGACTATCTGCGCGACAACATGAAGCATGAGCGCAGCCAGATGGTGCAGCGCCCCTTCAACTTCGCCATCGTTGACGAGGTCGATTCCATCCTGATCGACGAGGCGCGCACCCCGCTGATCATCTCCGGCCCGACTGACGACAAGAGCGAGCTTTACGTCGCGCTCGATGCGATCGTGAAGGGGCTGGAAGAGGAATATTACGAGAAGGACGAGAAGAGCCGCAACGTTCAGCTGACCGAGGACGGGGTCGAGGAGGTCGAGAAGCGCCTCGTCGCCGCGGGCCTGCTCGAAAGCGACAACCTTTACGACATCGAGAACACCCAGGTCGTCCACCACCTCGACCAGGCGCTGCGCGCGGTCGTGATGTTCCGCCGCGATACCGACTACATCGTCAAGGACAACAAGGTCGTCATCATCGACGAATTCACCGGCCGCATGATGGACGGGCGCCGCTGGTCGAACGGCCTGCATCAGGCGGTCGAGGCGAAGGAAGGCGTGAAGATAGAGCCGGAGAACCAGACGCTCGCCTCGATCACCTTCCAGAACTATTTCCGCATGTATCCCAAGCTCTCGGGCATGACCGGCACGGCGGCGACCGAGGCGGCGGAATTCTGGGACATCTACAAGCTCAACGTGGTCGAAATTCCGACCAATGTGCCCGTCCAGCGCATCGACGAGGAAGACGTGTTCTACAAGAACACGATGGACAAGTTCCAGGCCATCGCCCGGTCGATCCGCGAGAAGCACGAAACCGGGCAGCCGGTGCTGGTCGGCACCGTCTCCATCGAGAAGTCCGAACTGCTCAGCAACTTCCTCAACAAGGAAGGGGTCAAGCACGCCGTCCTGAATGCCCGCATGCACGAGCAGGAAGCGCATATCGTCGCGCAGGCCGGTCGCATCGGCGCGGTCACCATTGCGACCAACATGGCGGGGCGCGGCACCGACATTCAACTCGGCGGCAATCTTGAATTCCGGATCGAGGACGAATTGCGCGACATGGAAGAAGGGCCGCAGCGCGACGAGGCCATCGCCCGGATCAAGGCCGAGATCGCGGCGGAGAAGCAGCGCGTACTCGAAGCCGGTGGTTTGTTCGTGCTCGGCACCGAACGTCACGAATCGCGCCGGATAGACAACCAGCTGCGCGGCCGCTCTGGCCGTCAGGGCGACCCCGGCCTGTCACGCTTCTACCTCTGCCTCGAAGACGATCTGCTGCGCATCTTTGGTCCGGACACGCTCTTCGCCAAGATGATGAACGCCAATCTCGAAGATGGGGAGGCGATCGGGTCCAAATGGCTCTCGAAAGCGATCGAGACGGCGCAGAAGAAGGTCGAAGCGCGCAATTACGAGACCCGCAAGCAGGTCGTGCAGTACGACGACGTGATGAACGACCAGCGCAAGGTCATCTACGAACAGCGCGCCGAGATCATGGATTCCGAGACCGTCGATGACGTCGTCGAGGATATGCGCCGTGACGCCATCAACGGCATCGTCGCCGAAGCCTGCCCGCCGGGCTCCTACCCGGAGCAGTGGGATATAGAGGGTCTGAAAGAACGTGTTGCGGGTGTGCTTGGCTTGCAGCCCCCGATCGACGATTGGCTGCAGGAAGAGGCGGTCGAGCCCGAGCTGATCGAGGAGCGTCTGCAGGCGCTTGCCGACGAGCACATGGAAGGCAAGGTCGCCGAATTCGAACCGGGCATCTGGCGCCGGGTCGAAAAGAGCATCCTGCTGCGTCAGCTCGACCATCACTGGAAAGAGCATCTGGCGACACTCGACGCGCTGCGTCAGGTCGTGTTCCTGCGCGCTTATGCCCAGAAGCAGCCGATCAACGAATATAAGCGCGAGGCCTTCGACCTGTTCGAGACCATGCTCTCTTCGCTGCGCGAAGAAGTTACCCGCATGCTGATGGCGCACCAGCTGCGGATTGAGCGGGTCGCGCCGCCGCCGCTCCCCGAACTGCCCGAATTCCTGACCGGCCACATTGATCCGCTGACAGGCCGTGATAATTCGGACGACAATGACGGCTCAGCGATGCGCCCGGCATTGTTTGGTGCGCTGGCAGGCTCGCCCATGGCCGAGGCCGGCCCGGGCGGTGCGGTGCGCGACAATCCGTTCAAGGATATGGAAATCAGTCGTAACGCGCCGTGTCCGTGCGGGTCGGGTAACAAGTACAAGCATTGCCACGGCGCGGCCTGACTTGGGTTTCGGTTGCATTGATACATTTGCAGGCTGGCACCGCCGCCCGCAGAGAGTAACAAATTGTATCGCGGCTCATGACGCTATGGGCAGGCGGGCGAAGTCGGGTTAGCTTTCTCTTCCTCAACAGGGGAGATACGCCATGACGCGTCCGTTTTTCGCCGTTTTCGCCGCCAGCCTGCTCGCGTCCTGCGCCACGACCTACGGTCAGCCTGAAGCGCCTGCCGATCCGATCGCGCTGGCCGTGGCGGATTCGCGCCGTCCCGCGACCGATGTCGAGCGTGACGAGGCACGCAAACCGTATGAGATCGTCAGCTTCGCCGGGGTAAAGCCTGGCATGGTGGTTGCCGAAATGTCACCGGGCGGTGGCTATTATACGCGCATACTGGCCGAGGCGGTCGGGCCGGAGGGCAAGGTCTATGCGCTGCAATCCGCGTTTACGGCCCGCAACCCCGACCGGATGGCTGCCTATTACGCGCTCGCCGAGGAATACGGCAATGTGATCGTTCTGGTGGCCGAGGACTATGCGACCCTCCAATTGCCCGAGCCGGTCGATCTGGTTTGGACGACCGAGAATTATCACGACTTCGCCAATGCCAATGTCGCGGCCTCCAATACGTGGGCCTTTAATGCGCTGAAGCCGGGTGGCATCTATTTCGTCGAGGACCATTCGGCGCCCGGCACCGGTCTCGCTGCCACCAATACCATCCATCGGATCGACCCGGCCGCGGTGACCGAACAGGTGATCGGGGTCGGCTTCGCGCTCGAGGCGAACAGCGATGTGCTCGCCAATCCGGCCGATCCCAAGGACATTCGCCCCGGCGAAGTGACGGTAGGCGTCAGCGAGAAATTCGCGCTGCGTTTCCGCAAGCCGGGCTGAGCGCGGCAACCCCGAAAACGGGCGCTATCCTGACCGGGATGATGACGATGGGTGGAAAATGGCTCCCCGAGTTGGATTCGAACCAACGACCAAGTGATTAACAGTCACCTACTCTACCGCTGAGCTATCGGGGAGCAGCCCGAAGGCAGGTGAGCGCCTATATGGGGGCTTTTCGGCTTTGGCAAGAGAGGGCTGAAATGTCTTTTGTACCGCGTCAGAAAGCGAACTGTTCGGCCACTATCCGCTCGTCCAGCGCATGGCCTGGATCGAACAGCAGCGTCATCGAGATTTCGGGCGCAACCGCGATATGCACCTCGGCTACGTCGCGCAGTTCCTTCTGGTCCGCGACGGCGGATACGGGGCGCTTGCCGGGTTCGAGAATGCGGAAAGTCACCCGCATGCGGTCGGGCAGAATCGCCCCGCGCCAGCGACGCGGGCGAAACGGACTGATCGGGGTCAGCGCCAGCACCGAGGAATCGAGCGGCAGGATCGGACCACTGGCCGAGTAATTATAGGCCGTCGAACCTACGGGTGTCGCCAGCAATACACCGTCACACGCCAGTTCTTTGATGCGCACCCGGTCATTCACCGAAATCTCGATCTTGGCCGTCTGACGCGTTTCGCGCAGCAGGCTGACCTCGTTGATGGCGTAACTCTTGCAGCTTCGCCCGTCGCTGGTGCGCGCATCCATCAGCAGCGGCGAGACAGCAACTGGTTTCGCCTTCGCCAGCCTGCGGTTCAGATCGAGCCGTCTTTCGTACCGGTTCATCAGGAAACCGACAGTGCCCAGGTTCAGCCCATAGGCCGGAATCGTGCGTCCGTTGTCGATCATCGAATGCAGCGTATCGAGCATCGTGCCATCGCCGCCGATCACGATCGCGATGTCGGCCTGTTCGAGCGGAACCCAGTCGCAGGCATCGCGCAGCGCATGGGCGGTCTCGAGCGCGCGTTCGCTCGTACCGGGCACCAGCGCCAGTTTCTGCGCTGCCTTCACCGATCCAGCCACATTCATAGGTCCGCTCCTTAGCCCCGATCGGGGCCCCTCGCGCGCAACCTATGGCTCGGCGTCTCGATTTGCAACGCGTGCAACGCAGCGCATGACCTGTGCCGAATGCGGGGGCAAGGGAGTGCCAATGAAAGAGTCGCACAAATGATGGAACGCCGCCTGACGGAGGATCGCCGCAATCCTGAGCTGGAAGGGAGCGCCAACGCGCTGGCCGCAGCGATGGAGAACGGCGCGATTCGCCTGCATTACCAGCCACAATTTTCGCTCGACGGTACGATTGTCGGTGCCGAGGCGCTCGCTCGTTGGCAGGGCAGTCCGCAAGGGGCCGCGAACGATGCTGGCCAAAACATGGCTGGAGAGGCGCTATTTGCACTCGCCGAAGCGAACGGGCAGGTGCAGGCTCTTGGCGACCATCTGCGCATCATGGCCTTTACCGCTGCGGCGCGCTGGCCCGATGACCTGAAGCTTTCTTTCAACGCGACGGCACAGGATCTGGCGCGAGAGGATTTCGTCGCGTCGCTGACCGGGTTGCTCGAGGAAACGCAATGCGATCCGGCACGTCTGACTCTGGAGATCACCGAGCAGGAGGTCATGCGTGATCTCGACAATCCCGCCGCACGGTTGAAGCGTATCCGTGCGCTCGGCATCGGGGTGGCACTCGACGACTTTGGCGCGGGATTCTGCAATTTCGGTTATTTGAAGAAGTTGCCGGTCAATTGCCTGAAGCTCGACCGCTCGATGATTGCAGGGGTTGGCGAGGATACCCGCGATCTGGAAATCCTGCGCGCGATCATCGCCATGGCGCGCGCGCTGAACCTTGCGGTAGTTGCCGAAGGGATCGAGAGCGAGGACCAGCGCGACCTCGTGATCGCCGAGGGATGCACGGCGTGGCAGGGCTTTTTCGGAGCCGGTGCTCTGAGCGAAGACGAATTGCTCGCGCTCGTCGCGCGTTAAGCCGTCTTCGCTTTCTTCTGCGCTTTCCTGACGATCGCCGAGAGGCCCTTGGTCAGCTGGAACAACCCGTTGAGGCGGCTATCCGGATCACCCCATGCGCGGTTGATAACCAGCTTCATGTCGGGCCGCAGCTTGGCCGTGCCCTGCAAGCGTTCCACATAAGCGATCAGGCCAGCGGGATCGGGGAAGTCGTCCTGGTGGAAGCTCACCAGCGTGCCACGCGCACCAACATCGATCTTGGCGATATTGGCGGCGATCGCCTGATGCTTGATCTCGATCAGGCGAATGAGGTTCTTCGTCGGAGCGGGAAGTTCGCCGAACCGGTCGATCATCTCGGCCGCCATGCCCTCGATCTCGGCCTTGTCCTTTGCCTCGTTCAGGCGGCGATAGAGCGCCATGCGCACG
>DDNW01000030.1:32419-33069 GCA_002341345.1 Erythrobacter sp. UBA2510
GTCGAGGTCGTGGCTGGCGAGTTGGAAACCTGCACCCAGCGAATCGAGATCGCCAAGCACTTTCAGACGCTTTTCCGCGACTTCGGACAGGGCCACGTTCTTCTCGGTGGTCAGGTACGCATAGGCGCGAATCTTGCCGCGCCCGACGCGCCCGCGCAGCTGATAGAGCTGGGCGAGGCCGAAACGGTCGGCGCGGTGTATAATGATCGTGTTGGCGCTGGGAATGTCGAGTCCGCTTTCGACGATCGTGGTCGAGAGCAGCACTTCGTATTTCTTCTCGTAGAAGGCGCTCATCCGCTCTTCCACCTCGCTGGCGGCCATCTGGCCATGCGCGGTAACGACCTTCACCTCCGGGACGTGGTCGTGCAGCCATTCGGCCAAGGCTTGCATGTCCGAAATGCGCGGTACGACGATGAAGCTCTGCCCGCCGCGATGATGCTCGCGCAGCAGGGCCTCGCGCATCACCATGTCGTCCCACTCCATAACGTATGTCCGCACGGCCAGACGGTCGACGGGCGGGGTCTGGATGGTCGAGAGTTCGCGCAGGCCTGACATCGCCATCTGCAACGTGCGCGGGATTGGTGTCGCCGTCAGCGTCAGCACGTGGACGTCGGTGCGAAGCTGTTTCAGCTTCTCCTTGTGATTGACGT
>DDNW01000030.1:33227-33413 GCA_002341345.1 Erythrobacter sp. UBA2510
GCCGAAGCGCTGCTCCTCGTCGACGATGACGAGGCCAAGGTCCTTGAACTTCGTATTCTTGGACAGGATCGCATGCGTGCCGATAACGATGTCGACCGTGCCGTCCGCCAGCCCATCGCGTGTGGCCTTCATCTCGGCGGCGGGAACGAGGCGCGAGAGCCGTCCGACCTTGAGCGGGAAACCGGC
>DDNW01000088.1:0-598 GCA_002341345.1 Erythrobacter sp. UBA2510
ATGAGCAGGAACTCCATCACCCCTTCGCGCGCGGTCTTGACCATCGGCGTGTCGGTGCGAATTTCCTGGCCTTCCGTGGCCGGGAGCGCGCAACTGGCCTGCGGCTTGGGCGGTCCGGGCTTCACCTCGACCAGACACATGCGGCAATTGCCTGCGATGCTCAGGCGTTCGTGATAGCAGAAACGCGGGATTTCCTTGCCGGCAAGCTCGCACGCCTGCAGCACGGTCGCCCCGTTGGGGACCTCGATTTCCTGACCGTCTACGGTGACTTTAGGCATTACTCAGCCGCCTCCGCCATATTACCTGCTTCCGCAATGCGGCGTTCCAGTTCCGGGCGGAAGTGCCGGATCAGGCCCTGGATCGGCCATGCGGCGGCATCGCCCAGCGCGCAGATCGTGTGGCCTTCCACCTGCTTGGTCACCTGCTGGAGCATGTCGATTTCCTCGACAGCCGCCTCGCCGGTGCGCAGCCGCTCCATCACGCGCCACATCCAGCCCGTACCCTCACGGCACGGCGTGCACTGGCCGCAGCTTTCGTGCTTGTAGAAGTAGCTCAGCCGCGAAATCGCCCGGACAATGTCGGTCGACTTGTCCATCAC
>DDNW01000088.1:783-9681 GCA_002341345.1 Erythrobacter sp. UBA2510
CCGCCGCAATGCTTCTCGATCAGCTCTTCGAAAGTGATGCTCATCGCCTCTTCGACGACGCAGGGCGTGTTTACATGGCCCGAGATCTGGAAGAGCTTCGTGCCCTTGTTGTTGTCGCGCCCGAAGGAGCTGAACCACGAGGCGCCGCGCCGCAGGATCGTGGGTGCGACCGCAATGCTCTCGACATTATTTACCGTGGTCGGGCAGCCATAGAGGCCCGCGCCCGCCGGGAATGGCGGCTTGAGGCGTGGCTGGCCCTTCTTGCCCTCCAAGCTCTCGATCATCGCGGTCTCTTCGCCGCAGATATAGGCGCCCGCGCCGCGATGCATGAAGACGTCGAAATCGTAGCCCGAACCGCTGGCATTCTTGCCTACGAGACCGGCCGCATAGGCCTCGTCAATCGCAGCCTGCAGCGTCTCGGCCTCGCGGATATATTCGCCGCGAATGTAGATATAGGCGGCCCGCGCGCGCATCGCGTAACCGGCGACCAGTGCGCCCTCGATCAGCTTGTGCGGATCGTGGCGGATGATCTCGCGGTCCTTGCACGAGCCGGGCTCGGATTCGTCGGCATTGATGACGAGGAAGCTGGGGCGGCCATCCGCGCTTTCCTTCGGCATGAAGGACCACTTCATGCCCGTCGGGAAGCCAGCACCACCGCGCCCGCGGAGACCGGATGCCTTGATCTCGTCGATGATGGCGTCCTGACCGACTTCCATCAGCTTCTTCGTATTGTCCCAGTCGCCACGCGCCTGCGCGGCCTTCAGCCCCCAGTCCTGGAAGCCATAGACATTGGTGAAGATGCGATCCTTATCAGCGAGCATCAGCTAGGGTCCTTGTCCCCGGTCGGCGTGCGCGTCAGCAGCAGCGCCCCGACCAGCAGTGAAATGCCGCCTGCGACCATAACGATATCGCCCAGATCAGGCAGGCCAAGCGCAATGACCACGCCGCCGCCGATCAGCCCGGTGGCGCCAAATGCGAGCATGGCGCGCGCAATCTTGCGGAGTTTGATGAGGTCCATCAGGGCATCCCTCCGCCGAACACGAACAAAGCTGCCACAGCCAGAATTGCGACCAGCGCCACCGTCTTGACGATGCCCTTGAACACCTTCCAGGCGATGGCGATCAGGACGACCGCGACCAAGGCTGTGACGATGGGGTCCATTAGCACTCGCCCCGGTAATCGTGGTTTTCGCTGACCATTTCCTTGAGCGAGGTCGGGCCACCGACGGGCTCGGATGTATGACGGCCGGGCTCCTGCGTGCCCGTCTTGGGCTGTTCGCCACGCGCCAGTGCATCGAGCACGGCGTCGAGCCGCTCGGCGGTCAGGTCTTCGTAATTGTCGTCATTGATCTGGACCATCGGCGCAGTAGCGCAATTGCCCATGCATTCGACCTCAGTGAAGGACCACAGCCCGTCCGCCGAGATATGCCCCTTCTTCATCCCTCGCTTCTCGCAAGCGGCGATGATCTCGTCCGAACCGCGCAACATACACGGCGTCGTGCCGCAGACCTGTACGTGGAAACGGCCGACAGGCTCCAGATTGTACATGGTGTAGAAACTGGCGACCTCGACCACGCGAATAATCGGCATGTCGAGATAGGCCGCGACATATTCCATCACCGGGATCGGCAGCCAGCCTTGCGTATTGGTCACTTCGCCGACCTGCCGCTGGGCATAGTCGAGCAGCGCCATGACCGCCGATTTCTGGCGACCTTCGGGATATTTCCTGATCGCCGTGTCGGCCTTCGCCTTCCAAGCATCGGTGAAAGCGAAGCTGCCCCACTCGGCGCGCAGTTCGGGCGTATCGGGAGCGATATGTCTAGCGGCCACGAGCCAGCCTCCGTTCCAGATAGCGGCCCGCATACAGGCCGATGACGGCAGCAAAAGCAGTCGAAAGAACCTCTTTCACCGTCACGCTGCCATGAAATGCCGCCAGATAGGCCGCGATTGCCGAAGCGAAGGCAGCAAATGCCGCGACGAATATGAACAGCTCGCGCGCGATCACCGGTCACACTCCCCGAACACCACGTCGATCGCGCCGAGGATGGCGGTTGCATCGGGCAGCATGTGCCCCTTGCACATCATGTCCATGGCTTGAAGGTGCGAGAAAGCGGTCGGGCGGATCTTGCAGCGATAAGGTTTGTTCGATCCGTCGCTGACGAGGTAAACGCCGAATTCGCCCTTGGGGCTTTCGGTCGCCACGTAAACCTCACCCGCAGGCACATGAAAGCCCTCGGTATAAAGCTTGAAGTGGTGGATCAGCGCTTCCATCGACTGTTTCATCTCGCCGCGCTTGGGCGGCACGATCTTGCGGTCGTCGCTGGCCACCGGGCCTTCGGGCATTTCGGCAAGGCACTGCTTGATGATGCGCGCCGACTGGTAAACTTCCTGAATGCGGACCATGAAGCGCGAATAGCAATCCGAGCTGGTGCCAACCGGAATGTCGAAATCCATCCGGTCATAGACGTCGTAGGGCTGGCTCTTGCGGATATCCCATGGAATGCCCGCCGCGCGGATCATCGGACCCGAGAAGCCCCAGGCCAGCGCGTCCTCCTTGGAAACCACCGCGATATCGACATTGCGCTGCTTGAAGATGCGGTTGTCGGTGACCAGGCTCATCGCATCGCCGAACAATTCGGGCAGGCGTCCATCGACCCAGTCGCCGATATCGGTCAGCAGCTTGAGCGGCACATCCTGATGCACCCCGCCGGGGCGGAACCAGGCCATGTGCATGCGCGCGCCGCTGGCCCGCTCGAAGAAGTTGAGGCAATCCTCGCGCAGTTCGAACACCCACAGGTTCGGCGTCATCGCGCCCACGTCCATGACGTGGCTGCCGATGTTGAGCATGTGGTTGCAAATGCGGCTCAGCTCGGCGAACAGCACGCGCAGATATTGCGCGCGGATCGGCACTTCGAGGTTGAGCAGCTTCTCGATCGCCAGGACGTAGGAATGCTCCATGTTGAGCGGTGAACAATAATCGAGCCGGTCGAAATACGGGAGCGCCTGAAGATAAGTCTTATACTCGATCAGCTTCTCGGTGCCGCGGTGGAGCAGGCCGACATGCGGATCGATCCGCTCGATCACTTCACCGTCCAGCTCCATGACCATGCGCAAAACGCCATGCGCGGCCGGATGCTGGGGGCCGAAATTGATCGTATAATTGGTGATTTCCTCGCCGGTGGTGGTGAGGGCCTTGTCTTCGACGAAGCTCATTTGCCCTCCTCCTTCTTCGCCATCGCCGGAGGATCGGCAGGCGTGTCCTTCGCCGCCTTCTCATCGGCCTTGGCACCCGCGCCCGTCTGCGAAGGCTTGGCGGTCGTCTGCGGCACGTCGACCGGCGGCGTGGCCGCCTTCTCGTCGCCAGGCAGGATGTAATCCGCCCCTTCCCACGGGCTCATAAAATCGAAGCTGCGGAAATCCTGGGCCAGTTCGACCGGCTCGTACACCACGCGCTTTTCCTCTTCGGAATAGCGCAGTTCGGTATAGCCGGTGAGCGGGAAGTCCTTGCGGAAGGGATGCCCTTCAAAACCATAATCGGTCAGAATGCGCCTGAGGTCGGAATTGCCCGAGAAGCGCACACCGTACATGTCGAACACTTCGCGCTCGAGCCAGCCCGCATTGGGCCACAGCGTCGTGACGGTCGGGACCGGCGTTGCCTCGTCAGTCGCAACCTTCACCATGAGACGATGGTTCTTCGTCACCGACAGCAGCATGTAGACAACCTCGAAACGCTCAGGCCGCTGCGGGTAGTCGACCCCGGCAATCTCCATCAACTGCTGGTATTCGTGATTGTCACGCAGCAGGCGCAGGGCATCCTCGATGCTCTCGCGCTGCACGGTCAGCACGATTTCGCCATGCTCTTCCTTCAGCGAGACGAGCATCGCGCCGAGCGCAGCCGACACAGTGTCGGCAATGCCGTCGATGACGGAAAATTTCGGGGCGGAGTGCAGGACAGGCATCAGCGTTCAATCGTCCCGGAACGGCGAATCTTGCGCTGCAATTGCATCACGCCATAGAGCAGCGCCTCGGCGGTCGGCGGGCAACCCGGCACATAGATATCAACCGGCACGATGCGGTCGCAGCCGCGCACCACCGAATAGGAATAGTGGTAATAGCCGCCGCCATTGGCGCAGCTACCCATGCTGATCACATATTTGGGGTCCGACATCTGGTCATAGACCTTGCGCAGCGCCGGGGCCATCTTGTTGCACAGTGTACCGGCGACGATCATCACGTCGGACTGACGCGGGCTGGCACGCGGGGCAACGCCGAACCGTTCCATGTCGTAGCGTGGCATATTGACGTGGATCATCTCGACCGCGCAGCAGGCGAGACCGAAGGTCATCCACCAGAGCGAACCGGTGCGCGCCCACTGGAACAGGTCCTCGGTGCTGGTGACGAGGAAACCCTTGTCATTCACCTCGGTCTGGAGGGCATTGAAATAATCGGCATCGGGCTGGCGAATCTCGCCACCGCGTGCCGCCGCCGGAAGATCTGAGCTCAATCCCATTCGAGCGCTCCCTTCTTCCACGCATAAGCAAGGCCGATCGCAAGTTCGGCCAGGAATACCACCATCGCGACCCAGCCCGTCCAACCGGTGAACTCGAGACTGACGGCCCACGGAAACAGGAAGGCCGCTTCAAGGTCGAACACGATGAACAGGATGGCGACGAGGTAAAAGCGCACGTCAAACTGGCTGCGCGGATCCTCGAACGCGGGAAAGCCGCATTCATACTCGCTCAGCTTTTCGGCATCGGGATTGTGCGAGCCGGTCAGCCGCGACACCCCCATGGGCAGAAAGACAAACAGCGCCGAGAGGGCGACAGCTATCCCAAGGAACAGCAGAATCGGGAGATATTCGAGTAGGTCTACCAAGTTGGACTCATCCACTAGAGGTCGCGAGGGGCCCTAAAGGCCCCAAAGGCATATCGCAAGTGCACAAATCTTCACATACCCCGACAGGCCAGGATCATTGCTGCGGCAGTCATTGCGATTGTCACTTTGACGGCATACCTATCCGGCTTGGCCTAGAACACAACCATATCCGAAAGGCGTTTCAAATGGCGATTCTCAATGCGTCCGATCCCATCGTGGTTCTCTCTTACGCGCGTACCCCCATGGGCGCGATGCAGGGTAGCCTGTCCGAGGTTTCGGCAACCGATCTTGGCGCCACGGCGGTGAAGGCTGCGGTCGAGCGCGCCGGGGTGTCTGGCGAGGATATCGACCGGGTCTATATGGGCTGCGTTCTGCCCGCCGGTCTGGGCCAGGCCCCGGCCCGCCAGGCCGCGATCAAGGCCGGCCTGCCCAAGAGCGCACAGGCGACCACTGTCAACAAGGTGTGCGGCAGCGGCATGCAGACCGTCATCATGGGTGCCGAGGCCCTCGCCAGCGGTACGGTCGACGTAGTTGTCGCGGGCGGGATGGAGAGCATGACCAATGCACCCTACCTGCTCAAGAAGCACCGCTCGGGCGCGCGCATCGGGCATGACACAGCCTACGATCACATGTTCCTCGACGGTCTGGAAGACGCCTATGAGGCGGGCCGTGCGATGGGCACTTTCGCGCAGGATATGGCTGATAAATACCAGCTGACCCGCGAAGAGATGGACAATTACGCCATCGCCTCGCTCGAACGCGCCAATGCGGCGATCGCCAGCGGTGCCTTTGCCGACGAAGTCGTGCCGGTGACCTTCAGCACCCGCACGGGCGAGATGACAGTCGATACGGACGAGAGTCCGGCCAAAGGCCGCCCCGACAAGATCCCGACATTGCGCCCCGCCTTTGCGAAGGATGGCACGATCACGGCGGCGACCTCGTCCTCGATCTCGGACGGTGCAGCGGCGATGATCCTGACCCGTAAGAGCGTGGCCGATGCCAAGGGAAAAGCGCCCGTCGCCACCGTTGTCGGCGTGGCAGCGCATGCGCAGGAACCGAGCGAATTCACCATCGCCCCGGTCGGCGCGATCCATAAGCTGCTCGACCAGACCGGCTGGAGCATCGACGACGTCGACCTGTGGGAAGTGAACGAAGCCTTCGCCTGCGTCACCATGTTCGCGATGCGTGACATCGGCATCCCGCATGAGAAGATCAACGTGAACGGCGGCGCCACTGCGCTGGGTCACCCGATCGGGTGCAGCGGCACGCGGATCATCGTGACGCTGATCGCTGCGCTGAAGGCGGCGGGCAAGAAGCGCGGCATCGCCTCGCTGTGCATCGGCGGCGGTGAGGCAACGGCTGTCGCGGTGGAGCTGGCCTGAGACATTCTTGCGACTGACCAGCTGTGTTCGATAATCAGATGATGAGGTAACGAAATTGGCTGTTTCTCGTAACCCGGAGCGCAGCGACCTTTCTAGTCGTGAGCACCGGAAGGACGTGAAGCAGCCATTTGCAGAGCCTCAGGGCTGACATCGTAACAGCTAGGGTTCGCCCTCGCCCCAGAGACGATCGGCCGCCACCCAGCCAACATGCCCCTCGACATCGAGCAGGCAATAATTCTCGCGGCAGTCGCCCAGCTTGCCGATCACGCCCGGCTCGACATTCCAGCGCAGATCGCCCTTGCCCGGCTCATCAAGCATGGGCGTCACACCCTTCCCGGTGACAATTGCCGTCCGCTCTCGCGTGAGCATAATGCCCACGATCCAGCCCTGATCGCCATCCGGGTCCTGTACCAGGCGCCAGCCCTGCATCAGCCGCACGACCTTCAGTGGCAGCCCCTCACGCCGATAGACCCATTCGACCGGATATTTGGTCCCCGGCCCGACGCGCATGTTGACTTCCTCGACCGAGATGCTCGCCCAATAGGGCACGTCTGCGTCCTGCGCGGCGGCAGGAGCGGACAACCCGACGAGGATCGCAGGTGCGATGGTGAATAGAAGGCGCTTCATGGTTAATGCCATAATCCCCCTCTCGCTTTCGCTGCAAGGCTGGCGCCGCATTTTCAACGCATGATTGGTACCAGGCTGATAACCGGGCCTACTGGAAGCCGGATAAAAACCTGCCCTTCGCAGGCCGTCAGGGCTGGATTTACATCGATCAATCGCCCGTGAGGATACGATCGACCAATTGCTTCACCGTGGGGGTAAAATTGTTCGAGTAGAACGGGTCCTCGCGGAAGCGGTAGGCGGCATGTCCAGCGAACATCAGGTTCTGGTCGATATCATCGCCATGAGCGATGTCCTGCAGCGTCTTCTGGATGCAGAAACTGCGCGGATCGGCGAGCCGTCCGGTGGTGTAGTCGTCATGGTCCTTCCAGCTGGAAAAGCCGCAATGCGACAGGCAGCCCATGCAATCGGTCTGGTCCTTACGGATCGTCGCACGTTCCTGCTGGCTGACGAAGACCACGGTATCGTCCGGGGTCTTGAGCGCCTCGGTATGGCCCTCGGTCGCCCATTGGCGCGCACGGTCCCGGTCCTTGGGCGTGACCCAGAAGTTCTTGCCCTTCACCCCGACATCAAGCTGGACCGTATGCTCGCCCGCTTCAACCCGGCTGTAGGGAATCTGCCGCTGGCTACGCGCCTCAAGGTTGAGGAGGAACGGGTTCTTGACCGCCGAGGAATAGAATCCGGTCGGGCTGAAGCGATGCAGCAGCACGTCACCCGGTTTGATATCGCGCAGTGCGTCCTTCCACCCCTGCGGGATCGGACTTTCATGCGTCAAAAGGGGCCGCGTGCCGAACTGGAAAGCAATCGAGCCAAGTTCGGGATTGTCGATCCAGTCGTTCCATTCGCGCAGGTAACAAACGCCGCCCGCCATTACGATCGGGACGTCTTCGGAGACACCTTCCTTGCGCATCGTCTCGCGCAGCGCCTTGACGCGCGGATAGGGGTCTTCCGGCTGTAACGGGTCTTCGGCATTGGACAGCCCATTGTGACCGCCCGCCAGCCACGGATCCTCGTAGACGACAGCGGCCATCAGCTCGGAAACCTTGTGATAGGCACGCTTCCACAACGCCCGGAAGGCACGGGCGGAACTGATGATAGGCAGATAGCTCACATTATATTGCGCAGCAATTTCGCTGAGCTTGTACGGCATGCCCGCACCGCAAGTGACGCCGGTTACCAGGCCCTTGGTCCGTTCGAGCACGCCCTCGAGCACCTGCTGCGCGCCACCCATTTCCCACAGCACATTGATGTTGATCGCACCCTTGCCCCCGGCAATGTCATAGGCGCGCTTCACCTGTTCGACAGCACCGTCGATGGCATAGGTTATCAGCTGCTCGTGGCGCTCCTTGCGGGTCAGCTGGTCATAGACCTGCGGGATGATCTTGCCCGCCGGATCGTAGGAATCGGCATTGACCGCGCTTACCGTGCCGATGCCGCCCGCTGCGGCCCAGGCACCAGAACTGGCATGGTTCGTTGCCGAAACGCCCTTGCCGCCTTCGATCAGCGGCCACACTTCGCGGCCACCATAGGCGATCGGCTTAAGTCCCTTGAATGTCATCGATAACCCCGTTCGCCCTGCTATCAGATTGCAGGGTCAGTCAATTCTTCGCCCGGCTGGCTGCAAGGCTCAATATCGCCAGGCTCAGGGCGTTCGCCCACAACCTCGAATTCCGCATAATATCCGGCAAGCTGCGGCTTACGGACAAATTCGACCAAGCGAAAGCCCACCCGTTCGAATTCGCAAAACAGCAATTGCGGCCAGATCCCATGCTGGTCCGGCGCGCGATCGGTATCGACCACGATCACCTGCCCGCCTGCGCGAAGTGCCGGGCGCATATTCCACAGGAAGGCATAGGGCTCGGACACTTCGTGGTACATATGCACCAGGAAGATCCGGTCGAAACTGTCGGGCGGCAGATGCGGATCGTCGGGCGTGCCGAGCACGATCGAGACATTGTCGAGCCGCTCGCGCTCGACCCGGTTGCCGAGCCGACGCAATGCGTCCTCGTCAATATCGC
>DDNW01000088.1:9759-10272 GCA_002341345.1 Erythrobacter sp. UBA2510
TCATGCGTCCTCGTCAATATCGCCCGCCAGCACGCGGCCATTCTCGCCCACGCGATTGGCAAGGCGAACAGTGTAATAGCCCTCGCCCGCGCCAATGTCGGCCACGCTCATGCCCTCGGCGATCCCTGCCTCGTCCATGACGGTTTCGGCCTCGCGCCGGTCGTCACGCTGCTGTTCGTTGGAGAAGGCATTGCCCGAGACGTCCGAGACCGGACGATAGGCGCGCGGAAAATCCTCGGCGCCCGGCGGACGCTCATCAGCCGAATAGTCGCACCCGCCCAACAGGACGATGCCGAGAGCCAAAGGGATCAGGCGCAAACTCATGACAGTCGCATTAGGGGCAAATACACCGGACTAGCAATGCACCTATTCGACGTCCTCGACCTCGACCGCCTCGCCAGTGACTCGCTGGGCGAGTGCCGCAGCGATGAACGGGTCGAGCGCACCGTCGAGCACATCGTCGGGCGTCGGGCTGGTGGTGCCGGTCCTGAGGTCCTTGACCATCTGATAGGG
>DDNW01000088.1:10456-11014 GCA_002341345.1 Erythrobacter sp. UBA2510
ACGTAGGAGCGGATCTGGTGGCCCCAGCCAATCTCGGTCTTTTCCTGATATTCACCCGCAGCGGTCGCTTCGCGCCGGGCTAGCTCGGCTTCGTAGAGCCGCGCCTTCAGCATGTTCATCGCGGTGGCGCGGTTCTTGTGCTGGCTGCGGTCGTTCTGGCTGGCGACCACGATGCCCGAGGGCAAGTGGGTGATGCGTACCGCACTGTCGGTGGTGTTGACGTGCTGCCCGCCAGCCCCGCTCGCGCGATAAGTGTCAATCCTGAGGTCGCCCTCATTGATCTCGATGTCGATGTCATCGTCGATCACCGGGTAGACCCAGACCGAACTGAACGAGGTGTGGCGCCGCGCCGAACTGTCATAGGGGCTGATCCGGACCAGACGATGCACACCGCTCTCGGTCTTGGCATAGCCATAGGCGTTCTCGCCCTTGATCAGCAGAGTCGCCGACTTGATGCCCGCCTGCTCACCTGCCTGATACTCGACCGTCTCAACCTTGTAGCCTTTGCGCTCGGCCCAGCGCGCATACATGCGCAGCAGCATCTCGGCCCAGTCCTGG
>DDNW01000088.1:11178-11605 GCA_002341345.1 Erythrobacter sp. UBA2510
GCAGCATCTCGGCCCAGTCCTGGCTCTCGGTCCCGCCCGCACCCGCATGGATTTCGAGATAGGTGTCGTTGGCATCGGCCTCGCCGCCCAGCAATGCCTGCACCTTGTCGGCATCGGCCCGCTCGGCGAGCCGCTTGAGGCTCGTCAGCCCCTCTTCGACTACGCTGTCGTCGCCCTCGGCCTCGCCCAGTTCGACGAATTCGACTGCGTCGTTCATCTCGGCAGTGATCTCGTTGACCGTGCCGATCGCGTCCTTCAGCTGTTTGTGTTCGCGGCTGACTGCCTGCGCCTGCTTCGGGTCGTTCCACAGGTTAGGGTCCTGCACCCGCGCCTCCAGCTCATCCAGGCGACGCAGTGCGCGTTCCCAGTCGAGCGATTTGCGAACCAGAGCCAGAGCTGCCTGAATACGGTCGATATGGGCCTGCCC
>DDNW01000088.1:11700-12144 GCA_002341345.1 Erythrobacter sp. UBA2510
ATACGGTCGATATGGGCCTGCCCCTCGGCACGCATGAAGGTCTCTCCAGTTAGAAAGCGGCCCGCCTAGCTGAGGCAAGCGCCTGTGAAAAGGTGGTGGTCGCAGCGATCAGTAGATGCCGCCCTGCTCCTCGACGAAGTTTTCCGGCTCGTCCACCCCGAGCGGCGCGTCGGTCTGGACCCCGCCAGCGCGGCGGCGCAGCTCGGCCAGCACCAGATTGCGCATTGCGTCGATCTCGTCCTGCCGCTGAGTCCGGCGCGGTTCGGTATCGGGCTTGAACGCTTCCCAGATCACCGCATCGGTCGGGCCGTTTTCCGGCCAGCCTTCGAATACGCGCGTGCCAGTACGGCGGTCTATACGTACCATGCGCACGCCCTCGGGAGCGAGAAACGGGCGTCCGTCCCAGCGATCGCGGGTTTCCTGCACGAATTGCTTGAAGATCGG
>DDNW01000088.1:12287-17383 GCA_002341345.1 Erythrobacter sp. UBA2510
CCGGCGCGCCGGTGTTGCCGCCCTGAATCCATCCGCCCATGTTGCGCGGCTGATCGTAGCCCACATAGGTGCCCGCGACGAGGTCGGGCGAGCCACCCATGAACCACGCATTGGTCGGCCCCGAAGAGGTGCCGGTCTTGCCGAACAGCGGGATGCCGAGATCGCGCAGGCGTACCGCGGTGCCACGCTGCACCACGCCTTCGAGCATATGCACGATTTGATAAGCGGTACGCCGGTCAAGCACCTGCCGCCCGGTCGGCCCGAAGCGCGGCATGGGCGAGCCGTCCCATTCCGCCATGTTGCAATTGTTGCAGTCGCGCTGATCGGCACGCCAGATCACCTTGCCCTTCCGGTCCTGGACGTAGTCGATCAGCGAAGGCGCGTTCAGGCGGCCATTGTTGACCAGCGCGGAATAGGCGTTGACCATCCGCAGTACGGTGGTGTCGCCCGCGCCCAGCGCATAGGCCGGATAGGGCTGGTACTGGCCCTGATCGACAATCCCCATCCGCTCGAACGTATCGATCACGTTCTCCATCCCTGAATCCATTGCGATATGGACGGTCATCAGGTTCTTCGACTGCTCGAGGCCATAGCGCATCGGGTGCTCGCCACCGCCGCGCGAATTGCCGAAATTGGTGAAGCACTTCTCGCCAAGTCCGGCGCCCTGCCAGTAGCAATACTGGCTGTCGGGTACCATCGTTGCCGGGGTCATGCCGTTGTCGAGCCCGGTCGCATAGACGAAAGGCTTGATGGTCGAGCCCGGCTGCCGCTCGGCCTGCGTAGCGCGGTTGAACGCGCCGAGCCGCGAATCGAAGCCGCCCTGCATCGCCAGCACGCGGCCGGTATGCGGGTCCTGCGCGACGAAGCCGCCCGACACTTCGGGTATGGAGCGGACCGCATAACCGTTGCCGGCGGGCGCGGCGGCAATGATGTCACCCTTTTTCAGGGCGTCGGGCAGGTTGGACAGCGGCGCTTCAGAACCATCGGAAAAACCGATCGTCGCCGCATCGCCGCTGCGCTGCGTGACGACGCCCACGCGCCAGTCCTTGTAATTGATCGAGAGATAGGAGCTGGCCAGCTGGCTCGACCAGCTGCCGTCGTCGAAATTGATCGTTGCAATCGGCCCATGCCATCCGTGATTGCCGTGATATCGCATCAGGCCGTCACGCAAGGCGTCACGCGCGGCATTCTGCAATTCAATGTCGAGCGAAGTGCGGATCCACAGACCGCCCGCATAGACGCTGTAGGGCCCATCCTCGGCCTGCTCGCCATATTTGTCGATCAGCTGGCGGCGCACTTCTTCAAGGAAATAGCCGGCATCGGCTGAACGTTCACGCCTGCCGCCCTGAATAATCCCGAGCGGCTGCGCCTTCGCCGCATCGCGTTCGGCGACAGTGATGTGGCCATTGTCCTCCATCTGGTCGAGTACCCAGTTGCGGCGTTCGAGCGCCACAGCGTAATTGGCCTCGCGGCTGTAAGTTTCCGGCGCCTTGGGCAGGATCGCCAGATAAGCCATTTCGTGCAGGTCGAGGTCGGCGACGTCCTTGTCGAAATAGGCGCGCGCGGCAGCCTGTACGCCAAAACTGCGGCGGCCCAGCGGGATTTCGTTGAGATAGAGGGTGATGATCTCGCGCTTCGACAGCACCCCCTCGATCCGCGTGGCGAGGACCATTTCCTTCAGCTTGCGGGTGACCGAATATTCGTTGCCGACGAGGATGTTCTTGGCGACCTGCTGGGTGATGGTCGACCCGCCCACGGCGCGCTCGCCCGAGCCGATCTTGCTGACATAGTCGAACACGGCATTGGCAAAGCCGGTCGCATCGATGCCGCCATGGCTCCAGAAGGTTTCGTCCTCGGCGGAGGTGTAGGCATTGATCAGCTGCGGCGGCAGGTCCTTGTAATCAAGCTCGACCCGCCGCTCACGCTCGTAACGGTGGACGATCTCGCCATCGACGCCGCGCACCACCGATGGCAGGTTCGGCTGATAGTCTAGCAACATCTTGGCATCGGGCAGATTGCGCGTGAAAGTGACCCAGACCAAGGCCCAGACCGCTACCAGCAGCGCCAGCGCCCAGCAGCCGATGCGGAACCATTTACTCACCTGCCAGCGGCTGGAAAACCATGTTTTAGCAAGGCGCAGTGCATTGCCGATTCCGGCAAATCCTTCGCGGGCCCGTCCTATCGCGGTCTCAGCATCCATGGCGGCCCTCTAGCACGGTGCGGATTGACGGCGCCAGCAGCAATCCAGCAGCAATACGCAGTCAGGTCGCATCACGGGCACCGCTCGCAGTTTCCCGCTCGGGCGGGTTACGCACGAAGAAGACGCGAATCGCATCGGTCAACGCAATTGCGAAACGCGCCTGTCCTCCGGGGGACGAGAGTTCGCGCGCTTCCTCCGGGTTGCTGACGAAGCCTGCCTCGTAAAGGACCGAAGGCATATCGGGCGCGCGCAGCACCACCAGTGAGGCGGAACGGCGCGGCTGCGGGTGAAAGGTCAATATGCCCTGCCCCTCGCGCTCGATCAGGCTGGCGAATTGCGCGGCAAGTTCGCGCGACCGGCGCTGCGACAGCTCGAACAGGATCGCATCGACCGTGTCGTCGGCGCTCGACAGGTCGACCCCGCCGATCGTGTCCGCCCGGTTTTCGTTCTCAGCAAAGCGCGCGGCCTCTTTGCTCGAGGCTTCTTCGGAAAGAATGTAGATGCTGGCCCCCGTCACCTCGCCCGATTCCCCGGCGGAATCGGCATGGATCGACAGGAACAGGTCCGCGCCAAGGCGACGGGCGATATCGACCCTTTCTTCCAGCGAGATGAAGCGATCCTCGTCCCGGGTCAGCGCCACGCGAATATTGCCCGTTTCGACCAGCGAATCGCGTAGCGTCTGCGCCAGCCCCAGCGTAATCGCCTTTTCGAAGATGTCCTCGCCCCGCGCGCCGGAATCGAAGCCGCCGTGGCCCGGATCGATCACCACCAACGGGCGTGCGGGATCATCGGGTCCGGCGATTTGCGGCAGGCCGATGCGCGTAGCCGGCGCGGCCAGCTCCACACGCTCGACATAGGCCGGTTCGGCAACCTGCCGATCCTGCTGCCGCTTGGCCGTAATGATCGCGGCCAGCGCAAGCGTGGGCAGCACGAACAGCAGCAAAATGGCCAGACGAAGTTTCACGGGTGCGGTTTCACGGGCTGAATATCAATGCCTAGCAGGCAATTTGTGCGGCTCAGCGAGCGAATTCCCGCTGTGCTTGCGTAACCACAAGAGAAATTAACCTTATCGCGCAACAAGGTTGCCGAGACTTTCCCCCGATGCTACCGTGCAAGTCGGTTGGATAAGCTTTATCCGCCAATGATCGGGTCAGGTTTTCGTTTGAACCGATTCAGCTAACAGGTTGATGCCACAATGCAATGTAAGCGCCGTTACGACGAAAGGCAGCCCATCGGGCGCGCTACGTCATCGGAGCGTGAGCAGACCCAAACCCTGCCGCATTTCACCATGGCAATGACATTTCGCAGCGCCAGCCCGAACCGAGGCACTGGCGCTTTTCTGCATTCCCCGACCCGGCACGGCGCGTGCGCCGCACCGGCGGGATCCTTCACAAATTGGCGGACTCAGGAATTCGGCATGACCGGATCGGCCTGCTCCGCCCGGAGAAATTTATATGGCAACGCGCATGCTTATCGATGCGCGCCACCCGGAAGAAACACGGGTGGCGGTGCTCAAGGGAAACCGGATTGAGGAGTTCGATTTCGAATCTGCCGAACACAAGCAGATCAAGGGCAATATTTATCTCGCAAAGGTTACCCGGGTAGAACCCAGCCTGCAGGCGGCATTCGTCGATTTCGGCGGCAACCGGCACGGCTTTCTCGCCTTCAGCGAAATCCATCCCGACTATTACCAGATCCCTGCGGCCGACCGCGCGGCGCTGATCGCAGAGGAGCAGGCCGCCGCCGATGAAGAGGCTGCCCTGCGCGCGGAGGAGGAAGACGAAGACGGCGAAGATATCGACGACTTCTCCGCCGATGATCGCGACGATGAAGACGAGGACGACGAGGAGCTCGAAGCCGGGGTCGAGGAAATCGACACTTCGGAAAAGGACGAGGTTTCCACGATCGAGGACGGCGTTGTCGAGAATGACCAAAACGGCGATCAGGATTCCGACAGCGATGCCGGAGCTTCCGGCGACGATGACGGGGATTCCCCTCGCTCGCGCGGACGCCGGGGACGTGGCCGTCGTCAGAGTGGCGGTCGCGGTGGCAAGGGCGGTCGCAATTCTGGCCGTGCAAAGGAAATCGACGACGTTCGCGCCAAGCGCCAGGCACTGCGCCGCCGCTACAAGATTCAGGATGTGATCCAGCGCCGCCAGGTGCTGCTGGTCCAGGTCGTCAAGGAAGAGCGCGGCAACAAGGGTGCGGCGCTGACCACCTATCTGAGCCTTGCCGGTCGCTATTGCGTGCTCATGCCCAATTCCAGCCATGGCGGTGGCATATCGCGGAAGATTTCCAACGGTTCTGACCGCAAGCGTCTGAAACAGATCGTCTCCGACCTCAGCCTGCCCAAATCGATGGGCCTGATCGTGCGGACCGCCGGCCTCCAGCGCACCAAGACCGAGATCAAACGCGACTTCGACTATCTCGCCCGTCTGTGGGACGAGATCCGCGAAAACACGCTCAAATCCAGCGCGCCGGCGATGATCCATTCGGATTCAGACCTGATCAAGCGTGCGATCCGCGACATCTACAACCGCGAGATCGAAGAAGTCGTGGTCGAGGGCGAAGGCGGCTACAAGGCGGCCAAGGACTTCATGAAGCTGCTGATGCCCAGCCATGCGCGCCGGGTGAAAGCCTATTCAGATCCGGTCCCGCTGTTTCAGCGCTACGGCGCAGAGGACCAGCTCTCGGCAATGTACGATCCGATGGTGCAGCTGAAATCCGGCGGCTATCTGATCATCAACCCGACCGAGGCGCTCGTCTCGATCGACATCAACTCGGGCCGCTCGACCAAGGAACACGGTATCGAAGCGACCGCGCTGCACACCAATCTGGAAGCGGCGAAGGAAATCGCCCGTCAGTTGCGCCTGCGCGACATGGCCGGTCTCGTGGT
>DDNW01000171.1:0-1567 GCA_002341345.1 Erythrobacter sp. UBA2510
GAACAGCCGATCCGCGACAATCTGGAGGCGATCGAGCATCAATCGCGCGAGGCCGAGCGCATGCAGCGCATCGTCGCGGTGCTGCGACCTGAAGTCGAACGCACGGTCGAAAAGCTGTTCGGCCTGACATTCTTCCTCGACAAACCAACGCCTGCGCGGCTGTCGCGCTGGCGCGCCAAGGCGCAACAAGCTGCCGCCGAGCGAGCCGGCTATGCATTCCACGGCTATGCGCAGGCCAAATTTAACGGAATTGTCGAACGGCTCGCCCAGCTTATCCATCGCGCCACACCCGGTAGAATCTCGCTCAGCACTTTGCATGTGTCCAACAGATTGCATGCCGAACTGACGGCCCGCGGGCTGGAACAGCTGGTGACGGCGAAAGGTGCGGCTACGCTGGGCACGATCGCCTTCTTCCGCCAGCACGATCTGGCGTTCCGGGTCCGCCGCCTGCGCCTCCTCGCGCGGCGATTGACCCGCGAATGGGAGGACGACCCGGAAATCAAGCCCGCTGCACGTGAGGCGGCGCATGAGGCGATCTACAAGGCGCTGGCCCTGCTGTTCGAGCATGAAGGAGTGACGACGCTGGGCGAGGACTTTCCCGAGATTGCCGGGCGCGCGCTCGAAGACCCATGGGGAGTGTTGCAGACGATTGGCGAGCGCCGCGGCCTCGCCGCACTCGACGAGGAGGTCGACCGGCTATTGTCCGATGCGTTGATGGAAATGCCCGACCGGCTGCGGCGACGCATGTTGCTCGCCTATCTCGGCTTTCCCTTCTACGACGTCGTAACCCTGCCCCTGCTCAGGAACGAGGGCCTGACCGAATTCGACCCGATCAAGGTCGATCGCATCTCACCCGACGATGCGACATCGATCCGCGAGGGTGGTGCGGCGGCCACCTTGCGCGGGATCGAATTCTACCATTTCGGGGCCTTTTTCAGCCGAGCCTATCGCGAGAACGACTATCTGTGGGGGCGACTGCACGGGGCAGAGCGGATGATCGACCTCGTCTGCTCGACGGTGGATCATGCACCGGATATTACGACTTGCCGGACGCTCAAGCGCGCCGCCTTTCTGGCGATCCTCGACGAGGAGCAGAACCGGCTGCGCGCCGATCCCGGCTTGCTCGACCGGTTGCGTACCGAGGTGATGGAGCGGCTGGGTTAACCCACGATCGATTAGTCTTCGAGGCTGTGCCAGATCGCTGTGACGAAAGCATCGGGGCTGACAAATCCACCGTTGCGACCGAGGTCGGCCAGCGGCTGTGCCGCAATGGTTTCCTCAAGCGTACTGCCTTCGCTGCGAAGTTCCTCGACCCTGGCCACCGCTTCGCCGATCATCTCGCGATAGGCCACCAGCTCGGCCTTGTTCGATATCGGACCGTGGCCTGGAATGACCCTAGTTTCGTCGTCGATCATCGGGATCACCGCGTCCAGAGAGGCCATCAGTTTCACCACGTTGCCGCCCGAGCCGATGTCGGCGAATGGAAATCCGGCGATATTGAAATAGAGATCGCCCATGTGGATGACGTTCTTTTCAGCCCACAGCACCACGCTGTCGCCATCAGTAT
>DDNW01000171.1:1708-2565 GCA_002341345.1 Erythrobacter sp. UBA2510
CGCTGTCGCCATCAGTATGGCCGCCGCCGACATAGGCCAGATCGATTGTGTCCCCGTTCAGGTGAAAGCTTACCCCCTGGCTATATGTCACCACCGGTAACGCCGCCTTTGACGCGGGCGGCGTCTGCACAGAGCCAGCGATACCGCCAGCGGCAAGCCTGACGCGGACATTGTCATGGGCGAAAATGATCGCGCCCTTATTGCCAAAATTCTCGTTTCCGCCCGTGTGATCGTAATGCCAGTGCGTGTTGACGAGATATTTGACCGGAGCCGCGCCGAGTCCAGCAACGGCAGCCTCGATCTTGGGAGACAAAGACGCGAACTGGTCATCTATGATGACCGTCGCATCCTCGCCATAGCTGACTCCGATGTTACCGCCCTCGCCAAAAAGGACGGCAACACCCGGCGCGATGATTTCAGCCTTGATCTCGACTGCATCGAAATCGCTCTGTGCCTGCGCCGGCATTGCGAGAAGCGGCAGGCCAAACGTCAGGGCAACAGATGCAAATCGGCGCATGGCAAATATCCTCCTGGCACGGAGCTAACCGCAGGGTATCAGGCTTTGAACCGGCTAGCCCCCGAAAGCGTCTTTTAGCTTTGAAATGAAATTCCGGCTTTCGGGACATTCCTCGCCTGTCTCGGTCTCGCGGAATTCACGCAGCAATTCTTTCTGGCGCGAGGACAGCTTGGTAGGCGTCTCGACCGTGATCTCCACCACCAGATCGCCACGCCCCCGCCCCTGCAGCACAGGCATGCCGGCACCGCGCTTGCGCAGGTGCTTGCCCGACTGGATGCCGGCGGGAATGTCGATTTCGTGATCGCGACCGTCGATGCCGGGGATCGAGATCGTCTCGCCC
>DDNW01000171.1:2644-3190 GCA_002341345.1 Erythrobacter sp. UBA2510
GAGATCGTCTCGCCCAGAGCGGCGCTGGTGAAACTGACCGGGACGCGTGCGAACAGCGACGTACCTTCGCGGTCGAAGATCGGGTGTTTGGCAATGTGGAGGAAGATATAGAGGTCACCCGCAGGTGCGCCGCCGGGCCCTGCCTCGCCCTTGCCCGAGAGGCGAATGCGCGTGCCGTTGTCGACCCCCGGCGGGATTTCGACATCGAGGGACTGCATGGCATCAACCCGGCCTTCACCGCGACAATCGGGGCAAGGATGTTCGAGGACTTCGCCGCGTCCTCCACAATCGGGACAGGGACGTTCGATCACGAACAGGCCCTGCTGCGCACGGACCTTGCCATGGCCGTGGCAAGTCCGGCAGCCACGCGTCGATGTGCCCGGTGCCGCGCCCGATCCGGCACAGGTCTCGCAGGCACAGGCTACCTCGACCTCGATCTGGGTCGATTTGCCGTTGAAGGCTTCTTCAAGCGTGATTTCCATATCGTAGCGCAGGTCCGCGCCGCGACGCGGACGCCCGCGCGCCGCACCGCCGCCAAAGGCGCTG
>DDNW01000020.1 GCA_002341345.1 Erythrobacter sp. UBA2510
GGAGAGCCGTCCACAGCATCAGAAGCCGACAGTCCGGTTTGGACGCGCATACAAGCGAAAGCTGACAGGGGCGGTACACAAGCGACCGGGGAGGATGTTGGCCAGCGCCATTGTTCTTCCTCCGAAGCATTCCCGGCGACACGGCACCGACAATACCGGATGACCGGTTCATCGGTCTGTTATCTTGGCGCCAGTCAGGAAAAATTCGGTTCGCGCCCTCAGACGGTCACTGGAATGTCGCAGCCCCAGGCCGTGCGAAATTGCTTCGGCGTGCAGGTCACTCACGATCAGGTCGAGGAAAATCTCGGCCAGAGCTTCCGGCTCGCCGTGCATGGCCACGCCCTCCGCTTGCCAAACAGATAAAACGGTCGTGAGCGCACTTTGGGTTCGAGTGGCGGTCCTCTCGAAGAAGCGGCGAACAAAATCGCGGTCGCTGATACTGCGACCGATCACGATCCGCACCAGTGAGACAACTTCAGGATCCAGGAAGTAGGCGTGCAAATCTTCGGCAATCCGATGCAGTATCTGCGCGGGTGAGCCTCCCCCGGCCACGGAACTATCGATAATGTCAGCGCCCGAAACCGCTTTCTCGAAGACCACGGCTTCGAGCAAGCCGTCCTTGTTGCCGAAGACCTTGTAGAGGGTCGCAAGCGAACCTCCGGCCCGGTCGACAATGTCGCCAAGGGTCGTGCGCTCGAACCCCTGTTCTATGAAAAGGGCGCGCGCGGCTTCCACGACGGCCCTTTTGCGGCGGTCCAGGCGGCAGAGTTCGGAAGTTTCGGTCATTGTTCGCAAAACTCTACGAAAGCGACTTGCAGGGCAAGGGTGTAATCACTATTACACCTTCGCACTTGCACAAAATCTGAATGAGAGCCATCCCCCTTATGAAGCGCATTTTTGCCGGCATGGCCGCCTGCCTTCTACTTGCCGCGTGTTCGGATGCAGAGCCGCCGCCCGAGCCGCAGGCGGTTCAGGTCGAAACGATCCAGGTTGCCCCCCAACCGGTGCCCAACATCATCGAACTGCCGGGTCGAGTCGAGCCCGTGCGCGAAGCCGAGGTGCGGGCGCGTGTGACCGGCATCGTGCAAGCGCGCCTTTACGAAGAAGGGACCGAAGTCCGTGCGGGCCAGCCGCTGTTTCGGATCGATCCGCGCGAACTGCGCGCAAGCTATGCGCAGACGCAGGCCGCGCTGACCCGCGCCCGCGCAACCGCCGCCAATGCCCGCGCGGTTGTCGAGCGTTATCGCCCGCTGGTGGTGGAGAACGCTATAAGCGGCCAGGAGTACGACGCAGCTCTTGCTGCCGCGCGGGAGGCCGAAGCCAATGTCGCGCAAATCAGCGCGCAGCTGGATGCCGCATCGCTTCAACTGGGCTATACCACCGTGCGCGCCCCGATTTCCGGAAGGGCGGGCCGCGCGCAGGTGACAGAAGGGGCTCTTGTCAGTCAGGCCGAAGGCACGCTGATGACCCGGATCGAGCAAATCTCGCCAGTCTATGTCAGCTTCGCCCAGGCTGCGAGCGACATGCTGAAGCTTCGCCGGGCGGTCACGGCAGGCGAGATCGAACTTCCCGAAAACGACCGCGTGGAAGTGCGCCTGACGTTCAGCGAAGGCACCGAGTATCCGGTGCCTGGCTACATCGACTTTCTCGCCTATTCGGTTGAAGAGCAGACTGGCACGGTCGAAGTGCGTGCCGAATTTCCCAACCCGGAGGGCCTGCTGCTGCCGGGCGAATTCGTGCGTGCACAGATTTATGCGGGCACGCTTCAAAACGGCATCATAGTGCCGCAGCGCGCGGTCACACTGACCGAGAACGGCGGATCGGTATTCGTCGTCGACGCCGATGGTAACGCGGCGGCGCGCCAGGTTCGGCTAGGGGCAATGGTCGATGGTCGCTGGATCGTCGAAAGTGGACTGCAGGCAGGCGACGTCGTGATCGTCAGCAACCTGCAGAAAATCCGCCCCGGCGTTCCGGTGACTATCGCCAATTCCTCGAACCGGCGCGAACCCGCCCAGAAGGCGTCTGCATCGCCGCCCGGTACCGCCTCCGCACGCTCAACCGGAGCGGAATAAGTCATGGCTCGCTTCTTCATTGACCGTCCCATCTTTGCCTGGGTGGTTTCGCTCGGCATCCTGCTGACGGGGTTCCTGGCCCTGCGTGACCTGCCGATCGAGCAGTATCCCGAAGTTGCCCCGCCATCGCTGACTGTCAGCGTCGTGTACCCCGGCGCCGATGCCGAAACTCTGGAAGAAAATGTCACTCAGGTCATCGAGCAACAGCTCAATGGCGTGGACGGCTTCCTCTACATGTCCTCGTCCAGCCTTTCCAACGGGACCGCCAGCATAACGCTGACTTTCGAGGCCGGGACCGACATCAATATCGCGCAAACCGAAGTCCAGAACCGGTTAAGCACGGTGGAGGCGCGCCTGCCCGAGGAAGTGCGCCGCCAAGGGATCACAGTACGACAGGCCAATACCGGGTTCCTCCTGATCGCTGCCCTGACATCGGAAAGCGGCACCCTTAGCAACACCGATCTCGGCAATATCGCGGCGACGCAGGTTGTGGACGAGCTGCGCCGGGTGAACGGGGTTGGGGATATCATACTGTTCGGGTCGCAGTACGCCATGCGCATCTGGCTCGATCCTGACGCGCTGGCATCCTACAGGCTTTCGCCCAGCGCCGTACTCGCCGCAATCCGTGAACAGAACGCGCAGACCGCAGGCGGATCCATCGGAGCGAAGCCCTTGGCCGATGGACAGCAAATTACGGCTACCATCTCGACCGATGGGCGCTTCACCACTGCCGAGGAATTCGAGAACATCATCCTGCGCGCCGACAGCGGTGCCGCGGTGGTTCGCCTGGGCGAGGTTGCGCGGGTCGAGATCGGTGCGCAGAATTACGCGACCTCGACCACACTCGATGGCGAACCGATGGCGGGCATGGCGATCCAGCTTGCCACAGGTGCCAATGCGCTGGCGACGGCCAAAGGCGTGAAGGAACGGCTGGCAGAGATTGCACCGGGCCTGCCGGGCGATGTTGTCTGGTCGATTCCCTACGATACCACGCCCTTTGTCGAGGCTTCGGTGGAGGAAGTGGTCAAGACGCTGGTCGAGGCGATGGTGCTGGTCTTCCTCGTCATGTTCCTGTTCCTGCAGAACTGGCGCGCGACGCTGATCCCGACGCTGGTCGTGCCGATCGCGCTGGCGGGGGCATGTCTCGGCCTGTGGCTGTTCGGCTTCTCGATCAACGTGCTGTCGCTGTTCGGCATGGTCCTCGCAATCGGGATCCTCGTCGACGACGCCATTGTCGTGATCGAGAATGTCGAGCGGATCATGCGCGAGGAAGGGCTCGGTCCGCTCGAGGCGACCCGCAAGGCAATGGACCAGATCACCGGCGCGATCGTGGGCATCACGCTGGTGCTGATCGCGGTGTTCGTGCCGATGGCCTTCTTCCCCGG
>DDNW01000164.1 GCA_002341345.1 Erythrobacter sp. UBA2510
CGCTTCATGTGGAATTACGTCGGTATCGTGCGTACCACCAAGCGGCTCGAGCGCGCGGCGCATCGGATCAAGCTGCTCGATGACGAGATCGAGGATTATTACGGCCATTTCCGCGTGACGACTGACCTGATCGAACTGAGGAACCTGCTGCAATGCGCGGACCTGATCGTCAGGAGCGCGCTGAAACGGCACGAAAGCCGCGGCCTGCACTACACGCTCGACTATCCCGAGACGCTGCCCGAGCCGGTCGATACGGTACTGGTGCCCTGAACGGTACGAGAATGCGCCGGTAGCGCGCATTTACCAAATTTGAGGGGGCCATCGCCTAGAGCGCTTCCTCGTGAAACAGGTCGATTTCCCACATTCCTTCACCGGCTCGCCCGCGCCAGCGACGAACCTGCCTGAACTGATGTGCGCCTTTTCCTATGCGCTCGACCTGACAGAGGGGCAGCCGGAAGGGCACTCGCTGCGCGCCTGCTGGATCGCCATGCGGATCGCGGACGCGATCAGGATCGGTCGCGACGAGCGTCGCATCATCTTCTTCGCGACGCTGCTCAAGGATCTGGGGTGCAGCAGCAATTCGGCGCGCGTGGCCGAAATCTATCTGACCGACGACCGCAGTTTCAAACATGACTTCAAACTGATCGGCGACGGCATCGGTCCCGCGCTGCGCTTCGTGCTCGAAAAGACGGGGCGAGGGGCTGGCCCGGTTGCACGCATATCGGCGATTGCGAATATCCTGAAGAACGGTCCGGCGCTGGTCGATGAGATGATCGCGGCACGCTGCACGCGCGGGGCGGACATTGCGCGCATGCTGCGTTTTCCCGAGGAAGTGGCGCTCGGCATCCATGCTCTCGACGAACATTGGGATGGCGGCGGTCGGCCGGCCGGACTGTCCGGGCAGGCCATTGCTCTGCCCGCGCGGATCGCCTTGCTGGCGCAGGTGGCCGATGTGTTCTTCTGCAATGCGGGTCCTGACGCGGCGCGGGAGGAAGTTGTGCGCCTGTCGGGCAAATGGCTCGACCCCGAACTGGTCCGGGCCTTCACCGCGATCAGTGCTTCGCCGGATTTCTGGGCACGGCTGGCGCAGCCGGATCTGGAGCGGATGCTTGCCGAGGAGCTGCCGGACGAGGCGCAATTGACTGTCGATGAGGATTATCTCGATGCAATCGCGCTGGCATTCGGGCAGGTTATCGATGCCAAGAGCCCCTATACCGCGGGTCATAGCGAGCGCGTGGGCACCTATGCCACCGAACTGGGCAAGCGTTACGGCATCGACGGGGCGGATTTGCGATCGCTGAGTCGCGCGGCGGCATTGCACGATGTTGGCAAGCTGGGGGTCAGCAGCACGATCCTCGAAAAGCCGGGCAAGCTCGACGACGAGGAATGGCAGGTCATGCGTAGCCATGCCGGGCACACGGCCGCGATTCTCGGGCGCATCGCCCCTTTACGCGAAATGGCGATGATCGCGGCCTCGCATCACGAGCGGCTCGACGGCACTGGCTATCCGCTGGGGCTCGACCAGACCATGCTCGCGACCGAGGCGCGGATCATCTCGGTATGTGATTTCTACGACGCGCTGACGGCCGACCGCCCCTATCGCGCAGCGATGACCGCAGAGCGCGCTTTTGCGATCATGGAGCAAGAGGCCGGCGGGGCGATCGACCCGCACTGTCTGGCCATGTTCAGAGACGTCGTCGCGGAGCGATAAGGGCGCTCAGTCGCCCATCATGAAAATGATCGCCCAGGACAGGAAAGTTCCGGCGAGGAACAGCATCCACGACCAATAGAGCCGCATGTCGAGTGCGATCTGCTCCACGTGGATCTCGAACGGCCGGATATTGAGCATCCCGCCGGTTGCGCCGCCCGAGCCCATGAACAGGCACACGATCAGCGTCAGCACGATGCCAAGCGGTACAGCCTTGAAGAACGCAATCACGCGAGCCTCCTGTTGGTGCTGCTGCCGAATGTGTCGCAGACGCCGCACAAGGTCCAGCCTCGTGCCGCCGCGATCCCCGGATTGGGCGCCGGACGCAGCAATCTTGCGCCGTTGGATTCGAATGATTCAGCCGCGTGAAACTGCACAGGTTTTTTTCCGCAGATGCATTTTGCCCCTTGCGCTGCGCGCCAGCCAAGCTTGCCCCACGCGTCGCGGCGTTTTGCATGGGCGATACACCCTTCATTTTGCCTGCATGCACATGGTTAATCGCAATTAAGACTCTTGCGCCCGGATTCGCGCTGATTCACTATTGGTTGTGGCCGGGTTGCCGGGGTGACCCACAATACCTAGATTCCGCATGGCGCGCGCAGAAGCGCAACACAGGGGTTTGGGTGTGGCGAACCCTATTTGCAGATCCGGCTCAGGCAGGCGGGGATAAGTGCCTTGCCGGCGATGCAAGTAACGGCAGAGGCGGGCAGTCTGCCTGCTTCGATTCGCAGAGCTTGCACCGCGACATCGGGCGACATCGGTTCGGGACCGGATGGCGCCAGGGCTAAAGGTCGACTGCGGTCGGCGAAACAGGACGGGAGCGCACGCGCGAATTATGGACTTCAGAGACACTCACAAGGAAGCGGCGGGCGAAACGGCTATGGGTCTGGACGACGAAATGACGACGGAAACGGCCCCGGCCAAGGAAGCGAAGAAGGCGATGAGCATGGACAGCAAGGATGCAGGCAGCGCCGATCTGGTGGCTGCGGCGACCGCTTCGGCGATGTCGAACGCTCTGGCCGAGGCGGTAAAGCCCAAGTCGGACAGCAAGACGGTCAACGCGCGCCGCTTCAACATCGTCACCGATGCCGCACGCGATGTGAACCTGACCGAATTCGGCAAGGCGACGCTGAACGACCGCTACCTGCTGCCGAACGAAACCTATCAGGACCTGTTTGCACGCGTCGCCGACGCCTATGCGGACGATTCTGAGCATGCGCAGCGCATCTACGATTATATCTCGAACCTGTGGTTCATGCCGGCGACGCC
>DDNW01000069.1:0-2027 GCA_002341345.1 Erythrobacter sp. UBA2510
TCCAGAACTCTCGCCGTTGGCCGCTGGCGGCCAGGGCATGGCCGCGATCTTCTGCAATTCGTTGATGACTTTGACGGGATCGGTCCGGGTAAGCAGCCGATGGAGTGCATTCACGCGATCGCGTTTGCATAGCTGAGGGCCTCAGGCTCCTTTGCCTATCCATTCATCTTTGTGAATGGCAAGACTTCGAGAAGCGTCAATCCGGCCAGTAGAGCCTCATCGGATTGTCCACCAGCAGGCGGCGCTGCAGATCAACCGTCGGGGCGATACGAGGGATGATGTCGACCAGCGCGCCATCGTCCGGGATGGCATCCTGCATGTTCGGATGCGGCCAGTCGGTGCCCCACAGCACCCGATCCGGATAATCCTCCACCAGAGGGCGGACGGCGCGCGCGAAGTCATTCCATGGTGGCCCGTTGGGATCAAGCCTGTCGGGGCATGTCACTTTCGTCCAGATATCCTCGCGACTGTCGAGCAGCCCGCGCAAGGCGAGCATATCGGGTCCCTCCGGTCCCGGCGCCACATTCGGCCGCCCCATATGGTCGACCACGATCAAGGTAGGGATCGCATCGAGGAAAGGGCGAAGCTCTTCAAGAATGTCCGCTTCGAAATAGATGACGACATGCCAGCCCAGCCCCTTAATGCGCTGCGCTACCTCCAGAAACCTGTCCTTTGGCGCGTCGTCGACGAGGCGCTTGAGGAAATTGAACCGCACGCCGCGAATGCCGCCTTCGTGCAGCCTTTCCAGCTCCGCGTCGGAAATCGCGGGATCGACCACGGCGACGCCGCGGGCCTTGCCCTCCGACCTGGCGATCGCGTTCAGCGTCGCGCTATTGTCGGTTCCGTGACAACTGGCCTGCACGATCACGTTGCGCGAAAAGCCCAAGCGGTCCCGTAGGGCAAACAGCATGTCCGGCCCGGCATCTCCAGGCAGATATTTCGCTTTCGCGCTGAACGGGAAATCGGCCATCGGTCCGAAGACATGGCAATGGGCGTCCACTGCGCCAGGCGGAGGGGTGTAGGCAGGTCTGGACGGGCTGGGGTGCCAGCTGATGATACGGTCCTGCGTGTCGCTCATATCAGAAAATCTCTCCGTCCATCAGTTTGCGCGCGGTGCGGAGCAGCGCGGCGGTCTTGACCTGTCCCGCTTCGTCCAAATCCATGACGCAGGTCATCTCGCCGGTGGGATGCTCGACCGAAAGGGTCTTGCGCTGCCCTTCGGGGATCGAGGCGACCTCGGCGGCGGGCGAGCCTTCGATCAGGCAAGCGGTGGCGACGCTGACCGCGCCCAGCACGCCGACCGACGCATGGGCGCGGTGCGGAATGAAGCTGCGCACGGTGACGGCGCCGCCCTCGCGCGGCGGGGCGACCAGCATCATCTTCGGCACCGACTTTTCCCGGACGTCGCCGAGGTTCATGCGCTCGCCCACGGCAAGGCGGATCGCCTCAATCCTCGCCTTGAGGTCGGCTGCATTGTCGAGTTCCTCCCGGCTTTCATAGCCAGTGGCGCCGACATCTTCGGCCTTCATCACCACGCAGGGCATGCCATTGTCGATCAGCGTGACGCACACGCCGTTCACCTCGTCAGAGGCGTTGCCGGTCGGCAGCAGCGCGCCGCAGGACGAACCGGCGGTGTCGCGGAATTCCAACGGCACCGGCGCATGGGTGCCCGGCACGCCGTCGATGCGCGCCTTGCCTGCATAGGTGACCTTGCCACCCGGCGTGCACACGGTCGCGACCGCGATCTGGCCGGTATTCTCCATGAAGATGGTGACCTTGGTTTCGCCGTCCTGCGCGGGGACGAGCCCGCGTTCGATCGCGAATGGGCCAATCCCGGCAAGGATGTTGCCGCAATTCTGCGCATCGGTGACGATCGCCTGGTCGACGAATACCTGCAGGAAGAGATAATCGACGTCGACGCCCTCGCGCGCCGATTTGCCGACCACTGCGACCTTGCTGGTCAGCGGATCGGCGCCGCCCATGCCGTCGATCTGCTGCGGATCAGGGGACCCCATGATCCGCAGCAG
>DDNW01000069.1:2159-7088 GCA_002341345.1 Erythrobacter sp. UBA2510
TCAGCAGCGCGTCGCGCGCGGCGGTCTCGGCGGGCAAATCTTCCTTCAGGAAATAGCCGCCCTTCGAGGTGCCGCCGCGCATCCACATGACGTGCGTGCCGTCAGACATATTTCAGCCCCATCTCGGCAAGGCGGCCGCGCATCTCGTATATGTCTAGACCGAGCTCGCCCGAGGCGAGCCGCTGACGTTTGGCCTCCTCATTGGCTTCGCGCGTCTGGGCCATTTTCAATACTGCGGCGGCATCGGCTCGCGGCACGACGCACACGCCGTCGTCGTCGGCGATGACGACGTCTCCGGGATTGACCAGAGCATTGGCGCAGACCACCGGGACGTTTACTGAACCCAGCGTCGCCTTGACCGTGCCCTGCGCATGAACCGCCTTTGACCAGACCGGGAAGTTCATCTGGGTGAGATCGCGCACGTCGCGCACGCCGGCGTCGATGATGAGGCCGCGGCAGCCCCGCGCCTGCGCCGAGGTCGCCAGCAGGTCGCCGAAATAGCCGTCGGTGCAGGGGCTGGTCGGCGCCAGCACGAGAACGTCCCCCGCCTGAAGCTGCTCGATCGCGACATGCACCATCCAGTTATCGCCCGGGGGCGCCGAGATGGTGACCGCGCTGCCCGCGATGCGCGCGCCTGCGTAAATGGGACGCATATGCGGCGCCATCAGCCCGGTGCGGCCCTGCGCCTCATGGACGGTCGCAACCCCGCACAGGGCCAGACCGTCAACCACGGATGCTTCCGCACGCTCGATCGACTGAACGACGATACCGGACAAGGTGTTTCTCCTTTGACAGAACAGTCGAAAGAATGACCCCATGGCGCGCCAAGCCGCAAATGGGTTCTATGCCTGTCTGATAAGAATTTGCTAAGTCACGTCCATGGAACGGTTCAACGTCAATCTCCGCCACCTGCGCGCTTTCCTTGCGATCATGGAGACGGGCAGCGTCACGGCCGCCGCACGCGCCGTCCATCTTACGCAGCCCGCCGTCACGCAGGGCATCGCAAAGCTCGAGCGGCGGTTCGAAGCGTCGCTGTTCGAGCGGCAACCTGGCCAGATGATACCCACGCCGGCGGCGGAGCTTCTGGCATATCGCGCCGCGCCGATCATGCGGCTCGTGGGACAAGCGCGGGCTACCGCAGCGCAGGTGTCCGCTTTCCTCGCGCTCGCGCGCGCCGGCGGCTACGCGGGCGCGGCCACGGCCATGGATTTGAGCGAGGCGTCGGTGCACCGTGCCGTCAGCGATCTTTCGCTTGCCTTAGGACAGACCCTCGTCGAGCGGCGGGGAAGGGGGGTAGTTCTCACGGCGCGGGGGTTTGCGCTTGCCCGTAACTTCCGGTTGGCGCTGGCGGAACTGCGTTCGGCCGACGTGGAATTGGCGGCTCTGCGGGGACAGGAGACCGGACGGATCACGATCGGGGCGATGCCACTGTCACGCGCCCGCGTCCTGCCCAGCGCGATCGCGGCCTTTCATCGCGTTAAGTCCGACATAGACGTGGTGGTTGTCGAGGGATCCTAGGCTGAGCTTGCGGGGCCTCTGCATGACGGTGAGATCGACATGATGGTCGGCGCCGTCAGGCCGCGGGTTTCGGCGGACATCACGCAAACGGCCTTGTTCGACGATCCGCTTATTGTTCTTGCCGCAGCCCATCATCCGCTCGCAAGAGCAGCGGAAGCGCCAACTATCGCCGACCTGGCGCGCTTCCCCTGGATTGTCGCGGCCGCAGGCACGCCGCTGCGGAACCATTGGCGGTCGATATTCGAGACAGCGGGCGTAGAGCCCCCTCGCGTTCCCATCGAATGCGGATCCGTGATGATGGTGAGGCAGATTCTTATTGAAAGCGATTTCCTGACCTTGCTGTCTCCCGACCAGGTCAGCGTAGAACTCGAAGCAGGTTGGCTCGTGAAGATAGAGAGCGCGGCATCGCTCCCGTCACGCACCATCGGCCTTACGCTCCGCGCGGATTGGCGCCCCACGCCAGCCCAGGCCACGATGATCAACCTGATCGAGGGACAGGCCAGATTGCTAGGCGATCACGAGACTTCGTAAATTCTAATGAAACGAGAGCCAATCCGATTGGCCGCGCCGCTGGCGTCGGCACTAGAGTTGGCCCATGGATCAGCATGGCGTCACCGTCATTGGTTTTGGAGAAGCAGGCCGCAGCTTTGCGAAAGCTGGACTGTGGTTTGCCTCCGCGCGCGTCTTCGATGTGGCGACCGATGACCCGGTCCACGCGAACGACAAGCGCGTCGACTATGCGGTAGCGGGCATCAGGGGATGCAATACGCTGGCCGAGGCGGTCGCAGGCGCGAGGCTGGTGCTGTCTCTGGTCACGGCCGATCAGGCACTGGCCGCCGCACGCGCGGTCGCGCCGCTAATCGAGAGCGGCGCCATTTTCTGCGACATGAACAGTGTTGCGCCTGCTACCAAGCGGAGCGCTGCTGAGGCGGTCGAAGGCGCCGGCGGTCGTTATGTCGACGTAGCAATCATGTCTCCCGTCGAGCCGGGGAGGCTCGGCGCGCCGCTGCTGCTGAGTGGGGCGGCAGCGGATCAGGCGGCAACCGCCCTCGCAGGGCTTGGCTTCACCAACATCCGGGTGGTGGGCGAGGAGATCGGTCAGGCCTCCGCAATTAAGATGATCCGCTCGGTAATGGTCAAGGGTATCGAGGCGCTGACCGCCGAATGCGTTCTGGCGGCGGAGGAAGCCGGAGTCACCGCGGAAGTGCTCGGTTCGCTCGGCCCCGACTGGGAAACCAAGGCCGACTATAATCTCGACCGAATGATGATCCACGGCCTGCGCCGCGCCGCGGAGATGGAGGAGGTGGCCGCCACGCTGGATGCCTTGGGCACGGGCAGCGGAATGACCCAGGCAGCCATCGCGCTGCACCGGCGCATCGGCCTGCTCGACATTGTCATGCCGCCCGAGGGCCTGACGGCCAAGATCGACCGCATCGCAAGCGAGATGGACAAGGACGGAAAGGCAAATGCCGCATGACGCTGATTATCGACTGCCACGGCCATTACACGGTGCTTCCCAAGGGGCACGACGCCTGGCGCGAAGAACAGAAGGCCGCATTCAAGGCCGGAACGCCCTGTCCGCCCTATCCCGATATTTCCGACGATGAGATTCGCGAGACGATCGAGGCGAACCAGCTCCGCCTCATCAAGGAGCGTGGCGCGGACCTCACCATCTTCTCTCCCCGCGCCTCGGCCATGGCGCCGCATGTCGGCGACGAGGCAGTGGCGAAGGAATGGGCGATCCGCTGCAACGACCTGATCGCCCGCGTGGTCGGCCTGTTCCCCGAAACCTTCGTCGGCGTGTGCATGCTGCCGCAGAGCCCCAAGGCAGACATGGCCAACTCGATCGCCGAGCTGGAACGTTGCGTGACGGAGTTGGGCTTCATTGGCTGCAACCTGAACCCCGATCCGGGCGGCGGTCACTTCACCCATCCGCCGCTGACCGACCGCTACTGGTATCCGTTCTACGAGAAGATGGTGGAGCTGGACGTGCCGGCGATGATCCACGTCTCGGGAAGCTGCAACCCGGCGATGCACGCCACGGGCGGCTATTACATCGCGGCCGACACGGTGGCCTTCATGCAATTGCTGGAAGGGGACCTGTTCAAGGACTTCCCGACCCTGCGCCTCATCATCCCGCATGGCGGCGGCGCGGTGCCCTATCATTGGGGCCGCTACCGGGGCCTCGCCGACATGCTGAAGAAGCCGTCGCTCGACACCCATCTGATGAACAACATCTTCTTCGACACCTGCGTCTATCACCAGCCGGGCATCGACCTGATGGCGGACGTGATCGAGAACAAGAACATCCTGTTCGGCAGCGAGATGGTGGGTGCGGTGCGGGGAATCGACCCGACCACCGGCCATTACTTCGATGACACCAAGCGTTACATCGACGCGCTCGAGATCAACGAGGCGGAGCGCCACGCGATCTTCGAAGGCAATGCGCGCCGTGTTTTCCCGAGGCTCGACCGACAGTTGAAGGAGAGGGGGCTATGAGCACGGACATTCACACCTATCTCGCCGAGTTCGACGATATTCCCGGAACCCGGGTCTATACGGCCAAGCGCGCGCGCAAGGGTTACTGGATGAACCAGTTCGCGATGAGCCTGATGAAGGCGGAAAACCGGGAGCGCTGGAAGGTCGACGAACGCGCCTATCTGGACGAATGGCCGATGACCGAGGAGCAGCGCCAGGCGATTCTCGACCGCGACTATAATCGCATGCTCGACCTGGGCGCGAACATCTATTTCCTGGCCAAGGTCTTCTCGACGGACGGACTTTCCTTCGTCCAGGCGGTCAGCACCATGACCGGCATGAGCGTCGACGAGTATCAGGCAATGATGCTTGCAGGCGGCCGCTCGCCCGAAGGGGTCCGTTCCATAAAGGAGAAGCGCTGATGGCTCGTATCACCGCCGGGCTGACGACCAGCCATATTCCCGCCATCGGCGCGGCGATCGACAATGGCAAGGCCGCTGAGCCCTACTGGCAACCGGTGTTTGCCGGCTATGAGTGGTCGAAACAATGGATCGCGCGGGAAAAGCCCGATGTCGTGATCCTGGTCTACAACGATCACGCGAGCGCCTTCGACATGAAGATCATCCCGACCTTCGCCATCGGTTGCGCGGATCGCTTCGGGATTTGCGACGAGGGCTGGGGGCCGCGTCCGGTGCCGGATGTGGAAGGCCATGCCGACCTTGCCTGGCATATCGCGCAGAGCCTGATCCTCGACGAGTTCGACATGACGATCATCAATGAGATGGATGTCGATCATGGCTTGACTGTGCCTCTGAGCCTGCTGTTCGGCCAGCCTGAAGCATGGCCGGTGAAGGTCATTCCGCTCGCGGTGAACGTGGTCACCTATCCGCCGCCCTCCGGCAATCGCTGCTGGCTGCTGGGCGAAGCGATTGC
>DDNW01000095.1:0-217 GCA_002341345.1 Erythrobacter sp. UBA2510
ATCATGCGGCTCGACAAGGGGCGGCTGTCCGACCCGACCGGCGCGTTGCGCTATCCGCCCCGGCGCGAGGTGACAGCGCCATGAGCGAGCCGAATGAAATGCAGGAAGAAACCCCGCCTGCCGAACCATGGCTGCTCGCCGCGGCGGAGCGTTCGACGCGCGCCGGTCCTATTCTGCGGCAGGACCGCACCGCCGGGCCGATGCCGTGGGTGATCGC
>DDNW01000095.1:398-666 GCA_002341345.1 Erythrobacter sp. UBA2510
GGGCCGATGCCGTGGGTGATCGCGATCATGATCGCGCTAACTGTGATCGCGGTTGCCGGAGGGCTGGCACTTGGCAATGCAGCGGGCACGGCCCGCGCCGGGTTGTCGGGCGGGTTGACCGTCCAGGTGGTCGAGGGCGTCGCCGAGGAGCGCGAGGCCCAGGCGCAGGCGGCGGTGGCGCTGCTAGACGGACATGAGGGCATTGCCGAGGTCCGCCGCGTGCCCGACGATGAACTGGCCGCACTGCTCGAGCCGTGGCTGGGCGAAG
>DDNW01000095.1:835-3218 GCA_002341345.1 Erythrobacter sp. UBA2510
CGAGCCGTGGCTGGGCGAAGCGGACAGCGCAGACGCGGCTATTCCCACCCCCGCGCTCATCGACGTGCAACTCGACGGCGAGGCGACGGACGAGCGGGTTGCGGCGATCCGCGCATTGCTGGCTGAAAAGGCCCCGGCGGCCCGGGTCGATGCGCAATCGGGCTGGCTGACCCCGGTGTTTGATGCGGTCCTCGCGCTGCAATTGCTCGTCGCCGGTCTTGTCGCGCTGCTCGCCGCAGCCAGCGTCGCGGCGGTATGGCTGGCGGTGCGCAATTCCTTCGTCACCAATCGCGAGACCATCTCGCTGATCCATCACCTCGGCGCAACCGACCCGCAGATCGCGCGCCAGTTCCAGCATAGTGTCGGCATGGACGCCGCACTGGGCGGCATTGGCGGACTGGTGCTGGGCCTGCTCGCGACATGGGTGCTGGGGCGGCAATTCGCCGGGTTGGGCTCAGGCATGGTGTCAGGCGGCGGGCTGGGTCTGATCGACTGGATAGTGCTGGCGGCGGTGCCGGTGGTCGCCTTCGTGCTGGCCGTGCTGACGGCGCGCTTCACCGTGATCGCCGCGCTCAGGAGGATGCCGTGACCCGGCGGCTGATCTCGCTGGCACTGATTGTCTGGCTGCTGGGCTTCGTGTGGTTCGGCGTGAGCATGCCGCAACCGGCCGAGCCCGAGCGCACCGACGCAATCGTCGTACCGACCGGCAGCGAGGGGCGCATCCCGCGCGGGCTCGACCTGCTGGGCAAGGGCAATGCGGCCAAGATGCTGGTCAGCGGTGTCGATGTAAACGTCAGGCCCGAAGAGTTCGCGGCCGAATATGACGTCCCGCAGCGGCTGATGGACTGCTGCATCACGCTCGGCTTCAAGGCACTCGACACACGCGGCAATGCCCGCGAAACTGCCGAGTGGATGGCCGAGAATGAATTTGTCTCGATGCGACTGGTCACTGCCGACTGGCATATGCGCCGCGCCGCGCTGGAGCTGGAGGGCCGCCTGCCTGCCGATACACGCATCCTGCGCGATGCCGTACACACCCAGCCGAGCCTGTCGACATTGTTCCTCGAATATCACAAGTTCCTTGCCACCTGGCTGGCGCAGACCTTCTGAGGACGGTGCGCGGCGATGATCCTGATCCGTAACCTGGCCTTTTATGTCGCTTTCTATGGCGGTTCGGTACTGTTCGTGGTCGGTGCACTGCTGACGCTGATGGCGGGCTCGCCCAGCTATCGCCGCATCTGCGACGCCTGGTCGGGATGGCATCACAAATGCGTCGTGCACCTGCTGGGCATTATTGTGCGCGAGGAAGGCCAGCGGATCGAAGGTCCGGCGCTTTACGTGATCAAGCACGAGAGCTTCTTCGAGGCAATCGAGATGCCCTATCTGTTCGACAACCCGGCCGGTTTCGCCAAGAGCGAGCTGTTCGATATTCCCGGCTGGGGCAAGGCCGCGGCCGCCTATGGCGCGATACCCGTCCACCGCGACGCGGGCGCGAAGGCCCTGCGCGAAATGTTGCGGATCGCCCGCCCGATGATCGCGGAAGGCCGCCCGCTGATCCTGTTTCCCGAGGGAACGCGCGTACCCCATGGCACCCGTCCGCCGCTGAAATCGGGATTCGCCGCGCTCTACACATTGCTCAAGATTCCGGTGGTCCCGGTCGCGGTCGACAGCGGCCCGCTCTATCATCGCGGGCTCAAGCGGCGCGGCACGATCACGCTGCGGTTTGGCGAACCGATCTTGCCGGGGCTGCCGCGCGAGGAGGCAGAGGCACGCGCGCATGCAGCGATCAATGCGCTCAATGCGCCTGAACTCCCAGGCAATCACCCGACCACTTGATTGCAAATGAAACCGGGTCCACATCCGGCGCCATGCCAATAGACCGCTCTGCACTTCGCTCTGCCTACCGCATGGAGGAAGGCGTCTGCGTGGCAGAGCGGCTGGCGCAGGCAGGAGCAGCTTCGCAAGCGCATGGCGAAGCTGCTGCGATTGCCTGCCAGCTGATCGAGCGGGCACGGGCGCGCAAAAGTAGCGGGCTCGACGCTTTCCTCCATTCCTACGGGCTCGACAGCGAGGAAGGTGTTGCACTGATGTGCCTCGCCGAGGCACTGCTGCGCGTCCCCGACAGCCGCACCGCCGACGCGCTGATCCGCGACAAGCTGGCAGGCGTGGACTGGTCCGAGCATCTTGGCCAAAGCCCCTCCACCTTCGTCAACGCAGCGACTTTTTCGCTGATGCTAACGGGTGAGGTGCTGCGCGGAGGTACACGGACGCAGGCAGGCCTCGCCAACAGCCTGCGCCGTGCGGCCGGGCGGCTGGGCGAGCCGGTGATCCGGCAGGCGGTCAGCCAGGCAATGCGCATCCTTGGCGGGCAGTTCGTCTATGG
>DDNW01000095.1:3354-3857 GCA_002341345.1 Erythrobacter sp. UBA2510
CCCGAGCGCGAGCGCGGCCTCGCCCATTCCTTCGACATGCTCGGCGAAGCGGCGATGACCTTTGCCGATGCCGAACGCTATCGCACAGCTTATGCGGAAGCGATCACACGGCTGGCCCAAGAGAAAAGTGGCGAGCCGGGCGATGTGAAGAGTGGCCCCGGCATTTCGGTGAAACTGTCGGCGCTCTATCCGCGTTACGATTTCCTCCATGCCGATGCGGCGAAGGCAGCGCTCGTTCCGATCGTCCGCGACCTCGCCATGGCGGCGCGCGATGGCGGCATGCATTTCACCGTAGATGCCGAGGAGGCCGAACGGCTCGAGCTTTCGCTCGACCTGATCGAGGCGTTGGTCACCGACGATGCGCTGTTCTCCGGCGGCTGGGATGGCTTCGGCCTCGCCATTCAGGGCTATCAGAAACGCGCCGTGCCGCTGTGCGAATGGGTGGCTGAGCTTGCCCGCAAACATGGGCGAAAGCTGTTCGTGCGGCTGGTCAAGGGCGCCTA
>DDNW01000095.1:4043-4279 GCA_002341345.1 Erythrobacter sp. UBA2510
TGGTCAAGGGCGCCTATTGGGACGCCGAGATCAAGGCGGGTCAGCTCGGCGGGCACAGCGACTATCCGGTCTTCACCCGCAAGCTGGCGACCGATGTGTCCTATCTCGCCTGCGCAGAGCGGCTGCTGGCGGCGAGCGATGCGATCTACCCGGCCTTCGCCACGCATAACGCCTATACGATCGCGGCCATTAAAGCTTTGGGAACAGACAGTTCGTTTGAATTCCAGCGCCTGCAT
>DDNW01000095.1:4510-12817 GCA_002341345.1 Erythrobacter sp. UBA2510
TGCTCGCCTATCTGGTCCGGCGTCTGCTGGAAAATGGCGCTAACTCCTCCTTCGTCAACCGCATGGCCGATGCCGACATTCCCGCGAGCCAGTTGACGCGCGACCCGGTGAGCGAGCTGGCGGCGCTGACCCTCAAGCGCAATCCGGGCATTCCCCTGCCTGCCGACATCTATCCCAATCGCCGTAATTCGGCTGGCGTGGACCTCGCCGATCCGCTGGTGCGCGAGCCGTTGCTGGCAAAGCTGGCGGAGCTGGAATCGCGCGAATGGCAGGCGGGCGCAGGCCTGTCAGGCAAAAGCGAGACCATTACCTCGCCGCAGGATTGCGTACTTGTCGGCCATGTCACCCTGCCTACCGCTGCCCAGATCGACGCGGCGCTGGCCCGCGCCACCGCCGCACAACCGGCATGGGATACCCTGGGCGGCGAGAAGCGCGCCGAATTGCTGCTGCGCACCGCCGACCTGTTCGAAGCGCACACCGGGGAATTCCTCTCGCTGTGCATCCGCGAGGCGGGCAAGACACTGCCCGATGCTGTGCTCGAACTGCGCGAGGCGGTCGATTTCCTCCGCTATTACGCCTGCGAGGCGCAGAAGCTGTTTGCTGCGCCGATGCCGCTGCCCGGCCCCACAGGCGAGCGCAATTTGCTGCGCCTGCACGGGCGCGGGGTCTTCGCGACCATCGCGCCGTGGAATTTCCCGCTGGCGATCTTTATCGGCATGGCCAGCGCCGCGCTCGCCGCCGGGAACAGCGTCATCTCCAAGCCTGCCGAGCAAACTCCGCTGATCGCCGCGCTGGCGGTAAGGCTCTGCCACGAGGCGGGTATCCCGGCAGACGTTCTGCAGATACTCCCCGGCGCGGGTGAGGTCGGCGCGGCGCTGACCGGCGATCCGCGCATTGCAGGCGTCGCCTTCACCGGCTCGACTGCGACCGCCCATGCCATCAACCGTACACTCGCCGCACGGCCTGGCCGGATCGCCACGCTGATCGCCGAGACGGGCGGGCAGAACGCGATGATCGTCGATAGCTCGGCCCTGCCCGAACAGGTGACGCGCGACGTCGTTTCGGGCGCATTCCAGAGCGCCGGGCAGCGTTGTTCTGCGCTGCGCGTGCTCTATCTTCAGGAAGAAGTCGCCGACACGATGCTGGCGATGATCCGCGGCGCGTTCGAGGCGCTGGTGGTGGGCGATCCGGCGGACCTCGCCACCGATGTGGGGCCGGTGATCGACGCGGAGGCGAAGTCCGCGCTCGACGCGCATATCGCCGCGATGCGGGCGGGCGGACGCATGGTTTGGCAGCGCGACCTGCCCAATATGGAGGGAGTTGGCACTTACGTCGCGCCGACGATCATCGAGATCGACTCGATCTGCAATCTCGATGCCGAACATTTCGGACCCGTGCTGCATGTCGCACGCTTCCCTTCGGGCGGGATCACGCAGGTGGTCGATGACATCAACGCCAGCGGCTTTGGCCTGACACTGGGCCTGCACAGCCGGATCGAGGCGGTGCACCGGCTGGTCGAGGCCCGCGCGCGGGTCGGCAATCTCTACATCAACCGCAACCAGATCGGTGCAGTCGTGGGCAGCCAGCCCTTCGGTGGCGAGGGTCTGTCGGGTACCGGTCCCAAGGCGGGCGGCCCGCATTACATCACCCGCTTCGCCACCGAGCGCGTCACCAGTGTCGACATGACGGCGGCGGGCGGCAATGCGAGCCTGCTCGCCGGGGGATAATTCGCGTACGCGCTTGCTCTCGGCCCGCACCTTGCCCAAGCCTTTCCCATGGCGATTCTCAGCGACAGATGGATCCGCGACGAGGTACGTCGCAGCGGCATGATCGAACCTTTCGAGGAGGGGCAGCGCCGCGAGGGCTGCATTTCCTACGGCCTGTCATCCTACGGCTACGACGCGCGCGTTTCGGATGAGTTCAAGATCTTCACCAATGTCGACAGCGCGGTGGTCGATCCGAAGGATTTCGCGGCCAACAGCTTCGTCGATCGCAAGACCGACGTCTGCGTGATTCCGCCCAATTCCTTCGCGCTGGCGCGGACGGTCGAATATTTCCGCATCCCGCGCGACGTGCTGGTCATCTGCCTCGGCAAGTCCACTTATGCGCGCTGCGGGATCATCGTGAACGTCACCCCGCTCGAACCCGAATGGGAAGGGCACGTGACGCTGGAATTTTCCAACACCACGCCGCTGCCCGCAAAGATCTACGCGAATGAAGGGGCCTGCCAGTTCCTGTTCCTCAAGGGGAACGAGCCGTGCCAGATCAGCTATGCCGATCGTTCGGGCAAATATATGGGCCAGCAGGGCGTTACGCTGCCCAAACTATAGGCTGGTTTTCAAGCAATTCGGTCCATTGTCATTGCGAGGCCGAAGCAATCCTGAAGCGATCAGTCCGAATATTCTGGATTGCCGCGTTGCCACCGGATAATGTGCGGGGCTCCTCGCAATGACTGGTAGTGCGCAGCACTTCTACAGGCTGATCCGCGCGCTCAGCTTGAAATTGCGACCGGCCAGCGGCGTATATTCCTTGGTGAAGCTGGAGTGCCGCCGCCCTTCGGCATCGAACACATTATCGACCTGCGCCAGAATGGTGAGGTTGTTGCTCCCCTCCAGCGGATGCCAGGCGAGCGACAGATCGACCATCGTATAGCCATCGGTTTGCGTTTCGTATTCGGCCACGCGGTCCTGCTGGTCGTACCAGTGCACCTCTGCACGGGCGTCGAAATGACCGAACAGAACCTCGGCCGCGCCCTTCAGGCTGAGCGGAGGGATGCGCGGCACTGCGCTGCCATCGGCCAGCGTCACGCGGACATAATCGCCTCCCACTTCCGCATAGATGTCGAAGGCGCGGGTTTCGAGCACCGGCATCCGCAGCTGGCCTTCAAGGCCAAACTGGTCCGCATCCGACTGGGCGAAGGCAAATTCGGGCAGGCCGTCCTCTTCCGCGCCCGTCCCGGCGAGATAGATGAAACCGTCGAACCAGTTGCGATAGACGCTGGCGGATAATTCCACGGGGCCGAGATTGCCGCGAACATAGCCTTCGACGCCCCACGAGCTTTCGGTGGTGAGGTCGGCATTACCAACCTCATATTGCTGGGTCGCCACATGCGGCCCGTCGGCGAAGAGCTCCTGCGCGGAAGGTGCCCGCTCGGCTCGCGACAGGTTCGCACCTATGCGAATTTCGCCCAGGCTGTTCTCGATCATCGCATAGGACAGACCTGCCGCCGCCGAGAAGATGTCGAAGCTGCGCGAAGCGCCGAGCGATTCCGACGCATCGACGCTGACATGTTCATAGCGCCCGCCAAGTTCCACCTCGAAGGGTTCGAACTTGGCGGGCGCCAGAGCGAAGAGCGCAAAGTTCTCGGTCACGGTCGAAGGCACGAAAGCCTCGTCGCCGATCGCGGCAAAGTCGACATGCGAATATTGGCCGCCGAGCGAACCACTCCACCCGCCGCGCTGTGCCTGCACCAGCTCCAGCCGTCCCTCGACGCCTTTCACATCGAAGACGGTGCCGGTTTCCTCGCCCTCGAACTCGGTATGGGTGTAGTCGGAATAGCCCCACCGTGTCTGAAGGCTTGCGAAGGGGCCATCGCCGAGGTCGAGCGTGCCGCGCAGATCGGCGCGATAGCGCTTCATGGCGATGGAGACATCCTCCTCGCCATGTTCCTCTTCTGCTTCGGCGCCTTCTGCTTCCTCGCCCTCGTGGACGTGGCCGACGCCCGGCAGGCCGGGAATGCCGTAACCGGTATCGTAATAGTCGAAGCTGGCGCCAAGGCTGCTGTCGCTGGTGCTGGAAAACCATGCTGCGCCCGCGCCCAGCGTCCAGGTCTCGGTCCAGCTATTGGGCAGCGTGCCGCGCGTGTTCGCACCTTCGCGCAATTCGTCAGCGACTTCGAGATGGCCCTCTTCCTCCTCCTCGGCAGCATCGGCCAGCAGGTCTTCGCGCAGCGCCTGCGTGGCGGCAAAGCCGGGTATCTCAAGGTCTTTGGTCCTATGGTAAGAACCGTCGACATGCACCGCAAAATTCCCGCCTACTGGCGCATCTATCGACAACCCGCCCTCGCGAAGATCGGCGGCAGTGTCGGCGGCGACGCTCGCATCAAGGTGGATCGGCTCGTCCGGCATGCGCGGCGGGATGCGCTTGGTAATGATATTGACGGCACCGCCGATGGCCTGACTGCCGTAGAGCAGGACGGCGGGTCCGCGCAGGACCTCGATCCGGTCAGCAATCAGGGGATCGACAGAGACTGCGTGATCGTCTGAAGTGCTCGATGCGTCGATTGCTCCGATCCCGTCGGTCAGAACGCGAACGCGCTCACCGCCAAAGCCGCGCAGCACCGGACGCGAGACGCCGGGCGCGAAACCGCTGGCGGTGACGCCAGGCAGGTTGGCCAGAACTTCGCCGATCTGGCCGCTGAGATTGCGCTGCAACTCCACGCCTTGCATCACCGAGGTGCCTGCGAGCATGTCGAGCCGATCGAGCCCGGCGGCCGTCACGACGATAGTATCATGCAGATCATCGCTGCCCGGCATGGATTGCTCAGGCGTGTCGGCGTCCTGCGCCGTGGCCAGTGCGGGCAACAGGCAGAGCGATGAGAGCGAGGCGATGGAGGCAAGGAGACGCGGACGGAGGGGGGCGGACAAAGTATTGACCTGAGATGTTGTTATGTGACTTTATAACATAAAGCAGACCTCTAGTGACTTCGCAAGTGCAATATTCTCGGGGCGTCGCAGGGTTCGGGCGTTCAGGCGCGCGCGGCGGCGATGAGGCGGGCACGTGCCTCGCCCTCGCCGATCAGTGGCAACAGCGCTGCCATCTCCGGTCCGGAGCCGCGACCGGTCAGCGCCAGCCGCAGCGGCAGAAACAGCGCCTTGCCCTTGCGGCCGGTGCTTTCCTTGAGCGTTCCGGTCAGCGTGTGCCAGGGGTCGGCACTCCATTCTAGCGCTTGCGCTGCCTCTGCCACATAGGTGCGGTCATCGTCGGACAGGTCAGGCGCGTCGACGGGGCCGGTGACGAGGCTCCAGTAATCGGCGGCATCGGCCAGCTTGTCGAGATTCGGGCGGATTGCGAGCCACCCCTCCTCGCCCATTCCATCCGGCAGGCGCTCGGCGACCTCGGCGAAGGGCAATTCATGGATCAGCGCGGTGTTGATGCGCGCCAGCTCACCTGCGTCGAAACGCGCGGGGGCGCGACCAAACGTGGCAAGATCGAATGTCTCGACCAATGCCGCGACATCGCCGATCGGTTCTACCGACAAGGACGTGCCCAGCCGCGCGAGCAAGGCCACCAACGCCTGCGGCTCAATGCCGTCATCGCGAAACGCATCGCAGCCGAGCGAGCCGAGGCGCTTGGACAATTTACCTTCGCTACCGACCAGAAGGGCCTCATGCGCAAAGCGAGGGGGTGTCGCACCGAGCGCGGTAAACATCTGTATTTGAACGGCTGTATTGGACACGTGGTCCTCGCCCCGCAGCACGTCGGTCACGCCAATCTCGATGTCATCGACGGCGCTCGGCAGCATGTACAGCCACGAGCCGTCTGCGCGCCGGATCACCGGATCGGACAATGTGGCAGGGTCGAACTTCTGAGTACCGCGGATACCGTCTTCCCACGCGATCGGCTGATCATGATCGAGCTTGAAGCGCCAGTGCGGGACGATGCCCTCGCCCTGCTTCGCCGCATGTTCGGCCTCGGTCAGCGCCAGCGCCGCGCGGTCGTAGATCGGCGGCAGGCCGCGTCCCAGCGCAATCTTGCGCTTGAGCTCGAGTTCCTGCGCGGTCTCGTAAGCCGCGTAGATGCGGCCCGCATCACGCAAAGCCTCGAAGGCACGTTCATAGTGGTCGAGCCGTGCCGACTGGCGCTCTTCACCATCGGGCGTGAGGCCAAGCCAGGAAAGGTCGCTCCGGATCGCCTCGACATAGTCCTCGCGGCTGCGCGCGGCATCGGTGTCATCGATCCGCAGCATGAAGCGCCCGCCCCGCTTCTTCGCGAGCATCCAGTTATGCAACGCGGTGCGGATGTTGCCGACATGCAGTCGGCCGGTCGGGGAAGGCGCAAAGCGGGTGACAGTCATCGCGCGTGCCATAGCGCAACTGGCGCCGACTGCCAGCGCCCTGTGTGGCTAGATCAGGGAGGCGTACACGGTCGCCCGCGCATAGAGCCGGTCATGCCGGTCGGCGCGCACAAAGCCGTCAATCTGCCCAGAGAAACGCTCGCGCTCACCCGCTCTTGCCGCATCGACCATATTTGCAATCGTGGCTTCGTCTGGCGTGACCACCGGGCAACACGGCCGCGCGACAGTGACGTTCTCCGGCCAGCATGCGCCAATCGTGTCGGCCAGGTCGAGAAAGGCCTTGGCCGTCGTAAGGCAGGCATTGCGTTGCAGCAGTTCAAGCACCGGATCCCGCCGTGCCTTGGCGCATAACGCGAGCAAGCGAAAATCAGCGACGATCCGCGCCCCGGTAAATGACAGATCAGCGGTCATCGGCGTGGCCATCAACTGTGCAACAGTGGCGGAGGCGGTGGACATGACATCCCTTCTTGCGATTGATTCGCAGGAAAGATAGCAGCCCCATTTACCGTTGCAATGCGAATGCTTTGCAATAGCGATATTATGAGAGGAGCTGAGAGGGGCGCATAGAAAACCCCGCCGGAATCGCTCCCGGCGGGGTCTTCGATGTCAGTGCCTTAGCGACCGGCTCAGCTATCGCCGTCCGCCGCCTCGGGGTTCAGGTAATCGCCCGCATCGGCATCAGTACCGTGGGTCTCGCCCTCGACCTTCGCCAGCGGATCATCGCCCAGATCGTCGGCAGGGTCGCGCTTCAGTTCGGCCTCGTGCTCCTCCGCAGCCGAGTTGGCAGCGATGATAGCGGCTTCCTTGGCCGCAATCGACGCCTCCTTCTCGGCAGCCGCAGCCTCGTCAGCGGCGACCAGCGCGTCCTGCATCTTCTTGTACTGGGCGCGCAGCGCAGCATCGCGGCTGGAGGCCGTGACGCGCATGCGGTTCATGCCCGCACCGGTACCGGCGGGGATAAGACGACCCACGATGACGTTCTCCTTGAGACCGATCAGCGTGTCCTTCTTGCCCTCGACCGCGGCCTGGGTCAGCACGCGCGTGGTCTCCTGGAACGAAGCCGCAGAGATGAACGAACGCGTCTGCAGGCTGGCCTTGGTGATGCCGAGCAGGATCGGGAAACCCTGTGCCGGCGCCTTGTTCCTGGCGAGCTTGGAATTGACCTCGAGCATTTCTTCCAGATCGACCTGTTCGCCCGGCAGCAACGTGGTGTCGCCGCCATCGGAGATTTCGACCTTCTGCAGCATCTGGCGAACGATCACCTCGATATGCTTGTCGTTGATCTTCACGCCCTGCAGACGATAGACTTCCTGAATCTCCGTGCACAGATACTCGGCCAGCGCCTCGATCCCCATGACTTCGAGGATGTCGTGCGGGTTCGGGCTGCCCGAAATCAGCGTGTCGCCCTTCTTGACGAAGTCGCCTTCCTGGACGTCGATCACCTTGGTCTTCGGGATCAGGTACTCGACCGGATCGCCCTCTTCCGGAACGATCGCGATCTTGCGCTTGGCCTTGTAGTCACGGACGAATTCCACGCGGCCAGAGATCTTGGCGATGACCGCCGCATCCTTGGGCACACGGGCTTCGAACAGCTCGGCAACACGCGGCAGACCGCCGGTAATGTCGCGGGTCTTGGCCGCTTCGCGCGAAGCACGGGCGAGAATGTCGCCCGCAGCGACCTCCTGTCCGTCCTCGACCGAAAGCGCGGTGCCCGGGGCGAGCATGTAACGCGCTGCCTCGGTTTCCTCGCCCTTCTTGCCACCTTCCTCGCCCAGCAGGGTCAGGCGGGGACGCAGGTCTTCCTTCTTGGCACGGCCTGCCGAGCGATATTCGGTGACGACACGCTGCGCGATGCCGGTGGCTTCGTCCACGCGCTCTTCCAGCGTCTTGCCTTCGGCCAGATCCTGGTAGCGCACGACACCCGACTGCTCGGTGATGATCGGCAGGGTGAACGGGTCCCACTCAGCCAGACGATCGCCTTCCTTCACCTTGGCGCCGTCCTTGAACATCAGCACGGTACCATAGGGGACACGATGGATCGCACGCTCGCGACCCTCGGCGTCGACCACCACCATCTCGCCATTGCGGGCGAGACTGAGGATACGGCCCTTCTTGTCGACGATGGTCGGCATGTCGCGATAAACGACCTTGCCGTCCGAAATCGATTCCAGATGGCTCGTTTCGTTCAACTGCGCCGCACCGCCGATGTGGAAGGTACGCATGGTCAGCTG
>DDNW01000200.1:0-15892 GCA_002341345.1 Erythrobacter sp. UBA2510
CAGTTTATGAGTTTACGCCCTAGATTGCAGCCAGTTCATCTACCTGCTCTCGAAATGCTGGTAAGATCTCCTGATCAACTACAAAGCTGAACTCTCGCGCTTCGTTTGCCCCGCCTGTGCTTTCCTGAAACATCAGCCCTTCAAGCTGTGGTTGCCTATCATTCGCAGCATCACGTTCAACGTAGTCTCCCATCGCAGTCAGGCCGTGCTTCAACCTGTGGAGGGATGCTTCCGCAGCAGAAAATGACTCGTCGAGTCCAATCCATCTTCGGCCAAGATCACTGGCGGCATGAAGTGTGCTGCCAGAGCCGCAAAACGGATCAATTACCAAGTCACCCGGCTCGCTACTTGCCCCGACAATCATCTTCAGCATGTTGAGGTTCTTCTCAGTCGGATAGCCGGTGATTTTGATGCTTTGGTGGTGGGCATCTCGAAAGGCGTCCCAATTGTCAGTGTAGGGAAGCGCTTTATCAGCCGAAAGATAGACCTTCCGACGCGGATTCCCTGTTTTCGACCAGTGAATGAATCCGTCTCGGTCTAATTGATCCAATTTCGACGGTGCATATTGCCAGTGTTTGCCTGGAGGCGGGTTCTTGCCCCTCCAAGGCAGCCCTGTCTCGCCGTTGCGCGTTCCCGGAGCATGGACAGGGACAAGCTTATACTGGCCGCGCTGATCGGACTTAGGGTACTCCCTGTCGAGCCACTCCTTGCTCGGTGCTTGGGTGGGCTGATCCCAATAGTATGACTTGGATTTTGAGTAGAAGAGCAGGTAGTCGTGGATGTTCGCGTATTGCTTGCTTGTGAAGTTCTTTGAACTGCATTTCCTTCGACTTATGATGTTGCGGCAATTTTGTGGGCCGAAAATTTCATCCATAATCACTTTGAGGTGCCCGAGCATCTGGTGGCCAATATGAATGTAGATCGAACCATCATCGGCCAAGCATTCGCGCGCCAAGATTAGCCGTCGCCGCATAAATTCGATGTAGGCAGGAGTATGCCAATCATCCTTGTAGGCATGCTTCAAATCACGAGAGTGGAAATCAAATCCAGTGTTGTAGGGCGGATCGAGGTAGATCAGCCTAGCGCGGTTCGGAGAGTTCGCGATTGCATTTAGCCCGACCAAGTTGTCGCACAGGACAAAAGCATTTGGCTCAAGATCAATAGGTGTTTCCGGCCGATCCGGACGGACGAAGGAACTCTGGATCGGCGCGATAACTTGGTCGGCCTCCAATCGTCCCGGATAAGTTAACGTCGCAACGGCGGATGGGTCTGGCAGTGGATATGGATCACGTCCAGGAATTGCTGCCGTAAGTGCATCGGGACTATGTTTCTCCCGCGCCGTGATACCTGTGGCCAAAATGCGCTCCCATTTTTTTGGTAACCAAGTGCGCTCTTGGACCTAGTGGAACATGACAGGAACGTAAATAGTCAGGGCGGAGCCGAAAGTCATAATCCACAGCTTCGCGCATGAGGCGTACCTAGTCGCTGCGGCGGGCGATGTCCCTGCCTTGATAGTATCGGCGCTTGGCTGCGTCCTCATCGGTGTGGCGATCACCGATATGCGAGAGGTAGCCATTGTAAGCCTGCGCGTCTGACATGCTCGGCTGACCTGACCGCCAGTCTTCGACCTGGAGGTAGAACTCGAGTGCTTCGTGGTGCGCGTCAGGCAGTCGTCCGGCGAGGCCAAGTGCATCGCGGAGGCGGGTGCGGCTGTCGGCACCAGCGAAGTCGAGAGCGTCCCGCACAACACGTGGCGCAACGCCGAGCAGGTATTCGACAACCCAAGGCGGCAGATCGTGTCGCTCTGCCTTGCTGAACGCGGCTATCGCCCGCCATGCCCTGTCCGCGACATAACGCTCTTTGTCTCCAAGACCTCCGAATGCATCGCTCGGCAGCATCGGAGGCTCCAAAAATGCGTCTGCCGCGACTTGGTCGTCAAACCTGTCAGGTTTTCCACCCATGTCTCTTGTAGCTCCTCCGCCGAATCTGCGTATTTGAAGTGGCTCCTCTAACCATAGGAGCAATACCATGACGAAACTGACAATTGACGAACTGGCCGCGCTGCGCGGCTGGGACAAGGACGAGATTGCCATCCGGGCGTGGAGTGGAGAGGTTGCGGCTTTCGGCCCCAAGGTGACGCGCGGTGGCGTAACATTGGTTCCGAAGGCGTTGATGAGGCTCGATCCTCACGATGATGGCTTCCCGGAGGACGTTGATTGGCTCCACGACTTCCGTCACGACCTGCTGTGTCGCATGGCCAACGCGGCGGACGAATATCATCCAGACGAGGCAGATGACTTCCGTCGCGAATGCTTCGACCGCATCCGCAATGCATCGCTCGCCGCAATCGCGGACGGCGAGGGCGAGTGCGGTTATTCCGGCGGCATTCTGATGGTGCTGGAAATCCTGCGTGATCACATTCTCGGAAAGGCGGTGTGTCATGGTTGAGTGGCTGACCGTATCGACCGCCGCCCGCCGGCTCGGCTGGGAAAGGCACGAGGTCATTGACCATGCACGTGCCGCGCCGTTCTACGGTGCGAGCGAAGGCGTCAAGCTCTCGGACTGGAAAGAAGCCGAGTGCGGACTGATTTTCCCGCCTCATGGCGGCATTAGGCTTCGCTCCGATGCACTTCCTCCGCCGGAGGATGGACCGTTGCAGTCTCCTTTCGATTGCCTCGAGCGGCTTTCGACATGGCTGGGGCCTGACGGTCACGCTCATCGCGATACGGGCGAACTGCTCGTGCTGCCCTACTACATCTTGCGCGGGGCCACGTTCGACAGCCGGAATCCATACTGTCACGGCGCGGCAGAGGCGTTGGCGCGGGCTGCTTGGGGCTTTGGGACCGATCTCGTCGAAAAGGCACGGACAATGGCGCTGCGCCATCGGGCCGTTTTTCTTGGTCGGTGTTGTAACAATGTTGTTTTGAGGAATTACGGGCAGCCTGATATGACCGCTAACCCCTTGAAAATATGGTGCCGCTTACAGGACTCGAACCTGTGGCCCCATCATTACGAATGATGTGCTCTACCAACTGAGCTAAAGCGGCACGAGCGCCGCCCATAGTCATGCGCGCAGACGAGAGCAACGCCCTTCTTGCCCTGAATCTGCAGTATCGCTTTCCTGATGCGGAATATCCTAACGCCGCGACCTCGGGCGGTAAGGCGGCGTTAACCCCGTTCCGAAAGCGTGTTCAGAAATTCTAAGGCATTTTCGGGCAGTGCGAGCGTTCAGAAAGAATAGCGCCGTGCAGGAAATGCGATGGAGCTAAACCTGGAAAAAAGGTCAGCCGGGCAATGAAACTTACCAAGTGGATCGGTCGCAAGGAGGAAGAAGAGAAGGTCTTCGTTCCGGAATCGCCGATCGCGACCGCCTATATCAAGACCTATGAAGAACTCGGACTGGGCGGCTTCTGGTCGACCGATGGCGAGGGGCGCATCACCCACCTGTCCGACACGCTGCTCCGCCTGTTCCCACAAGGTGGCGAGGCGATCGGCCAGCTGTTGCTCGATGTCATGCGTGGCATGCGCTCGACCCAGACCACGCGCACCAATCTGTCGGTCGCGATGGCGCGGCGCACGAAGTTCACCAATGTCGTGATCGAAACCGGTACCGAAGAGGATCGCCATTGGTGGTCAATGTCGGCACAGGCGCGGTTCGATCCGCTCGGCAATTTCCTAGGCTATCTGGGCCATTGCTGTGACATCACCAGCGACCGCAGCTCATCCGAACATAACGCCGAACTGGCCAAGAAGGACGCGCTGACCGGTCTGATCAATCGCCGTTACATGTCCGAGCTGCTCGAACGCAGCATCAGCAATTGCAATCTGCGCGATCTGCCGTGTGCGATGATGCAACTCGACCTCGACCGGTTCAAGGCGGTCAACGATACGCTTGGCCATTCGGCGGGCGATTCCATTCTGAAGCAGGTGGCGCAGCGGCTGACAGCTGTGGTCGGCGACAAGGAACGGATCTCGCGCCTTGGTGGCGACGAGTTCCAGATCGTTTTCCCGGAGAAAGAGGATCGCGGCCATCTGGGCGAACTGGCGCGCTCGATCATCTCCAGCCTCTCGCAGCCCTATTCGGTCGATGGCAACCGCTGCACGATTGGGGCCTCGGTCGGAATCGCGGTGGCACCCTTCGACGGCGTCACCGCAGAGGAGCTGGTCCGCAATGCCGACCTTGCACTATATGCCGCCAAGCATGGCGGGCGCGGCAGTTTCCGCTTTTTCTCCGGCGAATTGCTGAAAGAGGCTGAAGAGCGCCGCGTACTGGAAGAGGATTTGCGCGACGCGCTGGCCAAGGGCGAGCTGTCGCTCAAATACCAGCCGATCGTCGATGCTAACACCAATGTCGTGACCGGCATGGAGACGCTGATCCGCTGGGACCACCCTGAACTGGGGCCGGTCTCTCCGTCCGTGTTCATCCCGATTGCCGAGGAGACGAACCTGATCGGTGCGGTTGGCGAGTGGACCTTGCGCAAGGCCTGCGAGGATGCCGCCGGCTGGCCGCAGAAACTGCGCGTCGCGGTCAATATCTCGCCGATCCAGTTTGCCGATGCTGGCCTGCCCAAGCTGATCGGCAATGTGCTGAGTGCCAGCGGGCTGGAGCGCGAGCGGCTGGAGATCGAGATTACCGAGGGCGTGTTCCTGCGCGAAGGCCCGGCGACCGATGCAATGTTCAAGGCGCTCAAGAAGCTGGGTATTCGCCTTGCGCTGGACGATTTCGGGACTGGCTATTCCTCGCTCAGCTATCTCAAGACCGCGCCGTTCGACAAGATCAAGATCGACCAGAGCTTTGTGCGCGGCGTCGCCGAGGAAGGGTCGCGGATCAAGGCGATCATTGCCGCGATCGTGGCTCTGGCCGATGCGGTCGATATGGAAACCACGGCGGAAGGGATCGAGACGATGGACCAGCTCGCAATGATCCGCGCGCTCAAGGTCAGTCATGTTCAGGGCTATATCTACGACGAGGGCATTCCGAACGAAGATGTGATCGCCCATCTGACCGATGGCGATTGGACCATCGAGCCGACCGGCCCGCAGCATCAGCGCCATGACCGGCAGGCGATGTATCGCACGATCGGCGCGGTGCATGACGAGCATTACTATCAGGTCGTCCTGCGCAACCTGTCACGCAGCGGCGCCAAGATCGAAGGTCTGATGGACGTGCCGGTCGGTACCCAGTTCGTGCTCGATTTCGGTGAAGGCCAACTGGTCGTCGCCACCGTTCAGCGAGCCGAGGACGGGATGCAGGGTGTGCAGTTCGAAACCCCGCTGGTCGAGGATGGCCATGGCGGGCTGTGCACACGCCACCGTGTCTCGCCCTATGCCGTCGCTGAGGCGGGACTGCCGCGCTTTGTCGGCCAATACCTGCCAGACCCGCAGGCGCTGTCCGATGTCGGCGGGATCAAGCTGCCTAGTTTTTCGAGCAAGCGCGACTGGATGAAGCAGGGCGGGCAGTCCGGCACGGACGGGCAGAAGCCGGGCAAGGCCAAGGCGGCCTGACCTGGCCGCGCTGGTCAGTCGGTCGCGGCGACGATGAAGGCGCTGCCGAGATAATCGGCAGGGTCGATATTCTCAAAGCGCTGGGTGATCCGCTCGCTGCCGGTCAGCCACGTTACCGCGACGGTGACCGGCGTAGCGTTTGCGAGACCGAAATGGAGTGGGCGCACGCTCTGCGAGCCATAGCCGCCACCGGCTGAGACCTGCCGTGTCGCGATGATCGCGCCCTCGTCATCGTACAGGCGCACTTCTGTGCCCGGTCGGTTCCCTTCGACCATCACGTGCAGGCTCTGCTTCGCACGCGCATCGGGCAGGATGTTGCGGAACAGGAAATGGCCGCCCACCGGGCCGTAGCCGCGCAGAACCTGCAGATCGATCGCGCCGTCGCCGTCATAATCGAGCCATTCGACGCCGTGATCGCCGGAATTGAGGTCCGGATATGCCTCGATCACATTGGTGAAGCCGGTCCCGCCCTCGTTATGGAGCAGCGCATTGACCGGCACCTGCTCGCCGCGCGGCCCTTCATAAGAGGTGACGAAAAGGTCGAGCCAGCCGTCATTGTCATAATCGCCCCAAGAGGCGCCGACCGCGTGGTTCTCAACATCCAGCCCTGTCGCTGCGGAGACGTTCTCAAAGCTGCCATCGCCCGCATTGCGCCAGAGGACATTGTGGCCATAACTCGGGACGAACAGGTCGAGGTGGCCGTCATTGTCATAGTCGCCCACCGCGCAGCCCACACTGCCTTCGGACAGGTCGCGACCGGGCCGGTCCATGCCGAGCGCCGCCGCCACGTCGGTGAAGCTGCCACCATCATTGCGGAACAGCGCATCGGCATTGCCCGACTGGTTGGCGAGGAACAGGTCGAGGTCGCCGTCCTCGTCATAGTCGAACCAGCACGCGCCGACTGTCGCGCGGAACACGGTGGGCGGGGCATCGGCGAGCACCTGCGTGAAGACCCCGCCTTCATTGGCGAAGAGCCTGTTTTCGGCAATGCGGTTGGTGGCGTAAAGATCGAGATCGCCATCGCCGTCATAGTCGATCCAGTTGTTCTGGCGGGAGGAGCGTCCGGGGAAGCTCAGGCCGACGCTCTCGGCGACATCGACGAAGCTCTTGCCGACGAGATTGCGATAGAGTGCGCTTGGTTCTTCGGGCGCAGCCGACCCGGCATAAAGGTCGAGCCACCCATCGCCGTCATAATCGCTCCAGCTCAGCCCGCGAACCTGCCCGCCATCCGTCGGCAGGCCGATCTCCCTGCCGATATTGGTGAAGCTGCCGCCATCGTTGCGATAGAGCCGCAAGCCGCCGCCATTGATCGAAACGGCGAAGTCGAGATCGCCGTCCTTGTCGAAATCCGCCCAGGCATTCGACAGTGAGCCGGCAATACCGAACGTCTCGGGCTGAATGCTGGTGAAGGCGGGCGCCGGCACTTCGGTCTGGGCAATGGCGGCAGTGGTGCAGCCAGACAGCGCAATCGCCAGAGCACCGAGGGCAGGAATGGTCGCGCTCTTGCTGATCATTGCGTTCATCGACCCTAGAACTCGGTCGTCTCTTCGAGGTTCGCCTCGACATCGGAGCGCTCGATCCACAAAGTGCGATAGGTGTGGTCGGCCAGCAATTGCAGCTGGTCGTTGCGATGCGGGGAATCCGGCTGGCTGGCATTGCCATAACTCATCAGGCCCCTGGCTTTTATCGGCGTACCGAATTCGACCATCGAAACCCATGTCTCGCCGTGCAGCGGGGTGCGCTCGCCGTCCTTCATCGGGCCCCATGTGATCACATGGAAAGTGCCGGCATTGCCGAAGCCACCTGCCGCCGGGACGCTGACGTCGCCGATATGATAGCGCGAAACATCGCCATAGGGGGTGTCAATCGCGCCATAGAGTTCGACGGTCTTGGCCACCGCTTCTTTCAGCATGGCGACGGCCTCCACCGGGTCCTTCAGCCCGCGCGGGGTCTGGAGCGGATCGTCCAGCGTCCATTTGATCGCGTAATTTTCCTGACTCTGGAAATTGTTCGGCGCGAACAGCGCCGCCCAGGTTTCGAACAGCAGGGCGCCGCGCCGGTCGGGCTCGAAATGATGGTCCCATTGGGACAGCAGTGCGATCGCCGCGCGAATGTCCGGGTCGTCATTGCCCTCGGCCGCATGGATCAGTTCCGGGATCATCCGGTCGGCCATCAGCGAGCGGGTCGTGACCTTCTTGGCCATCATGTCATCGAAGCTGATCTTGGGTCCTTCGCTCAGCAATTTCACGCCCATCTGCGCGCGCTGGCTCATCGGACCGACCGGCGCGACATATTCGGGAAAATCCTTGGGATCGAGTACGCGCGGCCAGGTGGAGAGCCACGGCGGATCGTTCGAGTTCTGGACGAAGCCCGTTACCGGATCGAGGACCTTGGGCATTTCGTCGTAAGTGTGCAGTTCGGACCACAGCGTTTCGGACGTATGGCCCGGTACGAGCCCGGACCAGTATTTCAGGTCGCCGAATGCACGCTTGGGCAACAGGCCATTGTCGAGATAGAGGATGTGTCCTTCGCGGTCGGCATAGACGATGTTGAACATTACCACCTGCATCTTCCTGAGGGCGGTGCTGAACTCCTCCCAATTGCTCGACTTGCCCATCTCGAGATATTGCTGGAGCACGCCCGGACGGTCGAGGCCGGCCACCTTCAACGCAATCGTCGTCTTGCCATCGGGCAGTTCGAAGACCGGCCCCTGCACGGCATGGCGCTGGGTGAAGGTGATGGTCTCCATCGAGCCGTCCTCTTGCCGGACCTGATAGCTCTTTTCCTCGGTCGCGAAGGGCAGCACCTCACCGTCGAATTCGTAGCCGCCATCCTTCAGCGTCAGCTCGTAGCTGGTGAAACTGAGTATCGTGTTGACCGTGTTGGTAAAACCCAGATTGTTGTTGAAGCCGAAACGCAGCACCGGCAGGCCGACCTGCGTCGCGCCATAAATGCTCATCCCCGGCGCGTTGAGATGCGCCTCCATGTAGGTCAGCATGCTGGGCGCCCAGGGCAAGTGCGGGTTGGACAACAGCATGGCATTGCCGCTGGCCGAGCGGGTCGGGCCGATCGCCCAGGCGTTCGACCCGCCTGCCTCGTTCGTCTCGGGCGCGACGAGCACCTTCCGGTCGGAGGCGATGTAATTGTAGTTCATCAGCCGCAGTGCGTGGCCGATCACATCCACGCCGGTGATCGGAAGCGCCCGCTGCGCCGCCGGATCGAGCGCATCGGGATGTTCGGCAACGAAGGCGTTGATACCGGCGGCGAAGGCATCGAGGTTCTTGCGCATTTGCGGCGTCTGCTCGTCATACCAGCGGGCAGCGGTTTCGGGCACGTCATTGGCAATCAGCCAACGACTGAGGGCGGCCTTGTCCTCGCCCCAATATTCGGCGCCCTTGCCGCGGGATTCGCCATACATTTCCAGCAGGATGTCACCGTGGTTGCGTGCCTGCGCATAGCCGAAGCCGTAGAAGGCCCCTTCCTCGGTCTCGGCATAGATATGTGGCACGCCGAAGCTGTCCCACAAGATCTCTCCCCCACCATAGGCCGACGCTTCTTGGGTCTGCGCAAAGGCCGGGGCCTGCGCGAAGCAGGCCGGCACTGCCGCGAGAGAAAGAGCCAGGCCGAATGTCAGGGGACGCATGATGGAAGATCCTTGTGACCGGAAATTGAGGTGCGCTGGCGAGGAGGTGATCAGTGGGGGATTTCGCTATGCCTCTCGCGAATCGAAAGCGCCTTCGGAAAGGAAACTCGCCGTATTCGATGGAAAGTCAATCGCAGCTCTGTAACAATGCAAAAAACATGTCGTCAAAGGCTGACGCAAGGTCGCGCCACCCGCGAAGGTTCAATCGCGCAGCGTCTTGCAATCATCAATCGGTAGGAAGTGGAGGTGGGCGCAGTATGCGCACTACCATTCTCCGGGCGCAAAACCCTGTTTAAGGGGAATTTACAGGGAAATTCCCCGGTTTCCGTCGTTTGCATCGACGGAAACCAGAGATTTATCGGCAGATCTCCACGGCTTTCTCATCAAATTCCCTGTCGAGGGGAACAGGGAAATCTATGCTCGTATCAGCGAAGCCGACCAATGGATCAGGGAACGGGCGTATGACCGATTGAGAGTCCAATTCCTTTGTGCACCGCGGGTTGCAAAGCAGGTCTGCCAGAGTCACTTCATCAATAGAGAGACTTGACCGACCGTCCAGCGGCAGTAACTGAGCGGAAAATGCCCGGCGGTTCCAAAGAGAAACCACCGGGCATACGGGCCCCCTGAGGAGACGTTAAGTCGCTGCTTGTTAGCGAAGCAGCGAGAGGACGTTCTGCTGGCTCTGGTTGGCCTGGGCCAGCATCGCCGTCGAAGCCTGGCTCAGGATCTGCGCCTTTGCGAGCTTCGTGGACTCTGCGGAATAGTCGGCATCTTCGATGCGCGAGCGGGCTTCCGACAGGTTGGTGACGTTGTTGGTCAGGTTGTTCACGACCGATTCCAGTCGGCTCTGACCGGCACCGAGCGAGGCGCGGGTGGTGCCGACCGCGTCAAGCGCGGTGTCGACGTTGCCCAGCGCGGTGGTCGCGCCGCCCGAGGTGGAAACATCCGAAGCCGAAGCCGCCGAAACGCTGAGGCCGGTGATCACGAGGTCGACCTGGTCGGTCGCGCCCGAACCGGTCTGGATCGTGATCGTCACGTCCGTACCACCGAACACCGTCACGTCGTTGAAGGTCGTGTTGGCGATGATGTCGTCGATCTGGGCGCCCAGTTCGGCAACTTCAGTCTGCAGGTTGGTGCGGTCGTCGGCCGAGTAGGTGCCGCTGGCGCTCTGAACGGCCAGTTCGCGGATGCGCTGCAGCATGTTGGTGACTTCGTTCAGGGCACCTTCCGCCGTCTGCGCCAGCGAAATGCCGTCATTGGCGTTGCGGATGGCCTGGTTCATGCCGCGAACCTGCGAAGTCATGCTGGTCGCGATGGCGAGGCCGGCGGCGTCGTCCTTGGCACTGTTGATGCGCTTGCCCGTCGAAAGGCGTTCCATCGCGGAGCCGAGCATTTTCTCGGCTGCGGTCGAAGCATTGCTCGCACGAAGCGCACTGATGTTTGAATTGATTACCGACATTTCCTGTCTCCTAAGTCTTCGATATCAGCCGCTGCGATGTTTGGACTCTCAGGGCAGCTGCCAGATACAAGGGCGGTCAGGCACCGGAGATTTTTAAGTCCCCATCGCGATTGTTTCGCAAAAGCCGCAGAATTGCGTGGTGGAACCGTAGTTTTCCGGTGCGGCGTATTTAGCGGGCGTTTCCCATGAAACGAGCAAATGGCCTCACCGCATATGGTTAACGGGGGCAAAGAAATGTTCGCCAAGCAGGTATCGCAGAAAGCAAAGTCGGCTCATGGGAGTCTGGTCAACCGCCTGTCGGGAATTCTTTCGGTCGGCGTTGCCAATGAGGATATTGCCGTTCTGGATCACTCAGAAGCGCCGCCGAAGGGCGGTTACAGCCTGTCTCTGAGCACCTCGGCCAGTCCCTCCATTGTCAAGCTGGAAGGCGGCGCGGGCTTTGCGCTCAACTATTCCGACGCCCTGAATGAGGCGACGCTAGCCGCAGCCGTCGCCGCGGCGACGCGGCCGGGCATGCCAATTGCGGTGGACGCCGCAAGCCTCTCCATCCTGGCGCTGGCGGACAAGCTGGCGACGAGCGATATTCCTGTCCTGATCGCGGGTCCGACCGGAACCGGCAAGGAAGTCCTTTCGCGTTTCATCCATGAACGCAGCAACAGGCGAAAAGGTCGCTTTGTCGCGGTCAACTGTGCAGCGATGCCCGAAAGTATGCTCGAAGCGATGCTCTTCGGACACGAAAAGGGTGCCTTCACCGGGGCCAGTTCTTCCGCGGAAGGTTTTTTCCGGGCTGCCGATGGCGGGACCTTGCTGCTGGACGAGATTGCGGAGATGCCGCTCGCGCTGCAGGCGAAACTCCTGCGCGCCCTGCAGGAAGGCGAAGTGGTTCCGATTGGTGCCACCCGTCCGATCAAGGTCGATGTCCGGATCATCGCCTGCGCCAATCGCGACCTTCCCGTAGAGGTGGAGGAGGGCCGCTTTCGCGCGGATCTGTACTATCGGCTGAACGTGTTTCCGCTGGCGCTGCACGCCTTGCGCGACCGACCGCAGGACATTCCTGCGCTGGCCTTCGCCATGCTGCTGCGCCATTGTCCGGCGAATCAGTCGATCCCGTGGATCTCCGGACCGGCGCTCGAAGAGCTGATGGCGCATAGCTGGCCGGGCAATATCCGCGAGCTGGAGAACGTGATTAGGCGTGCGCTGCTGCTGTCGCATGGCGAAGAAATGATCACGCCGCAACATATCGTTTTCGATCAGACCGCGCGGTTGGCAGAGTCCGCAAGTGAGCCCCAGCAGGAGCGCGGTACGCTGTCCAACATCGTGCAGATTTCCGAGGCGCGCGCCATCATGGCTACGCTTGAGGCTTGTGGCGGCCACCGCGCCTCCGCGGCCAGGGAACTGGGCATCTCCGAGCGCACCTTGCGCTATCGTCTTGCATCCTTCCGTGATGCCGGCATCGCGATAGCGGGTGGTTGACCATGGACCCCGTAAATTCCGGATCCGGCGCCGCAGGCGTGCGTGACATCATCGCCATGCGGCAGCAGATCATCGATCAGTCGCAGGTCCTTCAGCAGCTCAAGAACCCTGGAGTCGAGGCTGGCGAGGGCACTTCTGCCGTTGCCGAGGGCGGCTTCGCCGAGAACCTGAAGACCGCGCTCGACAAAGTGAACGACATGCAGGCCAATGCGCAGTCGCTGACCGAAGCTTACGAAAAGGGTGAGGTTACCGACATCGCAAAGGTCATGCTCGCACGACAGGAGGCCGGCCTGGCTTTCGAGGCAACTTTGCAGGTCAGGAACAAGCTCCTCTCGGCTTATCAGGACATCATGAGGATGGGAGTCTGATAGATGGACGATCTCGTTCCGACCGCGCAAGGCACGGCATTACAGCCCGTTGCTGGCTTTTCGGCCGCTGCAGGCCCGCTGAATGCATTGCGGGGCCTCACCGGCCAAGCGGCCGTACGCCGTGCGCTGCCCTGGTTCGGCGGCGTGGCGGCAATCGGCGCTTTGGCCTTGACCTATTCGGTGCTTTCGACGCCGCCGCAAAGACTGCTCTATAGCCAGCTCGACGATGGACAGCGCGCCGATGTTGTCAGTGCGCTCGACAAGGCTTCGATACCTTACCGGATCGACAACAACAGTGGCGCTCTGACCGTCAATGAGGAGGATCTCTACCAGGCCCGGATGATCGTGGCGTCGGACGGCGCCCTGGCGACGCCGGAAAGCGGGATCGAACTGCTCGATAGCTTGCCGCTGGGCGCAAGCCGCACCCTGGAAGGGGAGCGCGTGCGGGCCGCACGAATTCGCGATTTGACGCTCACGATCAAGGAAATCGACGCCGTGGAAGGGGTCAGGGTGCATCTGGCCGAACCGGAGCAATCGGTCTTCGTGAGAGACGCTTCTCCACCGAGTGCATCGGTCATGCTGCGGCTCGCCAAGGGCCGGCAGTTGTCGGATTCGCAGGTTGTCGCAATCGCTAATCTCGTCGCCAGCTCGGTCTCCGGCATGCCGGTGGAGAATGTCCGCATCGTCGATCAGCACGGACGGCTGCTATCGCAAAAGAGCAATGCGGATCCGAGTTCGATCGACCTGCAGGCGCAGATGGAAGAGAAACTCAGGACCCAGGTCAATCAGTTGCTTGCGCCTGTCCTGGGCGTCGGCAACTTTTCCAGCGAGGTCCAGGTCGAACTGGACATGGAAGAACGCACCACCGCGAGGGAGAGCTTCGACAACCCCGGTGTTGTTAGGCAGGAAACCCAGGAAATGTCGGGTGCCGGAGCCGCGGGCGGAGCGGTCGGCGTGCCGGGCATGTTGTCCAACACACCGCCTGCTGCAGGAGTTGCACAAGAGGCGCAGCCGCAGGATGGCTTGGACCAGTCTGGCCAAGCCGGCCAGGCCGAGGCAATGGCCGCGACGCCGACGAACGGACCCTCTCGTTCCTCGCGCAGTTATGAAGTCGGACGCGAAGTGGCCGTCATCAATGCTGCCACCGGCGGGGTCCGGCGCATGTCGGTGGCCGTCGCTCTCAGTTCCGAAGCGATGGAAAAGAACGCAACGGCCGATGTCGAAAGCATCAAGGCTCTGGTCAGCGCCGCCGTCGGGGCGAACCCGGAGCGCGGCGACCAGGTGGAAGTGGTTGTGCGCTCCTTCGCCGCCACCGAATTCGAGGAAATCCCGTTCTACGAAACAGGATGGTTTGCCAGCCTGGTGCGCTACGGCGTGACCTTGCTGGGCTTGCTGCTGGTCCTGCTCCTGGCGGTGCGACCTTTGCTCAAGGCCCTGCGGGGGCTCAAACCGGCGACGTCCGGCGGAGACCCGGCGGCCCTGATCGGCAGGAGTGACAGCGGCGCGAAGTCGAACGCCATGCTCGCTTCGCACGATGCGATCGATCGGTCGTTGCTGAACAGGCAGGTCGGTGCAGCACAGAAATTTGCCGAGGAACGGCCCGATCGCGCGGTCGTCGCCATCCGGCAGATGCTGAGCCAGCCGGAAGGGGCGTGACGATGACAGCAATGTCGCAACTTGATCACGCGGGACGCGCTGCGATCATGATCATGCTGCTCAATGAAGGCCAGGCGCAGCAGATTCTGGGAGCGCTGGAGCCGGAAGAGCTCAAGATTCTGGGGGAACGAATGTGTGCATTGGGTGAGATCGATCCGCGATCGATTGCCCAGACGGTATCAGACTTCCTTGGTCGGACCGAGCAGGACGGCATGCCCGCTGCAGACCGGGCGCGTCAGGTTCAGTCATTGATGACCGGCGCGGTTGGCGAGGTGAAGGCGGGCCCCCTCATGCGGTCCATCCTTCCGCCGCAAAGTCGCAAACAATCCTATGTCGATCTGGCCAAGTGGCTCGATCCCGAAGCGCTGATCCCGCTGCTGGAGGGGGAGCACCCCCAGGCGATTGCCGTTCTACTGGTCCAGTTGGACTCCGATGTCGCAGCCAGGGTCCTGCATGGCCTGTCTCCGACTTTGCAGTTCGAGGTGGTCCACCGGATTGCGTCGCTCGGCGACATATCGGTCGATGCCCTGGCCATGCTCGAACAGGTGCTGGAAGAGAAAATCACCGCGACTCATGGCAGCCTGCCCATGCAATTGGGCGGACCCGCCAACGCGGCGGAGATCATCAACAAGGCGGGCAAGGCAGCCCAGAAACAGATAATGTCCAGCCTGAGCAAGGCCAATCGCGCGCTTGCCAAGCAGGTCGAGGCCGAGATGTTCCGGTTCGAACACCTCTTTGCGCTCGATAGCCAGGGCATGGGATCGCTCTTGCGTGAAGTCGACAGCGAGATGCTGGTCGATGCCCTCAAGGGCCTCGACGACACGCAAGNNTATCTTCGGTGCGATGTCTGCGCGTGCCGCCGATGGTGTGCGCGATGAGATCGAGGCGCGCAGCCGGATCAAGATGGCGGAGGTCGAAGCCGCGCAGAAAGCCATTATCGACGTGGCCAAGCGCCTGGCTGCCGAAGGCGTGATCTCCTTCGGGGAGGACGACGACTATGTCTAGGCTTCCGACCTCGCTGTTCATGGAAAGCAGCGGGTTCCGGCAGGATATGCGGTTCGAAGACGCAGTAAATGCCGCGCACGACAAGACGCCGGTCGAACTCGCCTATGACGAGGGCTATGCTAGGGGATTCGAGGCCGCGACCATGCAGGCTAAAGCCGAAGCGCTCGACCTCGCCGCCGCGCAAGAGCGGATCGAATCCGCATTCCATCGGCTGAATGAGGCTGATGGACTACGGTTCGAGGAGCGTCTGCGTGAAACCGTGCTGGCCTTGTGCGAAGCCGTGCTGGCGACGTTTGCGCACGACCCCGACGCGCTCACTGCAAGGATCCACAAGGCCCTCGCGCTTCTTCGCCGGGCCGAGGACGAACGTGTCCTTCGGCTTCATCCGGACGATTACGAGCTGATTTCGCATCGCCTGCCGGACGGATTGCGGGTCGAACCCGATCCCTCGATGGTTCGCGGCGAGCTGCGCGTTGAAACTGGCGAAGGCGGGGTCCAGGACGGGCCGGAGCAATGGCGGCGCGTCCTGCAAGAAGCACTGTCGCTGTGATCAATCGCTTCGAAGCCATTGTCGACAATTTGCCGACCGAACCGCTTGACCTGGATTGCAGGCGATACGGGCTGGTATCGGCATGCGACGGCGGCCTGCTGGAAGTAAGCGGCCTGTCGGCCCCAGTCGGCGCCTTGTGCCATGTTCAGCATGGGCGGGCCGACCACCTCAGGGCCGAAGTCATCGGCTTTCGCAACGGCAAGACCATGATGATGCTGCTCGGCGATACCGCT
>DDNW01000200.1:15960-20661 GCA_002341345.1 Erythrobacter sp. UBA2510
AATGATGCTGCTCGGCGATACCGTGTCGCTAAGGCCAGGTTCGCGCGTGAGCCTGAGCGGGACACCGGGAATGGTACGGGTCGGCGAGCGGTTCCTTGGCCGTGCGGTGGATGGCGAGGGCAAGCCGATCGATGGGCGCGAGCCGGTGAGGACCGGCGAGCAATGGCCGGTGGGCGGCGTGCGCGTGGGCGCGTTGGACCGCGCCCGTGTTTCCCAGGCCTTTGATACCGGCATTCGCGCGCTCAATGGTCTGACATCGTTCGGGGTCGGACAGCGTGTGGGCGTGATGGCCGGCTCCGGGGTCGGGAAGTCGGTCCTCATCGACATGATGGCCAAGGGTGCCGAGGCCGATATCGTGGTTGCTGGCCTTATCGGCGAGCGCGCGCGCGAAGTGTCCGACTTCGTGGAAAAACACATGGCGGGCGAGACGCGCGACCGAACGGTGGTCGTCGCCGTCCCGGCGGATTACGCACCCAATCTGCGGCTTCGCGGGGCGATGTTCGCCACCAGCCTCGCCGAATATTTTCGCAGCCGGGGCAAGCGGGTGCTGCTGATCATGGACAGTCTGACCCGCGTCGCCCATGCAGCGCGAGAGATCGGGTTGCTCCTGGGCGAGCCCGGCGCCGCCCGCGGCTATCCGCCATCCGCGCTCTCGACGATCACCAAGCTGGTCGAACGGGCAGGCAATTCTCGCCAGAGCGGCGGTTCGATAACCGGGCTCTACACAGTCCTTGCCGATGGCGACAATCAGGATGATCCGGTCGTCGACACGGCGCGGTCGATCCTGGACGGGCATATCGTGTTGTCGCGCGACCTGGCGCAACGGGGACAATATCCGGCGATTGACATCGGCGCATCGCTCAGCCGCGTCATGGCGGACATTGCCGATCCGGGCCATCTCGCGCTGGCGAAGCGCTTCCGGGGTCTGATGGCAAGCTATGAAGCCAACCGCGATCTCGTCCTCATGGGCGCCTATCGCGTTGGTTCCGATGTCCAGCTCGACCAGGCGATCGCGAAGCATGCGGCACTGGTGGACTACCTGAGCCAGAATGTGCAGGAGCGCTGCTCCTTCGCGCACAGCGTAGCGGCGTTGAAGGACCTGTTAGGCGATGACGCCTGAGCGTAGAAGGATATCTAGGCTCACGCGACTTGAGCGGATTCGCGCGATCGCCAAGCAGCAATTGGCAGCGGACACAGCCGAGGCCGAAAGGGTGCTGGCGCAACTGAATGCCCTGACGGAGCGCACGCGTGAGCTTGCAAGCGAATATGTTTCGCGGCGGGATCCGGCAGATGGCTATGCGCTGGCGCAGCTGAAGGGCTTTGCGGCCGGACTTTGCGAGATCGTGCGGGCCTCCGGCAACGAGGCCTCCAATGCCAGGGGCCACGCGGACCGCAAGATGAGCGAACTGGCTGTTGCGGAGCGGCGGCGAGCCGCGGTGGAGCAACGGCTGAACCGGGCGCAGCGCCTGTTGGAAATGCGCGAGGAACCAGCGTCTTCGGCCCAGCGCCGCCGAATTGGCACGGAACTTGAATAAATACCTTCGAATGTAATTCGAGGTATTCATGATTGAGCTTTCATCCTTACCAGCAGAAAGTCATAAAGGCCATGAAAAACCTAGGTTTTCTGGCCGGACCGATGCCGGTTTCAGGGGCGCGCTGGACGCAGTTCAGGGCGACTCCGGCAGCCGGAAGGACGAGCATTTGCCGGAGGGCGGCAAGGATTTGCCGGTCGCGCTGCCGTTGGCGATTGCCAATGCAAGAACGTCTTATCGTGCGGTAGAAAATCCGGCTTCTGAAGAAGGAACTGATGCCGAAGTCGAGGCGGATCCGGCTGCATTGATTGACGACTCAAGCGCCGTCGCAGCTGAAGCCGATATGGCGAAGTCGCTCGGCGCGGTGATCTCAATGATCGCGGCAGCAGCGGACCACAAGCCTGCAACCGACGAAGGGGATGTTTCCGGCATATCGCCGGGCATCGACCAGGCCGGCATGTCGGACCTCGTGACCGCCGCCGCCAAGCGGCACGCTGAACCGCAGAACGAGTTTCCTGCGACTGGGAAGCAAGCGGCGCAAGAGGGCGCAGGGTCGCCGGCGAAAGCGGCCTCGACCGAGATTGCAACCGACCCTGCCAGCAAGGCTAGGCTGCCGGAGGCGGTCGAGCAGGCAGCGCTGCGCGCAAATTCGGGCCATTCCTCCGCTCCGGCCAATGGGCCGAGCATTGCAGTTTCGCAGATCGTGGATCTCGCCGGTCACGACACCGTCGGTAAGGCCGGCACGCAGGCCTTCAACCAGCCCCAGGCGGTCAGGCCGCATGACTTTGCGACGCTGGTCGATAGGCTGGTGGAGGCGCGTGACAGTGGCCGGGCGACATCGGCCAATCTGTCGATCGTTCATTCGGACTTCGGCGCGGTGAAAATGCACTTCAGCCAGCATGGCGGAGACCTTCATGTCTCCCTCGCGAACGCGGACCCTGAATTCGCACGTTCGGTCTCGGCGGCCCTGCCGACTGACACCTCCAAAAACGGGGATACGCTGATGCACCATGGCCAGAAGGATGGCGGCCAGCAGCAGTTGTTCGCCCGTGGCGACACGAGCAATTCCGGTTCAGGCGCCCACGCTTCGGGCGGTCAGTTTGCGGATGCTCATCGTCAATCTGCGGATGATCGCGCTTCGCGGGATGTGTCTTTCGGGTCATCCGACGAGGCGGAAAGCCGTGAGTTGACACCTGCAACACGCCGCCAGCGCGGCGGAATTTTCGCCTGATCCAAATAGATTGACAGGGGGCAATCAGCAATGAGTGATGAAGCAGTCAAAGGCGAGGCGGTCACGCCAAAGAAGAAGGGCGGCGGACTGGTCGTCAAGGCGGGGATCGCGCTTGTCCTGCTCGGAATTGGCGGCGGTGCGGCCTATGGCCTGCAACTGGCCGGCGTCTTTCCGGGATCCGGCCATGAGGAAGTCGCCGAGGACAATAGCCCGAAGCTGGTGCTGAAGGGCGAAGATGACCCCTATGTATCGCTGACGGATGCCGGCTCCGAAGAGAGCGCGATCGATATTCCCGGTGACGGCGGCAACAAGTATCGCACGGCCTATTTCACCTTCTCCGATGATTTCACGTCGAACCTCAAGGACACGACCGGCCTGATCCAGGTCAGTCTGGCCGCATCCACGCATTACGACAGTCGCGTACTGCTGTGGCTGGACAAGCACGAGCTGGCGGTGCGTTCCGCCGTGGTTGTCGTGCTGGCCGATACCACTGAGGATGAGATACGTACTCCCGAGGGCAAGCAGCACCTGCAGGAACGTCTGACCAAGGCCATCAACGAAGTGCTGACCGAAGCGGAAGGCTTCGGCGGTGTGGATGCCGTCTATTTCCGGAGCCTGCTGGTCCAATGAAGCCGGAAGGTTCCCTTATCGCCGAGCGGGCTGTCGCAAGGCATTGCGACGAGTTGATCGCGCGCAAGAAGAAGGCAGCGGCCGATCCGCTGGCCGACCTTGCACGGCTTGGCGAATTGCTGCCGCCCTTGCTGCAGGATGGGCTGTCGAAACTGTGTGCTGGCGCTAAAGTCAACGTGCAGGTCGGCAAGCCGGTCGAGCAGGAGGGGGACAGGGGCCAGCCCGGCGGCGATGATCCGCTGCTGGAGAGCATGATCGCGGTGGGCCGGAAAAAGGCCATCATAACCGCCTCATTGCCGACCAGCGCCGTGCTGCGCCTTGTCGATCTGGCGCTCGGCGGGAGCGGTTCGAGCTACCAGATAACCGACGGAAAGCTGCCCCTGTCTGCCAGAATGATGGTTGGTCGCGTGCAACAGGTTGCGGTCGCTGTGCTTGCCGCCTCACTGGAGCTTCCGGAAAGCACCTTCGTCCAGTTAGGCGATAGCGATGTCGGCCGGGAGGCGAAAGAGGTACTGTCCAGCTGCAAACGAGCCGTCCTGCCGGTGAACATCTCGCTTGGTGCCGAGGACGCCTGGCAATTGAGCTTTGCGTTTCCCGGTCCCAGCTTCGCGGCCGTTTTCGATGGCCATGAGAGTGACGAGGTCGACGGCCGGACCGGTGTCCATTCGTCAAACGGCACCATGGCGTCTGAGCCCTTCGGCACCGTTCCGCTTCCAGTCAGCGCTGTTCTCGTGGACATGCCAGTGTCCGTTTCGATCCTTTCGAAATTGAAAGTGGGGATGGTTCTGCCTGTATCGGTGGCCCGCAGCGTTCCCCTCAAAGCTGGCGACCAGGTGATCGCGCACGGAAGCGTTGGCGCGATGGATGATCGCGCCGCCCTGCAAATTACGCAAACAGCCAATTCCAAGGAGAAATGATGTGTTGGACAGCAAAGAGAACTTTGCCCTGCTCGGAGAGGTCGACGTGCGTCTGTCGGTCGAATTGGGGCGAACGAGCATGAAGCTGAAGGATGTGCTGGCGCTCGGTGAAGACAGCGTGGTCATTCTGGAGCGCCTCGTCGACGAGCCGCTGGACGTCATGGTCAATGGCAAGCTGATCGCCAAGGCGGAGATCGTCTCCGAAGGCGGTCGGTTCGGCATGAAGATCGTCGAACTCGCGGGCCGTCCGAAGGCTCCAGTGGAGGCGGCGGCGTAATGCTCTGGTATGTGCTCAAACTGCTGGTCCTGCTGCCGCTGATCGGCTTGCTGATCTGGGGCAGTCTCAAGCTCGCGCAGAAGATGCAGGCCAGGCTCGGCGGATCGGCGGGGG
>DDNW01000200.1:20815-21999 GCA_002341345.1 Erythrobacter sp. UBA2510
AGCGGGGGAGCGCGGCAAGTCCGTGCGGGTCGTGGAAACGACCATGCTCTCGCCGACCCTCAAGCTGGCCGTGCTGGAATTTCACGGCCGGGAAATCCTGGTCTCCGTCTCCCGTCAAGGCATTTCGCGCCTCGCCGAAGCGCCGTCCGGCACGCACATCGAAAGCTACCCCCAATGATCAGACGTATTGCACTAATCTGCGCCGTCGCGCTGATCGTGCTGCCGGCAAGCGCCTACGCCCAGAGCGCCGTTCCAGGTGCGCTCGATCGTGCCGTTCAGGAAGTCGGGGGCGGGGAGGGCAATGCGCTGAGCATGTCCCTGCAGCTCCTGCTGGTCATGGGCTTGCTGACGATCCTGCCCGGCTTGCTTCTTATGATGACGAGTTTCACCAGGATCCTGATCGTGCTTTCGATCCTGCGGCAGGCGCTTGGCTTGCAACAATCGCCCCCTAACCAGGTGCTGATCGGTCTGTCCCTGTTCCTCTCGCTGTTCGTGATGGCGCCGACGCTGGAGCAGGTCAACGCGACGGCGATCACGCCCTATGCCGAGGGCACGCTCAACGCCGAGCAGGCGATCGAAGTTGCGGGTGTGGAGATGCACAAGTTCATGATCCGCCAGACGCGCAAGCAGGACCTGTCCATGTTCGCGGCGATGGCCGATGCGCCTAAATTCGAGGCGCCCGAGGATGTGCCCTTCTCGATCCTGTTGCCAGCCTTCGCGACGAGCGAATTGAAGACGGCATTTCAGATTGGCTTCATGCTGTTCCTGCCGTTCCTGGTGATCGACCTGGTCGTTTCCAGCGTCCTCATGTCGCTGGGCATGATGATGATGTCGCCAACGATCATCTCGCTGCCATTCAAGCTGTTGCTGTTTGTGCTGGTGGATGGATGGGCCTTGCTGATGGGCTCGCTTGCGGCAAGCTTCGGTTAGCGCCATGGACGAGATGTCACTCCTCCTCTCGATGGCGGACAGGATGCTGTGGGTCACCGCACTGGTGGCGGCCCCGGTCCTGCTGTCGAGCTTGGTGATTGGTGCCGTGATCGGTCTGATTCAGGCAGCTACCTCGGTCAACGAACAGACACTGACCTTCGTCCCCAAGCTCGCGGTGATTACGCTGGTGCTGGTGATCTTCGGCGCATCCATGATGGCGCTGCTGACCGACTTCGCCCAGGACATCTTCGCCT
>DDNW01000200.1:22130-22474 GCA_002341345.1 Erythrobacter sp. UBA2510
TTTCGCCCAGGACATCTTCGCCGAGATCGCGCGGATCCGCCAATGATTGGCGTCGATTTCGGGTTTGGCGCAGTCGAACAGGAATTGTGGCGCCTACTCTTCGTGATGACCCGCATCGGGGCGGCCTTGCTGGCCGCACCGTTCTTCGGGGCAGCCAGCGTTCCGGTGCAGCTCAGGGTTGCAATCGCAGGGGCCGTCGCGGTGATGGTTTGCGCCTGGAGCCCTGTGCAGGCCCCCGATGCGCTGCTTTCGTTACGTGGCATGCTGATGGTCGCGGGTGAGGTTCTGGTCGGCCTTGCACTTGGTTTTGTCCTGCAGATCCTGTTTGCCGCTCCCGTGATCGC
>DDNW01000092.1:0-1169 GCA_002341345.1 Erythrobacter sp. UBA2510
CATCGCTCATAGCTTGCATGATCCCGATGAAGGGACGCAGCGGTTTGGGAAGTTAGGGGAGGATGACGATGAAGACGACACGTTTTCTAAACGGCGCACTTCGGATCAGCACAAGCATGGCGGCAACGGCCATGACGCTGCTGATGGCGGCACAGGCGCAGGCTCAGGAGCAGCCGCAGGGGCAGCCTCAAGGGCAGGGCGAAACGGCGGCGGAATCGCCGCGCGGCATAGATGAGATCGTCGTGACCGCACGCAAGCGAGCGGAACGGCTTTCGGAAGTCCCGGTTTCGGTCAGCGCGGTAACGGGCGAGGGACTGGCGAACCTTGGCATCACCAAGACGTCCGAGGCGGTTCAGCTGGTTCCTGCCGCCAAGATCGTGATTCAGGATCTCGGCACATCGGCTTATCTGCGCGGTGTGGGTTCGGGCTCCTTCAATCCCGGCTTCGAGCAGACCGTGGGTCTGTTCGTCGATGGCGCCTACTATTCGCGCGCGGCCTGGGCGCGTGCCGGTCAGCTGGATATCGAGCGGGTGGAAGTGCTGAAGGGACCGCAGGGCGTGCTCTTCGGCAAGAACACCGTGGCCGGCGCGATCAACATCACGTCCAAGAAGCCGACGGATGAATTCGAAGCCTATGTCCGCGCGGCCTATGAATTCGAGGCAAGCGATCAGGCCAGCATCGAGGGGGCGATTTCCGGGCCGCTCAATGCCGATCATACGCTCAAGGCACGCCTCGCGATGCGCTACAGCGACGAGTCCAAGGGCTACATCAAGAACAATGCGCCGGGTGGCCCTGACGGCCCCATCAACGACCAGTTCCTGACGCGCGGCACGCTGACCTGGGAGCCGTCGAGCAATTTCGACAGCACGCTGAGCGTCACTTACGTGAAGTCCGATACGAAGGGATCTTCGGCGGAGGTCTTCCGCTGCGAGCCGCGTGCACCGGCAGCGGGCGATCCGCCGTCGCTCAACACCGCGCTTGCGGTGGGCGCCAGCCACGAGGACTGCAAGGCCAACTTCCGGAATTCCAGCATCAACCTCGATCCGGCGAGCGCGGCTGTAGTCAGCGCGATCACAGGGGAGCAGATCGATCCGGTCGACAACGGCGACCGCTTCCGGGGCCTGGCGCTGACCAATACGGCGAACTGGCATGCCGGCGATCTGACGCTG
>DDNW01000092.1:1308-3011 GCA_002341345.1 Erythrobacter sp. UBA2510
CGTACGCTGACCTCGGTGACCAGCTATATCCGCCACAACCAGCGCAACTACTCCGAAATCGACAACACCGACGTGCCGTTCACGACGCTGCGCCGGTATGAGCGGTTCAACACCTTCATGCAGGAACTGCGGCTGGCCTCTCCGCGCGAGAACAAGCTGTCGTGGGTGGCAGGCGCCTACTTCGAGCGTTCGAACCTTGAATTCATCGAGGACGATTCTGCTTACATCTTCCCCTATCCGGGCTTCCCCGCGCCCGCTCCAGGAACGGTCGTTCCGCCTTCGGGCACATGGTACAAGCGGTCCGACCAGAACGGGCGTTCGATCGCGCTGTTCGGCGAGGCGACCTTCGCCTTTACCCCCACGCTCGAACTCAGCGCGGGCCTTCGCTACACCAATGAGCGCAAGGACATCGATCACCGCGTCTGCGTAGGTCCGCTGAACCATCCCACCTGCGGGATCACGTCCGACGATACGCCGGCCATCGTGCCGCTGATCGCGGAAGACCTGCACTATCGCGCCAAGCTGAAGGAGAACAACCTCTCGCCCGCCGTGACGCTGCGCTGGCGACCCAACCGCGACGTGATGGCCTATGCCTCGTTCAAGCAGGGCTTCAAGGCCGGTGGTTTCGACATGGAGATGCGCAACCTGCCGGCGCAGCTTACCGCAGGCCCGCCGACCCGCGTGGACTCCAACGGCGATGGCATTCCCGATGCCTTCGTGTTCAAGAACGAGAGCGTGAACGCCTATGAAGTGGGCACAAAGCTGACGTTCCCGGCCGCCAATCTTCAGGTCAACATCGCGCTGTTCCAGAACGACTTCAAGAACCTGCAGGTATCGCAGTTCGATGGCATCGCTGGTCTCAACATCGTCAACGCGGGCAAGTCGCGTTCGCGCGGTATCGAAGTGGATGCGCGCTGGCGGCCCATCGACAGGCTGACGCTGGGCGGCAGTCTCTCGCTCCTCGATTCCAAGTTCCTCGACTTCCCGGGGGCGCAGTGCCCGAGCGATGCGACGGCTGGCGAGGTCAGCGGGGTGACGCCCACCGGGTCTCCGGCCTGCAACCTCAAGGGCCGACGCACGGCCTTCGCGCCCAAGGCGGCGTTCACGCTGACGGCGGACTACACCGTTCCGCTCACCGGTCCGTGGGAACTGGCTCTGAGCGGTGCTGCGCAGCATTCCAGCAAGTACTTCATGGAGAACACCGGCGAGCCGGAGAACATGCAGCAGGCTTACTGGAAACTGGACGCCCGCGTAGCCCTGCAGACCTCGCGCTGGAGCATCGCGCTGGTCGGCCGCAACCTGACCAATACGCTGACCTACTCGCACGCGACGTCGGTGCCGCTGGCAGGGCCGGGATACTTCTTCGGCTTTGTCGAGAAGCCCCGCACTCTGGCCGTGGAGGTTGGCGCCAAGTTCTGACGGCTGGCATCGTTGAACGATCACTGATGAACGGCCCGGTTCTGGTGGACCGGGCCGTTTGTTGTTCGGGATGCGCGAGTCGCTTGTTGGGAGGCTTCGTGATGCTGTCAGAGGGGCGGCGCAGGGGTGACCGTCGGCTAGCGAATTAGGATCACAACGTTTTCAGAAATTTTAGATGATTAACATTTGCATTGCTTTTTATATCATTGAAAAAACGTTGAAATCATAATTAGTAAACGATTACAGAAAATGGCTGTTTGCACGGCTCTGTTGCAAAAATCGTG
>DDNW01000136.1:0-894 GCA_002341345.1 Erythrobacter sp. UBA2510
CGCGAATGGGGCGAACTTCCCCTCCTCACCCAACAGAGCCTGACAGCTTATCCGGCCGGCAGCGAACTTACCGAACCGGATTGTCATTCCGCCAACAGCGACCCAACGCGGTCGCTCGCACTCGTTCGTAAGCTCTCGATCAGGAGGCTGATTCTATCCATTTCTGGAGCATACTGCGGGTCTCAGGTCAATCAGCACCGACCAGACATCCCCAACAGGAAGTGTTGGAAACATTGACTTTCAACACTTGCGTGCACAATGAAGAATAAGCAACATTATGTGCAAGGACTCTAGCCAACCTCAATCAGATTCGCGAGAAAGTTTGGAGCTATAGGGTCTAATAGTTGACAGAATCGCTTGGTAATCATTGAGATCGTTCTAGCAATCTGGGGTGAGCTGCTTTCGTCGGCGCTCGCTGGTATCAAGGTCTGGGAGATCTGTCAAAGCCGGCACCGTCTCTCGACGAGCTACAGCCTCTCGGCTGCGGAGAATGCCGGTAACAATTCCTGCAATCAATAAAGCCAGAGTGGCCATGCCTTCTCCAACGATCAATTTCCGTAGCATTCGACCGCATCATGGGAGCCAGCATGCCGGGTTTGAGGAAATGGTCTGTCAGTTTGCGGCCCTTGAGACCGCTCGTGGTGTTCCATTTCACCGCAAAGGTGCAGGTGCTGATGCCGGGCTAGAATGCTACCGATTGGAAGCCGATGGGTCTGAAATTGGTTGGCAGGCCAAATACTTCTTCGAGTTAGGCAGCAACGAAGCTGCGCAGCTGACGAAATCCTTCCGCCAAGCAATTGCGCGCCACCCACAGCTTTCACGCTTCATTGTCTGTCTGCCCTTCAATCTCTCGGACGGGCGCGTTGGGAACCGAATCTCTGAAAGAGATCGCTG
>DDNW01000136.1:1028-6584 GCA_002341345.1 Erythrobacter sp. UBA2510
GCAATCGCGCCACGTTCAGTTGCAATCGAGCTATGGGACGAAACCCAGCTCATAGAACGACTATCCCGGACCGAGCCACGGTACGCTGGACGGCGGCACTATTGGTTCGATCTACTGCATTTCACACCGGATTGGTTTCAAACGCGCTTCACAATTACTCGCCAGGCACTCGGCGCGCGCTATACGCCCGAACTCAACATCGAGCTCCCAATCCGCCGGGGTTTGCTCGCGATCGCTCGCGACCCGAGTTTTATCGAGGACTTGACCCGCCTCGCCGACGATATCGATGAGGCGCGGCATCACGCGACCGACAGCATCTCAAAATTTCTTGCCGGAGGCCCAGCAGGCGCACCCGCCGCGGACCTTGATGTTCAGTTCCGGACGATCAGCAGATTGATCCGAACAGCGTCGATTGGCCCGGCCGATCCTGTCCCCTTCGATCCATGGATAGAAGCTCTCGATGCCGCGAGCGCGACCTTAGGCATCTGCACGGCAGCGATTTGGGACCTGCGCAATCAGCAAGTTGGTGATCGCGACGAGAGGCGGCGTGTCCAATTTTATGTTGAGCAGCTTTATGAAGCGATTGAGAAGGTATCCGAGGGAATCAAGCGGCCAGTCAGCCGGCTGGCGAACGAGTATCGATTGCTTGTCACGGGTGAAGCCGGGAATGGCAAATCTCATTTGCTCGCCGATGTGGCAACCCATCACATCGGCCAAGGTTTCCCTGCAGTCTTGGTGCTGGGCGGCAGTTTCGTCGATGGCGAGCCCTGGCGGCAAGTCGCCGATCAGCTCGGCCTGACCAATACGACGCCTGATGAACTGCTCGGCGCGCTCGACGCCGCTGGCGAGGCAGCGGGCACGCGCGCGCTCCTCATGATCGACGCAATCAATGAACGCGGAGGAATTGCGTTATGGGCCAATCGTCTTGCAGCGTTTCTCGCTACGGCTGACCGCTTCTCACATGTGGCGGTAGTCCTATCCTGCCGCACGACCTTTCTACCATACATCGTCCGCGCGATCGACGAGAAGGCGCTGCCTCGCATCGCCCATCCCGGCTTCGCAGGTCAGGCTGCGCAGGCTGCCCAACGTTATCTCGATGCCCGCGGCATTGTGCGCATGGCAGCGCCCAGCTTCTCCCCCGAGTTTGAAAATCCCCTGTTTCTGCGCACTTGCTGCGATGCGTTGGAGCGCCGGGGCGAGAAGGAACTGCCACGAGGGCTCGCCGGCGTATCGGGCGTGTTCAATTTCTATTTTGGAGCCGTCGCGGAGGCGATCACGGCGCGCATGGGCCTGTACCCGCGTCTCCGCATCGTCGAGACGGCCCTTGAGAGGCTCACCCAAGCAATGGTCGAGGCGGGTAGCGGCTATCTGCCAATGGCCGAGGCCCATACTCTACTCGAAGAGCTGCACTCTTCACAGAACCAGACCGAGCAGAGCCTCTTTTTCCAGCTGGAGAATGAGGGAGTCCTGACCGTCGAACCGATCAGAGACGGGTCGAGGAATGTGGAGCTGGTCCGCTTCACCTTCGAGCGCTTGAGCGACCACCGCATCGCCCAAGCGCTGCTCGACACGGCAATAACCGGGGGCGATCCGAAGACTGCCTTTGCGCGGGGCGGAGCGCTTCGCGAATACGTTGTCGGAACGAACACGTATCGCTTTGCCGGCATTGCCGAAGCCTTCGCCGTACAGTTGCCCGAGCGCTTCGGCACAGAGCTTCTCGATCTGATCGACGACAATATCGCGATCTACGACCTACTACCCGGCTTCAAGACCAGCTTACTGTGGCGACGGCAGGACGCTTTTCGCGAACGCACGCTGGAACTTCTGGATGAACATGCCGACGATCTGGACGGCGATCTCTGGCTCGATACTCTTATCGCGATTGCAACCGAACCCGGCAATGCGTTCAATGCGGACTATCTCGACCATTGGCTGTTCCCAATGTCGATGCCGGAACGGGACGAACTGTGGTCAGTGCGTGCGACCTATCTCGCGGCCAATCATGGCAATGCCATTGATACGCTGATCCAATGGGTGCTGGCCAATGGCCTCAATCCTATCGAACCTGAGCGTGCCAGGCTGGCCTCGATCACCCTCGCTTGGCTCACCAGCCTCAGTCACCGGATCGTCCGTGACATGGCGACTAAGGCGCTGGCAGTGCTTCTGGTGAATAGGCGCGAGCTAGCCGCACATCTCATCGACCGATTTACCGGACTCAACGATGCCTATGTTGTCGATCGTGTCTTAGCTGCCGTCTATGGCGGTGCGACGCGTAGCGCCAGTGACGAGGGGCTAGGAGCCTTAGCCGAAGCCGCTTATTCGGCAGTGTTCGCGAATGATCCCATTCCTACTCATGCTCTGATCCGTGACCATGCAAGGGGAATCATAGAGCTGGCCGCCTATCGCGACGTTCTGCCGGCGAGCGTATTGCTCGATCGCGCAAGGCCGCCATATCCGGCCGGGCCACCGTTGGAAACGGTCAACGACGAGGTGCTGGCCAGCTTCGTCCAGAACTATTCAGGGTCATTTCTGCCTGATCGTATAATGAGTTCGGCCTTCAAAGACGGGGACTTTGCGCGTTATGAGATTGATCCGCTCGCGCGTTGTTTCCTCAAACTGCCGCGCGATGAGGTCGGACGTTCGGACGAAGATCGCTACAACGAGTGGCACGCCCGAACGGTAGCGGAGCGTTGTGACCGCGGGTTGGCGCTGGATCGCCTGATAGATGTTTCCGGGCGGTTGAGCGCCATGCCTTACGATTTCAGCCGCTGGCTGAACAATATCGAGGATGTTCCAGAGGAAGAAGTCAGTGGTCCGTCACGAGAAGCGGTTGAAGCGGACCGCGATGAAGCAGCCGCTGATTTCCGGTCGCTGCTCAGCGACGCGGAACACGAGGATTATGAGATTTATGCTGAGAGTTGGATCAAAGAGGGGATATGGGATGAAAAGTCATCCATTCGCCATCCCCAATTCAACGGCCAAGTAGCGCGGCAGTGGGTGTCTTGGCGCGCGCACGACCTTGGATGGACGCTCGAGCGCTTCGCCCAATTTGAACGCGATATGCCGAGCCGAGGTCGTATGGAGCACAGCATCGAACGGATCGGAAAGAAATATCAATGGATAGCCTATCATGAGCTGACGGGGCGACTCTCCGATCTCGTCGCGGTCGATGGAGGCTTCCACGACCAGCCTCAGCCCTATCGCGGCCCATGGCAGGTCGATACGCGCGAGATGGATCCCACGATTTTAATCACGCGTACAAAAGAGCGGGATAACAGCCGACAACCCGCGACTTGGTGGTCCCCGCATGCGCCGCGCTGGCGCGAGGAGCCGCCCCAAGCAAGGATTGCCTGGATGCGCGATGAGAGCCGCGACGTACCCGACGTTCTCAAGCAGTTGGACGTGACCGATCCCGATGGCCGTCGCTGGCTGGTCCTCGATATAGGTGCGACCCGCAATCAGTCGGTGGTCGATAACGGCGAATCCGTTTTCCTGCGCATGACTTGGCACAAGGTCCATTCGCTTTTTGTAGCGCGAGGGGATGCGGATCGCCTCGTCAGGCTATTGACCAACTCGGAGCGCGAGCGCGACCACCCACCCGAGATTGATTTGCCGTGGCGAGCCTATCTCGGTGAGTACCCTTGGCACCCGTCCTATGACCAGTTGCCCGGTGATTGGGAATTGGGCACGCCGAAGATCGAGGTCTTCGGCACGATCGCAAACCGATATGTTGAGCAATCCGGGCACAATTATTCGATCGAGGAGTCATTTAATCTCTCGATTCCTGCCCCCCGGCTGGTCCGAGGTCTTGGACTCCGACTTGCAGAAGGTCGCTCGCTCGCCTTTTGCGACGCGCATGGCACTATCCAATTTAAGGATCCGTCCGCCGAAGCGGCTGGCCATAGTGCTGCGCTCGTCGACCGCGCCGCTCTGGCCGCGCTTCTAGAACGAGATCGCCTGGAGTTGATCTGGATATTCCTCGGCGAGAAGAGCGCGCACGGCGGGCGTCCGCATAGAAGCGGCTGGGGTGGTCAGCTCGATTACTGGGGCATTTACCGGTTCGATGGCTGCTCGATTGACGGTCAACTCCAATTTGAACGGAAGGACGCTGATAGACAGCAGCTCGCCGAGTTCCTCTCTCATCGCTGACGCCATGTCACGTAAACTCTCTCGAAAGATCTCTTTCGAATTCCCGGGAACATAAATCATCTCGCGCCTAGGCGAATCCTCACGATTGGTTTTTGGAGTGCGGAAACGACCCACCAGCCGTAAGACTTAGATCGCCGGCTCACTTCGCATGCTTTTTCTCGGTCTGGTTTATCCGATACAATGAAAAAGCTTTGCTAAGGTATTAGATGGGAAGTCCACCAAACCGGCAGCTGCTCGAACCGCTCTTTTCCGATTAAGTCTTATGCCGATCTCTATGGCCGAAAATCTAACCCGCAATGCTCGAACAATAGACGGCGCGGCATAACCCGAACCTCGGCATTATGGATACATTCATGGGCGAGAGTGCCTTTATAATTCTCAGGGGCAGCGAACGACCGCTCTCCACCCTGCCGAGCCTGATGTCCTATTCGGCCGGCAGCGACCCCAAGCAGTCGGCGGCCGCACCACTTCTCAGCGCGTGGCAGTACCAGACTGCGTGGAAGCGGTTCCATCGTCCACAGGCAACATGACTGACGCCTCGAATCCCGAGGAAGCACCCGGACGTGGTGATCTCAGAACCAGCGGGCTTCCGATACGCTCGGCAATAGCGGCGACGATGGCAAGGCCCAGCCCACTGCCGTCAGTGCTCGAACCCGCGCGCTCGAAGCGGGCGCTCAGACGGCCCAGCGTTTCGGGCGGCAGGACAGTTCCCTCGTTCGCGACCGTCAGCCGCCCGTCCGGCGTCAGTGTGACCGCTACCGGGGTGGTTTCGGAGCCGTGACGCAGAGCGTTCTCCACCAAGTTTCGGCACAGGATCCCGAAGACATCGGGATCGAGGTCCGACATCACCGGCATTTCCGGCAGCGTCAGGGCGATGCGGCCAGGCGCTCCGGTTCGCGCGATATCGTCGACCATGAGGCGCGCGACGAGGTTGAGATCCGCCGTTCGATCCAGGCGCAGCTGCGCGCCTTCCACACGTGCCAACTGCATGAGGCGTTCGGAGAGCCGGGTCATTCGCTTGAGCGTGGCCTCAATGTCGGCCGCCCGCGCCCCGATGCTCGGGTCGCGGGTCTCCGACTGCAGGCGCTGCACCTGGGCAATGGCACCGGCCAGGGGGGTTCGCAACTCATGGGCCGCGTTTGCGGCAAAGCAGCGTTCGGCATCGAAGGTGGCCTTGAGTCGCTCAAGTAGCCTGTTCAGCGTGACCGCGACCGGTTCGATCTCGGTCGGTATATCTCCGCTCGGAACCGGCGACAGGTCCTGCGCATTGCGCGCATCAATCCGATCGCGGAAGCGCCTCAGCGGGGAGAGACTTGCCCGGACGGCGAGACCGATGGACAGTAGCGCCAGGGGCACAATGATCAGCAGAGGTAGCCCCAAGCCCATTTGTATCTCGCTCGCAACGTA
>DDNW01000136.1:6749-6991 GCA_002341345.1 Erythrobacter sp. UBA2510
GCCACCGTGATCCTGATTGTCCCCTGCAGCGCGTCGTCGTTGAAGAGCCTGTGTGTATCTGTCTGGCGGAAGCCCGCCCCGTCGTAGTCCGGGAAAATCACGGGGTCAGCGGCGTGCGACTGCAGCAGAATACGCCCCTCGGCGTCGCGAACGATGTAGGTGAAGAACTTGTCGTGAGCGCGGATCACGCCAAGCCGTTGGGTGACGCCAGCATCCTCGCGTCCGACAATATCCACGACGGC
>DDNW01000205.1:0-260 GCA_002341345.1 Erythrobacter sp. UBA2510
CCTCGGCACGCCAATCATTTGGTAGATCACGTGACGAAAGCACAGAGCATTCACGACCCGAAGCGCATCCTTCGACAAGCTCAGGATGACCGGCTCATGGAGTTGTGAGCACCGGCGCTCGAAGGCTCGCCGTTTGCAAGCTGTCAGGACCGAATGACGGGCGTCCCCTAATGCCCCGCCTGCGGTCCGCGTTCGAGACCCGACGCGGCCAGCTGCTCGTCGATCTGGGCCATCAGCCGCGCGAGGCCGTCCTCGGTCTC
>DDNW01000205.1:485-5244 GCA_002341345.1 Erythrobacter sp. UBA2510
ACCAGCACGTCCTGCGTGTTCGAGGCGCGTAGCAGCCACCAGCCATCGTCGCTGGTCACGCGCACACCGTCGGTCGAATTGACCTCGGCGGTGCTGTTCTCCAGCCGCGCCTTGACCTCGTCGATCGCGGCAAACTTGCGACTTTCATCGACCTGAAAGCGCATTTCGGGCGTATTGAGCATCGCGGGCATGTCGCCGCGCAGCTGCGTCACCGACTTGCCCAGCCGCGCAGAGGCGGTGATCAGCCGGATGCCCGCATAGAGCGCGTCGTCATAGCCGTAATAAGTGTCGGCAAAGAAGACGTGGCCGCTCATCTCACCCGCCAGCGGCGAGCCAGTTTCCTTCATTTTGGATTTAATCAGCGAATGGCCCGTCTTCCACATCAGCGGCTTCCCGCCATTCGCCGCAACGCTGTCGAACAGCGCGCGGCTGGCCTTAACGTCGGCGATGATCGTCACGCCAGGGCGGGTTTTGAGCAGGTCCTCGGCATAGATCATCAGCAGCTGGTCACCCCAGATGATCCGCCCCTCGCCGTCGATCGCGCCGATCCGATCGCCGTCACCGTCAAAAGCCACTCCGAAATCGAGGTTCTTCTCCGCGACGAGCTTGCGCAGATCGACCAGATTTTCCTCCACCGTGGGGTCAGGATGATGGTTCGGAAAATTCCCGTCGACTTCAGTAAAGAGGACATGATGCTCGCCCGGCAGGCGCGCGACGAGCTTTTCGAGCGCGGGGCCAGCGGCACCATTGCCCGCGTCCCAGCCAACCTTCAGGCTGGAGAGGGCAGCAGTGTCGATCCCGTCGAGCGCCTCGAGCATCCGGTCGATGTAAGCATCCATGACCTCAAGGGTCTCGACCGTACCGGAGCCGCCCAGCCAGTCGCCCGCCCGTGCCAGCTCTCCCAGTTTCAAGATATCGGCCCCGAAGAACGGCCGGCCACGGAATACCATCTTGAAGCCATTGTAATTGGCGGGATTGTGGCTGCCAGTTATCTGTATGCCGCCATCCACCTCTTCGGCTGAAGCCTCTGCATAATAAAGCATCGGCGTCGCGCCGAGCCCGATCCGGCGCACGTTGCAGCCCGACGAGGTCAGCCCTTCGATCAGCGCATGTTCGAGCATGGGCGAGCTGACTCGCCCGTCATAGCCAACCGCTACCAGCGGGGCGGGTTTGTCCTCACCGATCGCGCGGTGCAGCAGCGTGGCAAAACCGCGTCCGATCGCGCGCGCATCCTCCGCGCCGAGCGTCTCGCCGATGATGCCGCGAATGTCGTATTCGCGCAGGACGGTGGAGTGGAAATCGTGGCTCATCATTACTCCTGATCTTGTTTGCGGGGACCGGACAGTCCGCCGGGCAATTCCTCCAGCAGCAGGTCGCGCGCGGCATTGGCCTCGTGCACCTGCTCGTTGCTGCCGCCGCGATCCGGGTGAACCATGGCGATCAGCCGCTTATGGGCGGTAATTATGTCGTCCCTGTTAGCCTTCGCTTCTACCCCCAATAACCGACGGGCGCGGAAAAGCGCCTGTTCACGGGTAGATATCCGTTTTTGCCATGGCCACCGACCGGTTATCATCCGGTATAAAAGCACGACGACGAGGCCGAAAAAGACCAGCCGCCCCAACATATCAGGCGACCTTTGCGCGGGAGGCGGTTGTGCTGGCCGTGAGCGGCGCAGCGCTGGCATGCGCGGGCATGGGCAGATTGAGATTGGCCACCAGCCGCCGCAATTCCTGCCGTGCGACCAGATGGCTGGTGCCCAGTTCGCCCAGATGCCCCTTGTCGAGCAGCGTCAGGCCCGACGGGAACAACTCGCGGTAGATCACGCGTTCGGACAGGCCCGAGGAGACGCGGAAGCCCACCCGCTTGCTCATCTCGGTCAGCGCCTGATCTAGCCGGCGCTGGTTGCGCGCATCGGTGTGACCGGTGCGGTTGCGGACGACCACCCAGTCCATCTCGCGCCGCTGGTTTTCGATCGTGGCGCGGCTGCGCTTGAGGCGCGCCTCCCAGATCAGCTCGGCATAGAAGCTGAGCTTGCGGATCTTGAAGCTTTCCGCATCGACCTGACCGATCAGGTCGAAATCGACGAAGCTGTCATTGAGCGGGGTGACCAGCGTATCGGCCTGCGTCGCGACATGGCGCGCCAGCGGATCGTCACGGCCCGGCGTATCGAAGACGAGGAAATCGACGCCCGCGCCCAACTGCTCGGTCAGTGCGTCGAGCGCGACGATGTCATCGCCGGCATAGACCTCGCACCTGGCACTGGGCAGCTCGATATCACGGCGCACGCAGGTCTCTTCGCGATTCTCGAAATAGCGGTGCATGGTCCGCTGGCGGGTATCGAGATCGATCGCGGCGACTCGCGCCCCCTGATAGGCCAGCGCCACCGCGACGTGGACGGCGGTGGTGGACTTGCCCGTCCCGCCCTTTTCATTGGCGAAGACGATACGCTGGGGGCCGTTCTGGGGCTTGTTGGCTGTCACTTTGGAGCTCGGGCTTTCTCGACTAGATTGGTCCGGGTGTGATCCGGGGCTTTTTCTGAATCCGGCAGCGGTCTAGGGCTGCTGGCATCTTCTATCGGAGGGGCCCGCCCATGCAAACCGTCACCACACTGGAAAGCCTGCGACAGGCTGTGGAAAGCTTGCGAAAGCACGGTCGCCTCGCCCTCGTCCCGACCATGGGCGCGCTGCATGAAGGGCATCTGACGCTGGTACGCGAGGCGAAGAAACATGCCGATGCGGTCGTGGTGTCGATCTTCGTCAATCCCACGCAATTCGGCCCGAATGAGGATCTGGACGCCTATCCGCGCCAGCTGGAGGCCGATTCGCGCTTGCTCGAGGCAGAAGGCGTGGCGCTCCTGTGGGCACCCACGGTCGCAGCGATGTATCCGCAAGGCTTCGCGACATCGATCAGCGTCTCCGGCGTGAGCGAGGGGCTGTGCGGCACCGCGCGACCCGGCCATTTCGACGGCGTCGCGACCGTCGTGTGTAAATTGTTCAATCAGGTCATGCCCGATGTGGCGCTGTTCGGCGAGAAGGACTGGCAGCAGCTGGCCGTAATCCGCCGCATGGCGCGCGATCTTGACCTGACGCGCCCGCATGTCGATGCGATTATCGGCGTGCCGACCGTGCGCGAGGCGGACGGTTTGGCGATGAGCAGTCGCAACGCCTACCTTTCGTCTGAAAACCGGGCAGCGGCGGCGGCCCTGCCGCGAGAGATGCGCAGTGCCATCGAGGCGCTGGAGAATGGCAGCGCCGTCGCACCGACGCTGGCGGCACTCGAAGCGCATCTACTGCAGTCCGGCTTTGCCAGCGTGGATTACGCCCAACTGACGGATGCGGCCAGCCTCGTACCGCTCACCGCGCTGGGCGATGCCCCGGCGCGGCTGCTGGTCGCAGCGCGGATCGGTACGACGCGGCTGATCGACAATATGGCGGTAGCGGGAATCGATTAGGGCCGGTAAATAACTGATATTGCATCCATATTTTAACCCGCCAGACCTCAATCCTGCAGTGATACCATCAAAATGGACGTTGGCGGAAGGGCGGCTGGAGCGGGTAGCGGGAATCGAACCCGCATAGCCAGCTTGGAAGGCTGGAGCTTTACCACTAAGCTATACCCGCCCGCTCGGATGCCGATCACCAAAGCGATCGACTGCGCGCGATTGCCACCGCGCACCCCTAATCGTCAAGCGCCCACGTGCTTTACCCCTGGCCACTCGATGGCTCGCTATTGGCGCTCTGAGGGGCGGCGATCTCCACCTCCACCCGACGATTCTGCCGTCTGCCCGGCTCGTTGGCGCTGCCATCGGGCAGGGCATTGGGGGCAATCGGGTTCTGTTCTCCGAAGGCAATGACCTCGATCCGGGCGTCATTGATGCCTCGCTCGACCAACCATGCGGCGACGGTTTCGGCACGTGCGCGGGAAACGCGCATATTCGCCTGATCGTTGCCGCCGCTATCGCTATGGCCACGCAGGATGATTGGCCAGCCTTCGCTGATCGCATCGGATGCCAGCACGCCAGCCAGCGCCGTTTCAGCCGCGGGGGACAGGTCGGTGCCGCCTTCGGCAAAGGGGATCGTGCCGCTATAGGGTGGAACCGGGATCTCAAACTCTTCAGCCGGGGCGACATCCTGCCGGATGATCGAGGCGCCCTGAGTTTGGCTCGGCGTGGGTTCTGGCATCGCAGGTGCCTCTACTACACCATCCGGAGATGGCGTTTCGCTTGGCGCTGGGTCGGGCTCGGCCCCGTCCTCGCGCAATTCGCACCCGCCCAGTATCAGAGCGAAGCCGGTGAGCATGCCCATGGCCAATGCTGCGCGGTTTCGTCCAAAATTCATTTCGATCTCCCAATTATGCGGTTTGCGCCTTCTTGCCAGCCTTCGCAGCCTTTTTCGCCGCGACCTCCTCGGCACTTTTCTGGCGTGGCGGTGAGTAGGTTATGATCGTGTCCCCTGCCTCGGGCTCGGGCGCGGAGGCATGGGTGAAGAACTGCATTCGCCCGCTCGGCCTGACCAGCAGCAGCATGTTCGCCGCATCGGGCAAGCGCTCGCGCGCGTCTTCGGCATCGAATTGCTCGGACAGCTTGGTCTTGCGGAAACCCCAGCCCTGTGCCTGACGTTCCTGCACGTCGTCGACGCCAAAGCCACTGGTGAACAGCGCCCTGCCCCGGAGCGAATCGGGGATCTTTCGGTGGTCGTCCTCGTCGACGTTTTCGCCCAGCTGATAGACCGAATCGGTGCCGATCTCGTGCGCGAAATCG
>DDNW01000047.1:0-901 GCA_002341345.1 Erythrobacter sp. UBA2510
GCAGCTCATGCCCGGCACCTGGGCGCGCCAGCGCGCCCGGTTCTCGCTCGGGCAAGACCCGTTCGACCCACGCGACAACGTTCTGGCCGGCACGTCTTACCTGCGCGAAATGTACGATCGCTACGGCGCGCAAGGTTTCCTCGCTGCATACAATGCGGGTCCGGGACGCTACGAAGACTGGCTTGCCGGACGGCGTTCGCTGCCACTCGAAACACGCCGCTATGTCGCCCGGATTGCGCCGCTGTTGCAGTCCGAGCGCATGTTTGCGGCGGGGCCTCTACAAGCCGGGAATGCTCCGGTTGGCGTCTTGCAGCTGCCCCGCGCGGCGCGAGAAGAGTTGGACGAGGTGGCTACATCCGGCCCCGCAGCGAACCCCTTTGCGAGACCGGAACAACCCGCGCATGATCTTTTCGCGTCCGTCTCGACGGCTTCTTCCCAATGAAAGCGAGCCTCGCACCTTCGCGCAGCCATGCGTTCCCTGGCGAAAGCGGGCGTAGGAGCGGAGACTTGGGCATCAAAGGAAGGGAGGGATTGACCGCGTAATTGGGCCAGCGTCGGGCGATCTCGCCATGGTGCACGGGAAGGCGCAAGGTCGGGGTGTTGTTACACCCCGCAAGAGAGGACGCCCCCCGATGCAATACCATGCCGCACTCGACACTTCCGCCACCACAACTGCGATCTGCGTCGTCAAAGCCAAGGACGGCGAGATCGCGCTGGAGACCAGTGTGACCACCGACCCCGAAGCGATCTGGCAGGCGCTTGAGCCGTATGCGAACCGGCTGCTGCTCGTCGGCCACGAGGCGACCAGTTGGTCGGCCTGGCTGCACCGCGAGCTGGAGAAGCACGGCATCCCGATGGTGCTGCTGGAGACCCATCACGCAGCCCGCATGCTGGACGCCCA
>DDNW01000047.1:1023-3518 GCA_002341345.1 Erythrobacter sp. UBA2510
CCGCATGCTGGACGCCCAGCGCAACAAGACCGACAAGAACGATGCACGCGGGCTTGCTCAACTGGTGCGATCGGGCTGGTTCAAACAGGTTCATGCGAAGAGCGAACGCGCCAACCGGATGAAGCTGCTGCTGGCACACCGACGGACTCTCAAGCGCAAGCTGCTCGACATCGAGAACGAGGTTCGCCAGTCCTTGAAGATGTTCGGTCTGATGGTCGGACCGCGTGTGCAGCGCAGCACCTTCTGCAATCGCGTTCGCGAGCTCGTCGCAGGCGATCCGCTGCTCCAAGTGCTCAGCGAGAGCATGCTGACCTGCTGGCAGGTATTGTGGGACCAGTACCGCGAGCTGCACAAGATGCTCGTTCAGCTGGTCGGCCAGGAGGAGCTGTGCCGCCGCTGGTGCGAGATCCCCGGCGTCGGGCCGGTCACCGCGATGACGTTCATGGCGGCGGTCGACGACCCGCACCGCTTCGCCAAGTCGAAGACGCTGGGCGCGCACTTCGGGCTGACGCCCAAGCGCGAGCAGTCGGGCACCTCGGTCGACCGCGACGGACATATCTCGCGGCGCGGCGACGGCGAGGTTCGAACCGCGCTCTACGAGGCGGCGAGCGGCATGCTCACGCGCTCGAAGCAGCACAGCACGCTTAAAGCTTGGGGCATGAAGATCGCGACTAAGCGCGGTCACAAGCGTGCGGTCGTTGCGGTCGCGCGCAAGCTCGCAGTGATCATGCACCGCATGTGGATCGACGGATCGCGGTTCCGGTTCTCGGCGGCGAACGACCAGCCCGAGAGCAGCGGCAACGCAGTTGCGGTGCAGGCATGACGCACGCGCGCTGCACCACGAGAACGGTTTAACAACGAGGCGATAGCACGAGTTCCGCCGTGATGGCGGTTGGTTGAGGTGGATCGAAGCGGATGCGAAGAGCACGATATCTTGCCGGCGACAGCGCTCCCAGAGAGCGGTCAATCGCGCGTGATTGGATGTGTGGCCTCGCGATCCCGACGCGGACATGTGCGCCTGCATGGCATGCAGGGCGGAGCACGAACGATTGCGGGGACCACCCCACACCAGAGCGCCAATACTGGCGTGCTCTATCGACTACTAGCACACTTGAATGTATGACTTGGAAAGGAGAGCGAAGATGCAGAAACGGGCCAAGAATAAGGGCCCAATTACGATGGCGAGATAAAAGCAGCGCCGTCGGTCGGGCTGCAGGTGGTTGGTTTTGCGGGAGATTATGCGCCGTCTCTGCTGTACGCCTGCAGGCGCTTGGATCGAAATCCCTAAGCTTTTCAATGCTGAAAGCGCCGTCTTCCGGTTTTCCTGTCTGTGGCTGACGACGAATTCGACATCAGGCCGGGCCGGTCGAGAGACAGCGATGCGCGCGCCTATCGCAAGGCCGGTTCGCTGGTGGGACGCGTGCTGCAGGCCTCGCGCCGATCAGGCTATTCACCGCTCGGGCGAGGCCGGGCAGGCGGCGGAACCGGGCACCTGGGACGCGGCAAACATGCTGCGTTGCGAGCCCGTCCCCGTGCTTTCCAGCGGCGGGTCATCATCAAGGCGCGCGTCGTTCGCCATGGCGGCAGCCGCTTCCGCTCGGCCCCGCTCGCCCGCCATATTGCCTATCTCGAACGCGACGGCGTCACCCGTGACGGAACGGACGCCCAGATGTTCGACGCCTTGTCGGATGAGGTCGATGGCGATGCCTTCGCCGCGCGCTGCGAAGACGACCGGCATCACTTCCGATTCATCGTCTCACCGGAAGACGCAAGCGAGATGGCTGACCTGCGCGCTTTCACGCGCGAACTGCTTGAAGATATGGCGAGCGATCTCGATACCAGGCTCGACTGGGTGGCGGTCGATCACTGGAACACCGACAACCCGCATGTCCATGTTCTGGTCCGCGGCGTTGCCTCGGACGGCAGGGACTTGGTGATCGATCGCTCTTATATTAGCGAAGGCATGCGTGCCCGTGCCCAGGAGCGCGTCACTATCGAACTCGGGCCGCGCAGCGAGCGCGATATTCAGCTAGCGCTTCGCCGCGAGGTCGACGCCGAGCGCTGGACCTCGCTCGACCGCCGCCTGCAAAAGCAACGCGACGATCTCGGCGTGGTCGATTTATCCCCCGACGCTGATGCGACACGGCGCAGCAACCGCGCATTCCTTATTGGCCGCGCACGAACGCTCGAACGCATGGGATTGGCTGAGCGGGTCGGGTCGGCGCGCTGGACCTTGGCCGCAGACCTCGAACCGACCTTGCGCGCGCTCGGCGAGCGCGGCGACATCATCAAGACCTTGCACAAGGCGATGAGTGGACGCGGCGCAAAAGGCGCCCTTGCATCCTTCGCGCTGCACGGAGAAGACGAAAACCGCCGGGTCATCGGGAGGTTGGTCGAGCGCGGTCTCCATAACGAGCTGACGGGCGAGGCCTATGCGATCGTCGAAGGAATTGACGGCCGCGCACACTATCTTTGTCCGTCGTCAGAACATTCGG
>DDNW01000054.1:0-3444 GCA_002341345.1 Erythrobacter sp. UBA2510
GCGGCGGGCGGCTTTTTTGGATCGCGATGCAAAGCCGGAGGCGGCGGAAAAAAGCCGTGCGACGCCGTTGCGCCAAGACGATCGAGACGGAGGCGTCCTCCGATCAGATCAGGCCATTACGAGGCTGTGCGGGGTGGTCGGCAAATATCGGGGCGGAACATGGCATCGACGGCGCCATGCCTCACGCGGGCCAAGAGCATCAGCGGGCGTTAGCCGGTCCCCCGCTTGGCCGGGCGATCATCACTGCCGAGGACGTGAAGCGAAGGCGAGCGTTCGCCTCGTGAAGTCGGCCAGCTCGCGATCGTTAATCGCCTCGGTTTGGTAAGCCGGGTTCTCATCGTGGTGATAGCGGTTGCCGAAGTCGAGAAGCGCCCGTAGCTCGGCGGTGTCGTTTGGCCCCAGTATCTCGTCGGCCGTTCCGAGCCGTTGACGGCAAATATCTGCGAACTGACCGAGCTTACCGCCGGGCCTGAACTGCGCGGGGAAGGCGACGCGGACAAAGGTTTCGAGCATCGGGCGAAGCGACTCCGCGATCTTGCGCTCGACGGCCGGGTCCGCCGCTTGGAGATAGGCGAGCGCATCGGCGTGTCTCTTGTCGTGCAGCGTAATCATGTCGCCGGTGACGTCCCAGGCCACCAGCGTCGAGCCCTGCTGCGCGCGCACAACCTGGAGCGAGGCGCGCGGGAGCGCGCCGCACTTTTCCCAGACATTGAGGATGAACGGCTTCGAGTGCGAGAGGACGATGACCTGCCCCACGGCGCCCGCGAGACGGTGAATCTCTTGCACGGTGTGCAGGGTGCGGTGCTCATCAAGGCTGCTCATAGGATCGTCGATCACGACAATCTTCTGCGCGAGCGCCTGGTCACGTTCGAGCGTGGCGAAAAAGAAGGCGAGCGCCAAGGTGTTGCGGTCGCCAGCACTCAGCGCGGTCCGGAAACACGGTCCCTCGGCAGCGTTGAGCCCCACGGCGATATTGTTGATGAGCACATTGTAGTTGGCGGCCGATCCGCCGCGATTGTTCACGGGGGCGACGTTGCCCAAGCGAAAGCCGGCGTTGAAACGACGCAGATAGTCGTTCACCGCGTCTTGGTAGGCCGGGAAGACGTTCTGACGATATTGGTTCAGCGCCTCGCGGGCTTGGTCCCGCGCGGTCTCGGTCCGGCCCTTCTCATCGCGCTCGTCAACATAGGCGGTGCAGAGCGCGGCCATGTCCGGCTGATGTCGGGCCTCGACAGCGCGAAGCCGCGTCAGATCGGCGGCAAGCGCGGCGACGTTGGCCGCGCGCGCTTCTTCCTTGACGAGTGCCAGAGCCTCATTCGCCTGCACCAAGACCGCAGCAACCCGATCAAGGCCCACCCGCTGTTCCTCATAGGTCGCGACGGCGGCGCGCACGTCGTCGCCTAGCGCCAAGGGCTCCAGCGGGGCGGCCTGCTTGGCTTTCAAACGCTCCATGATGCCGTCGCGGGCGGCTTTCCAGGCGCGCGCAATTTCCGCGGTGTCGATCTGGATGGCGGGGACTTCCGTGAAAGCCTGCCAAAATTCGCGGCGCTCGATCGCTTCGCGCACGGTGCGCTCGAAGGCGGCCGGCACGTCGCCGGCATGGGTGGTCGTGAGGGCTTGGATCGCGTTGGCGATGTCGCGCTTCAAGTCGTTGTAGGCGTCACCGAAATAGGCGCGGTAGTGCCCGATCACGGAAGAGCCGGCGAGATCCTGGGCGCAGAACGGACAGATGGCCGGGCCTGCCGCCGCGGCATGGTCGGCGTGCGTCAGCCCTTCGCCAATCCAGCGCTCACCGCCACGGGCAAGCAGCGCGATATGGGCCTGCACCCGCTCGGCCGCCGCCTCTTCCAGACCCGGCAAATCTCGGCCGAGAAGCCCGTCCAAGGCGTCGAGGTCGAAGGCTGGCAGGGAGAGCGCTGGAAATATCGCTGCCGTCGCGACCACCTCCGACGACCGCGCTGCGGCCAGGCGCTTTTCTGCGTCGGCCAATTCCCGGTCGAGGTCGGGGATCGGTTGCAGCGCGCAGAATGCCTCGGCGTCGAGCCCGCCGCGCCGCGCGGCGGGAATCGCATCGGCCTTGGCGCGGAGATCACGGTTGTGCTGCTCGATCCGATCGACATGCGTTTGCACGGCGGCGTTCAGCGCGACACCCTGGCTCCCGACGATCAACTCATGCAGGTTCTGGCGATTGCCGGGAATAACCTCAATGCCCGAGCACACGTTCTGCGCAACGAACTCATCGTCGAAAACGGCGACATTGGGCTCGGTTCGGGACCAGGCGCCGTTTTCGAAGACGGCGGGCGCTCCGGCGGCCAAGCCGATCACCACATGCGGGGGATTGGCGGCGCCGAGACGATGCCGATCGCTGATCGGCGCGGCGGCCCCCGTTGCGAGGGAGCGCAGGATGGCGGTGAGCGTCGTCTTCCCGCGCCCATTCTCGCCATAGACAACCGTGAGCTTCGCGAACGGAATCTGAGCGCCAGCGTTCACCGAATCGAACTGGCCAATATTCCGCAGTAGTTGAATTGCCTGGACCACGCCGAATCCCCCCTTGGTCCGCCACTATACTATGGATGGCACAACCATAAGCTCTCCGTCGCGAGGGTCAGCGATGATTCAGGTCAAAACCACCGGCCTGCGAACCTTTGGCCTGCGCTGCCCGGCCGACATCGCCAGATTGCGGGTCCGGGCCACGATTCTCAGAATGGCGGCGCCATGATGGAATTGCCGGAACGCGGCGACAACGGCCGGATCGACGAATGTCGTCGTGGTTTGGCTGTCTGCCGGGACGGTGACGGTGCCGGGGGGCACTTCGTGCTGCCATCCCCGCGCGGCGCGAAAGCTCAGGACCAGTTGGCCGAATGTCGGATAGGCGTGGTCGATATGAGCCGCGTCGATGGTGATAAGCTCATCGGTCAGCTCGCAGGGAACGCGGCCGAGTTCGTCGCCGTAGGTCTTGAAGTGCCGGGCTTTGGCGGCTTTCAAATCTGCGGCCACCGCCGCCCGGCAGGCGTCATAGAACTCCTGGGCGTTTGATTTCGGGGCTCCCCGAACGGCCGCCAGATAGCTGAAATCCGTCTCACTCCCGTCAACGCGCCGCACCCAGAAACCGGGCGTCGAGTAGCCGTCGCCGGTGTTCCGGCGCCGGAAAAAGGAGTCCACCCCGTCGCCGATCTTCGAGGGGCCATCGACGATCACGGCATCATAGCGTTCGAGAAGGGCAATCAGGTCGTCATGGTCGGCACGGTCTTCGACCACGTCCTCATCGGAATAGCGGGCGAGCATATCCTTGAAATGAGCCAAGGCGGCGCTTTGGGTCTTCCATGCTCTGCCGTTCGACAGATCGATCGCCTTTGCCACTGCTACCCCGTATCCCCGTTCCGCCTGCCAAGCTGGCTATCGGCGAGGATGGTTCGACGCAAGGCGACACGCAACAAGGTCGGC
>DDNW01000054.1:3594-7756 GCA_002341345.1 Erythrobacter sp. UBA2510
GGCCGCGCGCCCGCGCGCGGCCGATTTTTTTAGGGTGAGAGCAAGGCCGGGACCGCTCGCGCGGCCCCGGCCCGGTGCCGCTACTCGGCGGCGACGGCGTAGAACGCTTCGCCGTCCTCCGTTTCGGACGGCTGCTCCACGGCCTCGGTGTCGTCGACCTCGATGGTCGCGGGCTGCTCGGCCTCCGGCGTTGGCGTCCGCAGCACGGCAGGCAGCCAGCCGGTCCCGGCCAGAAGCTGCTCGGCGGCTTGCGCCATGTCCGGCTTCTTCATGTCCGCGATACGGCGGGCGGCATCCTCGGACACGCCTTCGGTCACGGCCTCGACGATGTGCGCCTTGGTAACGCGGCCAAGGTAGCTGTCCACGGTAGGCGTCCAGTCCTTCGCCACGTCCAGCGCCAGCGCGCTTGCCAGCCGGTCGGCGGTTTGTAGCGTCCGGGGCTTGCGGTCCCACGGCAGCCGCAGGGCGTTGACGGTGCGAGCCGCGCAATGCGCCAGCAACGCCAGCCGCTTCGCCTCGTCCAGTCCGACGATGAAGTCCCACAGGCCCGCGATGTCACGCGGCATCCGCTCGGCCCAAGCCTCGTGCTGCTCGCTCGACCGCGCCGCCAAGGGCGTATCCTCGATCCCGTCCGCGTGGCTCCCCAAGGGGGTCACGGTCGGACGGACCTCAAGGCAACCCGCCTCCGCATAGCTGTAGAACAGTTGCGCGGTGAGCGTGTGGGTCAGCGCGACCAACGCCGTGTCCGGCTGGTCGGCCAACGCCACGCGAAGCGCCAGCGTCCGATAGGCGGACAGGTCGCGGGTGAGGCTGTCGGAAATGGGCTTGCCCGGTTCCTCGTCCTCCTCCTCGATTTCCCGCACGTCCTCGTCGCCGTCCTCCGGCTGCTCGTCCTCCCCGGCCTGCGGTTCGGGCGCATCGCCTTTGGCTTCCGGTTCGGGCTGCGGGTCCGCCAGCGCCTCGTCCTCAAGACGGACGAAACCGCGCTCGACCCTGACACTGCCGTCATAGTGAAGCACCACGAACGCGCCGCCATACGCGACCACGTTGGCGTCGTAGGCATGGCGCTTCTCGGAAATGGCGTCGATCTCGTCGGACACCGCCTCCAGCTTCGTCGCCACGTCCTCGGGCATATCGTCATAGGACGAATAGCCTTCGGCAAGCTCGTCATGCTCGGTGGACAGCGCCTCCAGCCGCGCCTCGTCCTCGTCGGACAGCGGAACCGACTGCGGATAGAACCGGCGCATCCCGTGGGCGTGGGGATAGTCGATATGCGCCTCGGCCCATTTCCAGCCCTCGGCTTGCACCTGCTCGGCAACCTCCCGCAGCTTCTCGGTGGTTAGCGTATCGAGCAAGCCCGCATCCTCGAAGAACCCGCCCCGGTCCTCGCTGAACAGGTCGCGGATGATGCTGCCGCCCGCCTCCACATAGGCGTCGGCTCCGACGAACACCGCGCGCCGGTCGGTCGCCGGGACGTTGGCAGCGGTCATGTCGCGCCGGATGATCCACGGTTCGCGGTTGTGATGCAGACCCTCGAAAACCTGCTCCTGCCGAGCATGGTCCTCAGTGATGGCGAAGGCCATAAGCTGATCGAGCGTAAGGCCGTCCTCCCGATAGACCTGCAACAGCTTGGGGCTGACCGCGCCAAGGCGAAGCCGCTGCTTCACCACGGAAGCCGACACGCCGAACCGCGCGCCGATTTCCTCCGCGCCCCAGCCCTTGCCGTCCGCAAGCTCGCGGAACCGCTCGAACTGATCGGCGGGGTGCATCGGGGTCCGGGTCACGTTCTCGTCCAAACTGATCTCGGACGGGTCGTTCGCCGTATCGAGCCAGCAGCGCACGGGCTCCGATTTCTTGATCTGCTTGCGCTTGGCGCGCAGCAGCATCGCCAGCCTGCGGCCCTCGCCAGCGGTGACGAGATAATAGCCGGTCGGGGTTCCGTCCTCCTTGGTTTCCGGCTCCACGACAAGGTTCTGGATCAGCCCCTTGTGCTGGATCGAAGCGGCCAGCGCCTCGATAGCGGCCTCCCCATGCGGCACCTTGCGGGCATTGCGGGGGGACTTCTTGAGCTTAGCGAGAGGCACGGAAAGCTCGACGCCCGACACAGGCTCGGCGGCAACGGTTTCGGTAACAGCGTTCATCACACTTCTCCTTCAAACCGCACTCACCCCGGAATGGGGTGGGCGGCGAAGGAGCGGACCGGCAGGCCCGCCGGCGGAGCCGGGCAGCACCCGCAGGGCCGGAACGCAGAGGAGGTAAGCGCGGTACGCGCGTTGCGGCCCGGCGCGGCGGGCCTAGAGGGAAGCGTCGCCCACCCCACCGACGGGGAGAGCTACAAACAATGCGATCGGGCCGGCGCAGCCCTGGCCCGATCTCCGCAGCTCGAACGACCCCGCAATCCGCAGGGCGGATTGACCGACCGGCGCGCCAGCGCCGCTCCGCCATGCTGATCGTCACCCGGCAGGGACGAGACCCGTCAGGGGCTCGGTCGGAGCGAAGCGAAGATAGAGCGGCGGTCCCGTAGGGAGGCGCCAACCCTAACCTTGCAATTTCCCACTTCATCGACTAACATGCAGTCAATGACTTATGGAGGTGCGTAATGGCGGTCATGACGATCCGAAACATCGACGACGCGATCAAAAATCGCCTGCGCCTGCGCGCGGCGATGCACGGCCGGTCGATGGAAGATGAGGCCCGTGACATCCTGCGTTCGGCGCTCTCGACCGAAATCCCGCGGCCTCGCAATCTGGGCCAGGCGATCCATGAACGCTTTGGCGCGCTGGGCGGCGTCGATCTGCCTGACCGGCCCCGCGAGCCGATCCGGGCGGTGGACTTCGGCGAATGATCGTTCTCGACACCAACGTCATTTCCGAGTTGATGCGGCGCGAGCCTGACCCGAGGGTCATGGCGTGGATCGCCGAGCAGCCGATGGCAGGCGTGTTCACGACGACGCTGACGCAGGCGGAAATCTTCTACGGTCTGGCGCTGCTTCCCGAGGGACGCCGCCGCGATGACCTGCTGGCAGCGGCGCGCCCCATGTTCGATGTCGATCTTGCCGGACGCGTGCTGCCGTTCGATACCGACGCGGCCGGCGCCTATCCAGAGATCGCCGCCGGGCGGAAACAGGGCGGCAAGCCGATCAGCCAGATTGATGCGCAAATCGCCGCCATCGTGCGCTCGCGCGGCGCACGATTGGCGACTCGCAATGTCCGCGATTTCACCGACTGCGGCATCACCGTTGTCGATCCTTGGGGGGAAGCATGACGTCCGCCGCAGCACGCCCTTATCTGCGCTACGACGCGACAGAAACTTTGTGCAAGGCGCGGGTGCGAGGCAGCCTGTTGGAATGGCCCTTCCTCGCAAGCTCCGCCGCCGCACGCCTCGTCGCTGGGCCGAGTGCCCGGATGACCTACACGACTACACAAGTCAGCTTGCACCCCGCCGCGCTTCGCGTCGGTTGCGCGAAGATGATGGGCCGGTCGTCGTCACCGATGACTGGCCGGAGCAAGTTCCGATCGGCGACGCCGAGTTGCGCGCGATTGAAGGCCACATGCGGCAAGCGCTGGACAAGCTGTTCGGACCGCTGCCGTGAAGTGAGGAGTGAAGCGTCATGACCAGCGCCGCCCTGCGACGAGATGAGGATGGGGCACCGGTTGTGGCGACCGCCCGCGCGGCGCTCTACCTGCGCGTTTCGACCGGCCGCCAAGCCGATAGCGATCTGTCGATCCCGGACCAGCGCCGCCAGATCGAGGGCTATTGCCTGTCTCGCGGCTCGGAGGTCACGGCCGAGTTCGTCGAGCCGGGCAACACGGCGACCGACGATCGTCGCCCCGCTTTCCAGGCGATGATCGACGCGGCGATGCAAAAGCCGTCGCCGTTCAACATCATCCTCGTCCACAGCTTCTCGCGGTTCTTCCGCGACCAGTTCCAGTTCGAGTTCTACGTTCGCAAGCTGGCAAAGAACGGGGTGAAGCTCATCTCGATCACGCAAGACCTGGGCGACGATCCCATGAGCGTGATGATGCGCCAGATCATGACGCTGTTCGACGAGTATCAGTCGAAGGAGAACGGCAAGCACACGTTGCGGGCGATGAAGGAGAACGCGCGGCAAGGCTTCTGGAACGGCGCGCGTGCGCCGATCGGCTATCGCGTGGTCGCGGCC
>DDNW01000054.1:7837-16911 GCA_002341345.1 Erythrobacter sp. UBA2510
CGGCTATCGCGTGGTCGCGGCCGGAGAGCGCGGAGCGAAGATCAAGAAGAAGCTGGAGATCGACCCAATCCAGGCCGAGACGGTGCGGCGCATCTATCGCATGGCATTGAACGGCGTCGATAACAAAGGGCCGATGGGTCTCAAGTCGATCGCCACATGGCTCAATGAAAACAACATCCGCACCCGCGACGGCGGGCGCTGGGGCTTGGGTGCGGTGCATCAGGTGCTCACCCGGACGACCTATATCGGCCAGCACCGCTTCAATACCCGCGATCACAAGACGAAGACGCCGAAGCCGGAGAGCGAACATGCCGTCATGGAAGTGCCGGCGATTGTCTCGGAAGCGGAGTTCGAGGCTGTCCAGCGGTCGCTCAAGGCGCGCAGCCCGAAGATGATGCCGCCGATGGCGGTGGGCGGCCCGACGCTGCTCACCGGCATCTGCTTCTGCGCGTGCTGCGGCGGCGCGATGACGCTGCGCACCGGCACCAGCAGCGTCGGGCGGGAATACCGCTACTACACCTGTTCGACGAAGGCGCGGCAGGGAGCGACCGGCTGTCCCGGCATCACCGTGCCGATGGATCGGCTCAATGAGGCCGTGGTCGATCATCTCGAAGCCCGGTTGCTCGACCCGGCGCGGCTCGAAGCTCTGATGGATCAGATCCTCGAACGGCGCGACGAGTGGGTGAACCAGCGCCGCGAGCATGTCGCCGATCTTGAACGGCGCGCGACCGAGGCCGAAGCGAAGCTCAAGCGCCTCTATGACGCGATCGAGAATGGCGTGATCGACGTGAACGACCCGTCGCTCAAGGATCGCATCACCGAGCTGACCGCGACGCGCGACCAGGCTAAGGGCGATTCCGAACGCGCCTTGGCGCATATCGTAAAGATCGGCCCAGCGATCACGCCGGAAACCCTCCGGGCGTTTGCGGCGGCCCTGCGCAAGAAGCTGCGGAACGGCGATGGGACGTTCGCCCGCGATCAGATTCGCGCGGTCGCGCAGCGGGTTGAAGTGGTGAGCCGAAAGGAGGTCCGCATCCGTGGGCTGCGGAGCGAACTGCTCCGAACGCTAACCGCCGCCTCTGGCGTAGAGGCGGCGGTGCTAGGCGTTCGTGCCTTTGAACCGAAATGGCGCGCCCGGAAGGATTCGAACCTCCGACCACCTGATTCGTAGTCAGGTACTCTATCCAGCTGAGCTACGGGCGCGCGGGAGGTGGCCACATAGGCAGGTCCCCGATTGTTGGCAATAGCTAGATTGCGATCCACTGCATGGATGCCGCACCGGCCCACTCCCCCACTCTGCTCCCAAACATTATCCTGTCCGGGTGGCCAGGTGGGAGGAGTGGGCCGGCGCCGTAAATGTTTCATTTGGACTGAAACAAAAACTCGCCGTGCATTCTTTCAAGGAACCTGCGATCCATGGGTGCAAGCGGCAGCGCGTCAGCCTCTTCTGGCGTGAACCAGCCCCAGTCCTGTCCGTGGCAGGCCCGCACTTGGCCTCTCCAGCGCGCGCAAGTGTAAAGCATCAGGACAATCGGCGATTCCGCCCCCTCCTCTTCCAGCAAGGACGGGCTAAGATCGTCGGCAGCGAGGTCGAAACCGAGCTCCTCCGCAATCTCCCTTTGCAAGGCTTCCCTAGGGGTTTCGCCCGATTCCACCTTGCCTCCGGGAAACTCCCACAGCCCGCCATGATGTTTATCCGGCAGCCGCTGCTGGAGCAGGAGACGGCCCATTTCATCGCGCAAGGCAAGGGCAACCACAGGCACAAATGTCGGAATTCTTTTCACTTCGGTGTGCCTCATCAACCTTTCGTTAGGGTCTGGCTGCGAAAATCTTAACGTTCGGACCAGTCACAGGGGACATCCGATGAATATGATCGAGTCAATAAAATCGCTGTTCCGTGACGAAAGCGGAGCCACTGCTATCGAATATGGTCTGATCCTGGCGCTGATTGCCATGGCTATGATCACCGGCCTGCAAACCTTTGCCGATGCAACCATCGGCATGTGGGAACGGGTCGAAACCGACGTGCGTGAGGCCCAATCGAACTAAGCGCCGAAAATCATCTGCGGCCTTAGGAGTTTGTCAACACATCGTACGTAAAAACCATTCTGTCCGGTGAGAAATTACCGAGACCGGGTACCGAAGACTGAAAACCAGGAGACTGACATGACCTTTTTCAAGAACATGCTTCGTGACGAAGCTGGCGCCACCGCCATCGAATACGGCCTGATTGCCGCCCTGATCGCCGTTGCTGCGATCACCGCGATGCAGAGCCTGGGCAACTCGCTCGACGACACCTTCACGCGTGTCTCGACCGAGCTGGATGCTGCGAACTCGCAGTAAGCCTTAACGGTTTAGCCAAACACTGGGGGTGGCAGGATAACCTGCCGCCCCTTTTGTTTGTGTGACACTGTTATGGCGGTGACTGCTACCGCTTCCAAACCAGCGGCTTTGTTCTAACTTCCCCGCACCACAATCTTGTATTTCTGGCCCGGCACGACCTGATCGTTCGACCCAAGGCCATTGAGGACCCGGAAGCGCGCCTCCTGCGCGTCGGTATAGGCCATCCGTGCCGCCAGCGTACGCACCGTATCGGCGCGCGCCGCGGTCACGACATCGATCTTGCGCGGAATCACCTGCGCGGCCTCGCTCGCCGAGATCCGCCGCATCGATGAAAACATCGAATTGAACGTGCCTGACTGGCCTGCCGGGGTGATCGCGGCAAAGTGGAAGGCCTGGCTGTTCGAGAATTCATACGCAAATACGGTAACGTCCAGCTGCTGCTGGCCGCTTGTCGCACGTACCGTCGCATAGGCGGCGGGCAGTCCGTTGACCGTGGTACGCTGGATGTTCTGCGGGCTCAGCTGCTGCTGCTCGCCGCCAAGCGCGGTAAACACCGCCCGGACATAGGCATTAAGATCGTTATTATAGGCGGCGGTGCTCAACTGCGCCTTGCCCGCATCGCCATTAATCGAGACCGCACGTGTCCCGTTGACCATGTAGAAGCCTTGCGGCGCCGCGAAGGTCAGGCGAAGTTGGGGATGGATGAAGCTCTGCCCCTCGATCACGCCCTGCTCAGGGTCGTCGCCATAGAGCAACCCGTCGATCCGGGTGAGGAAGGTGTCGCGATTGGTGACACCGGTCTGGTTGCCGGCAAGCGAGAGCGCATTCTGGACGCGGCTGGCGGGATCGGGGTGGGTCGAGGCCCATTCGGGGATCGTCGCATTGCCCCGGCCCTGCAATTGCGCGTCGAGCGAATTCTGCGCGGCAAGGCTGGTCAACAGGGTTGCCATGGCACGCGGATCGTACCCGGCCGAGCGCAGATATTGCACACCGAGCTGGTCGGCCTCCAGTTCCTGATTTCGCGAATAGCTCAGCGTCAGAAGTTGCGAGCCCTGCAGGCTCAGATTGGCAAGGTCCGGGCTGCCCAAAACGGCGCCGCCGATCACCGCGCCCAACAGGCCGAGCAGCTGGTTACGCTGCGCCGCCGCCTGCCGCCGGGCGGAATGGCGTGCGGACACGTGTCCCACCTCGTGGCCGAGCACGGCGGCCAGTTCCGCCTCGTTATTCATCAGCGTCACCAGCTGGCGCGTCGCGTAGACATAGCCACCGGGCACCGCGAAGGCATTGTTCACTGACGAGTTGAGCAGCGTCACGTCGAAGGCTGCAGGCGTCGTGGCGAGGCCCGACTGCACGGCGATGTTCTGGCCCACTTGCTGGACATAATTGGCTTGCGGCCCGGTCATCTCGCCGCCGAACTCGGCAATGAATTGCGGGTGATATTCCGCACCCTGCTGCGCCTCGGCCGCGGTGATCGGCGACCCGGCGGCGACATTGGCCCCCGGCACGGTGGCGCAGGCCGACATGGACAACGCCGCAGCGCCTGCAAGCAGGACCCTGGTCAGAGGCAATTTACGGATGGCGGACATGTGCGGCTCCTCATGCTGGCACGGCAAGCGTCGAAATTGATATCGCGCTCCCGTTTGTAACGGCCCGTTTGTAACGGATTGTGTCAGCAACCCTTTGCAAGGCCCGATGTTCCCCGCATCCGTGTTCGCGGATGGCGCTGCACATGCGCGGCGGATCGCGAGGCCGTCAGCCCAGCGCCTCGCCGATCGCGAGGAAACGTTCCTCACGCTTCTGGCGCAGAGCGTCCGGCTTCAGCTTCGCCAATGCGTCGAGTTCCTCGCCGATCACCGCTGCGAGTGAGGAGATTGCGCTTTGCGGATCGCGATGCGGAACGCCGACAGGCTCGGGCACGATCCGGTCGATCACGCCCAACCCCATCAGGTCCTGCGCCGTCACCTTCATCGCCTCGGCCGCCAGTGGAGCCTTTTCCGCCGTGCGCCACAGGATCGAGGCGCAACCTTCGGGTGAGATCACCGAATAGACCGCATGTTCGAACATCAGCACGCGCTCGGCGCTGGCCAGCGCGACCGCGCCGCCCGAGCCACCCTCGCCCACAATGGTCGCCACCATCGGGACGCCCAGCGCAAGGCAGGCCTCGGTCGAACGGGCAATTGCCTCGGCCTGACCGCGTTCCTCCGCCTCGATGCCGGGAAAGGCCCCCGACGTATCGACCAGCGTCACCACCGGCAGGCCGAAACGATCGGCCATTTCCATCAGGCGGATCGCCTTGCGATAGCCCTCTGGCTTGCCCATGCCGAAATTGTGGCGAATGCGGCTCTCGGTATCGTTGCCCTTTTCATGGCCGATCAACATCACCCGGCGCCCGTCGAGCGTGGCGAGCCCGCCCATGATCGCCTGATCATCGCCATAGGCACGATCACCGCCCAGCGGCATGAAATCGGAAAAGGCGTGCGCGACGAAATCGCGGAAATGCGGGCGTTTCGGGTGCCGCGCGACCTGCGTCTTCTGCCACGGCGTCAGCGAGGCGTAGATGCTGGCGAGTTGCCCGGTGCTCTTCTTCTCAAGCCGGGCAAGTTCCTTGGCGATATTGACCTCGCCATCGCTGCCCGCCGCTTCGCGCAGTTCGGCGATGCGGGCTTCGAGCTCGGCCACGGGCTTTTCAAATTCGAGATGCGTCATCATGTCGCCCTCGCGCTAACCGGAGCCGGGGCGGCCTGCAAGAGGATGCCGTGCATTGACCAGTTCGACGAGCCGCGAGGAATCGACATGGGTATAGATCTGCGTGGTCGCGATATCGGCATGGCCAAGCAGCGTCTGAAGCACGCGCAAATCCGCCCCGCCCTCCAGCAAATGGGTCGCGAAGGCATGGCGCAGGACATGCGGACTGACCCGCGCCGGATCGAGCCCTGCCCTCCCCGCAAGCCCCTTCAGTAATTGATAAAGGCGTATGCGAGTCAGATGTTTACTGCGCGAAGGGAAAAGAAATGGCGAGCCCGGCTCAACCACTTCGAGCCAGCGAGAGAGGGCCTGCCGGGCACGGCTGGAGACCGGCACCATCCGCTCTGCCGAACCCTTGCCGCGCACGGTAAGGAACGGCGCATCGCGCGGTACGGCGGCACGTGGCAGCGCCACCAGCTCGCTTGCGCGCAGGCCCGAACCGTAGAGCAATTCAATCAGCGCCAGCATGCGGATCGCCAGCACTTTGCCGGTCGCAGCCTCGTCCTCGGCCTGCCGCATAAGCGCCTCGACATCGGCATGACTCAGCACCTTGGGCAGCTTCCGGCGCGGTTTGGGCTGCGGCAGAGCGGGCGACGGATCGTCCTCGCGCAGCCCCTCGTCGACGAGGAAACCGTAGAATTGCCGCAGCGCCGAGGCCTTGCGCGCCACCGTAGCCGGGGCGAGGTCAGCCCATTTATTGGCCAGCCCCGCGATGGCGTCACGCCCTGCATCCTCAAGCGGACCTAACAGGACCTGAGCGCCCTCCAGATCGCGGGCGTAAGCGGCAAGCGTGTTCGCCGCCGCGCCGCGCTCGGCTGCGAGCATGGCGAGAAAGGTTTCGACCGCGGAAGCGATATTGCTAGCCTCTGGCCATTGCCTCGGCAGCGATCATCCGCGCCTCGGCATTGAGCCCGACCTGATTGAGCGCGCGCACGATATGGAACAGGTGGCGCGGGGTCATCATGTCCCAGTTGCTGCCCTGCATGCCAACTCCGGCGAGCAGCGCCACCAGCGCGGGATTGCCGACCTGCGCGGCGCGATCGATCCGCTGGCTCCACACCGTGTTGCGCGTGAGGTTCATATCGAGCCGGCTGGAAAAATCGCTGACCGTATCGGCATCGACCTTGCCGAGACCCGCGAGACCCGCAAGCAGCAGCTTTGACTTGCGCTGACCGTCGCTGTCATCGTCGTCGATGTAGCTGTCGACGTCCTGCCGGTCGACCTGGCCCGCTTGCGGCCATTGCGCGAATACCAGCAGGCCCCACGCAGGACTGCCGCGCTCGATCACCGAGCTCCAGCGCTGGGCATTGCGGTCGAGACCCGCTGACAGCATCGAGGCGAGGATCGGCTCGGCATCGACGGCCAGGTCTTCGCTGACCGGCAGGCGGGCAGCGGCATAGGCCGTCAGCACCAGCGCGCCGTAATCGCGCTCGTCGCCCCACAGCACGCGCATCGCGTCGAGCCGCGCTTCGGGATCGGCGGCGACATAGGCTTCGCGCAGCACCCGCCCCGGCTGTTTAGCCTCTCCATCGACGACATCGCTGGCATAGAGCTGCGAGTAGAGATCGACCATCGCAGCCGATGACAGAACACCACGCCGTCCGGCCAGCGGCGCCACCTCAACCCGCCGGGACAAGGCCACCGCAGGAATCAGCGCATCAGAGATGCGGAAGCGCGGCGCTGCCTGCTGTTGCAGCGCTTCGGGAAGGTCGGCACCCAAGGCACGGGCAAGCGCAAAGCGCCACGGCGTCAGTTCCTCGACCCCGTCCCACTCCACATTGACCGCCCGGCCACCATCGCCTGCCGCCCCGGCATATCGCTGCGCCAATCGCACATCGATTTCGGGAGCCTCGCCCGTCCCCAGCGCGCGGTTCAGCCGCCGCTCGGCATAACGCTCTTCACCCAGATAGGCCGAGCAGACCGCTGACAGGAGCACCCAATCGCCATCATCGCGAATGTCGCCCTTCAACCGCGCGACCGGGCACATGCCCAGAATATCGCCCGTTCCCAGATAGGCGTCGAAGGCGGCATCGGTCAGCGCGCTTTCGTAATTGTCCGAATCGACGTCCTGCACCAATGCGCGCGCTATCGCAGGTTCGCCCATCATGTTGAGCACGCTCGCGCGCAGCGCCGCGAATTCGACTGGCGTCATACCGTCTGGCGCATCGAGCCGGCTGGCGAGCGCGCGGCGCATCAGGATATGCCCCCAGCGCGAAACCATCGGGCCCTTGGTGCCTGTCAACGCGGCGCGAACCAGTTTGGCTGGTTGTCCGGCCAGAGATTGCGAGGGAAATCCCCCTTCAGCCGAGGAAATCACGCCGATTCGCGCCAGTGCGCGCCGCGCGGCAGGCGGCACGTCGAACTTGGCCTTGAGGCCGAACAGCTCGTTGATCTCCTGCTCGTCCATCTCCTCCAGCTCTGCGAGACTCGGGAAACCCTCGGGCAGCGGCAGCTGAGGGCCGGTTGGCAGGGAATCGGGCAGCGGCTGGATCACCGGGCCGGGTCCGGTTCCGGGCACAGGTGCCGGAGCGACTACGCCGGGCTGCGCAACGGGCGGCGGCGGCGCAGGCTGCGCGGGCCGTGCCGTCTGAGTCGGCTGTGGGGGCGGCGGCGGATTATTGAAGATCGGCGGCAGCAAGTCCTCAGGCGAGGCCAGCGCCAGCGAGGAGCTGAGGCCGAGCGCGAGCCCGCCGATCAGCAATGCGCGCTTCATCATCGGACCTCTCCACCGCCAGCGCCCGAACGGGCCGGCTGGATCTGCGGAATGGCCAGCTGGACCGGTTCCTCGATCAGCCGTTCCTCGACCCGTCCGCCGTCGATCCAGGCGACCGCCAGGACCACGAACACCACCACCAGCACAATGATCAGCAATTTATCGCGGCCCCTGAACATGGTTTTGGCGCATATTCCTCAAAATCCGTCTGCCCCGGAGAGCGAACTTGCGCGAGCGGTTAGCGCAATTATAGCCCCAACGGCAATGAACATCGAACCAACCGACAATCAGGGGCAGCTCACTCCGGCTCAGATCGCGACCGTTGCAGCGCGCGTCGCGCCGCGCATCGACCGCCCGATCGTGCTGGTTGGCATGATGGGCGTCGGCAAGTCGACCGTCGGACGCAAGCTTGCCGCCGCACTCGGCGTGCCGTTCAGCGATGCCGACGACGAGATCGTTGCAGCCGCGCAGATGTCGGTCACCGATATCTTCGAACAGTTCGGCGAAGCCCATTTCCGCGATGGCGAACGGCGCGTGATCGCGCGCCTGCTCGATACCGGCAAGGGCGTACTCGCCACGGGTGGCGGCGCTTTCGTGCAGGAAGAGACGCGCGCGCTGATCCTCGAGCAAGGCATTGCCGTGTGGCTCGACAGCGATATCGATACGCTGGTCGCGCGGGTCAGCCGCAACGACAAGCGCCCGCTTCTGCGCGGCGGCAATGTGCGCGAAATCGTTACCCGGATGAAGGCGGAACGCGAAAGCGCCTATGCCATGGCCCCGATCCATGTCAGCAGCGGCACCGGCCCGCATATCGATACCGTGGCCCGCATTCTGGAGGCGCTCGACCAATGTCTGTAATCCGCGTGGACCTCGCCGGACGCGACTATGAGGTGCGCGTCGATAGCGGCCTGCTGGTCAACGTAGCGCAGCATTGCGCGCCCTTCCTGCGCAAGTCCGCCGTGCCGATCATCACTGACGAGAATGTGGCAGCGCAGTGGAAAGGGCCGGTCGCCAAGTCGCTCGCCGATGCCGGGCACGAGGCGCATTTCCTCGTGCTTGAAGCGGGCGAAGCGGCGAAAAGCTGGATCGTGCTGGAACATGTGACCGACTGGTTGCTCGAACGCGGGGTCGAACGCGGCGACCACGTGCTGGCGCTGGGCGGCGGCGTTATCGGTGACCTGACCGGCTTTGCCTGCTCGATCCTGAAGCGCGGCTGCGGCTTCGTGCAATTACCAACGACACTGCTGGCTCAGGTCGATTCCTCGGTCGGCGG
>DDNW01000054.1:17053-17370 GCA_002341345.1 Erythrobacter sp. UBA2510
GATTCCTCGGTCGGCGGCAAGACGGCGATAAACTCTCGCGCCGGCAAAAACCTCATTGGCGCCTTCCACCAGCCATCGCTGGTGCTGGCCGATCTCGACGCACTGGCGACGCTGCCCCCGCGCGAGATGCGCGCTGGCTATGCCGAAGTCGTGAAATACGGCCTGCTCGGCGATGCGGAGTTTTTCGCCTGGTGCGAGGCAAACGGTCCTGCCGTGCTCGCGGGCGACCATGCAGCGCAAGATTATGCGGTCACCACCAGCGTTCAGGCCAAGGCCCGGATCGTCGCCGAAGACGAGCGCGAGACCAGCGGCACGCG
>DDNW01000149.1 GCA_002341345.1 Erythrobacter sp. UBA2510
GAGGCCCCGGCGGTTATCCTGACGATGGACGAGCACGTGTTCGCCAATCGTCTGGTGCGCAAATTGCGCGCGGCCCACCCTGACCTGCCGATCATCGCCCGCGCGCGCGATGCCGACCATGCTACCGAGCTCTACACCAGCGGAGCGTCCACCGCGGTACCCGAGACGCTGGAAAGCTCGCTGCAATTATCCGAAGCCGTACTGGTCGAGCTGGGCGTCGCCATGGGCCCGGTGATCGCCTCGATCCACGAAAAGCGCGACGAGTTCCGCGAGCGCATCCAGCAGGATGCCTCGCTGGAGCATAAGCCCAAGCTCAGGACCAGTTCGCTGGAGGCCTGAGCGGCCCCATAGACCGGGAATGCCTCAGGCGAATTCGCGTGCCAGCAGGTCGCGGATGGCCGCCAGCGCGGCTTCGCCCTTGTCCCCGTCAGGTCCGCCGCCCTGCGCCATGTCAGGCCGGCCACCGCCGCCCTTGCCGCCGAGCGCTTCGACGCCCGCGCGGACGAGATCGACCGCACTGATCCGGCCGGACAGGTCATCGGTGACACCGACCGCGCATGCGGCCTTGCCGTCATTGACCGCGATGATGGCCGCAACGCCCGAGCCGAGCCGCTGCTTGGCCGAATCGAGCAGGCCGCGCAACTCCTTGGGGTCGAGCCTTTCGATTACCTGCCCGGAGAAAGTCACGCCGCCGAATTCCTCGTCGGCCTGCGCGGGCGATGAAGCCCCCCCGCCACCGCCAAGCGCCAGCGCCTTCTTCGCCTCGGCCAGTTCGCGTTCCAGCTGGCGCCGCTCGTCAACCAATGCTGCAACCCGCTCGGTCACCTCATCGGGCGAGGCCCTGAGCGTGGCCGCGACGGTCTTGAGCGCTTCCTCGCGGCCGACGACCCATTGCCGCGCCGCTTCACCGGTCAGCGCCTCGATGCGCCGGATGCCAGAGGATACCGCGCTTTCCGAAACGATACGAAACAGGCCGATATCGCCTGTCGCCCGGACATGTGTGCCGCCGCACAGCTCGACCGAATAGGTCCGGCCAGCACGATCGGGAGTCCCGATCGAGAGGACGCGCACCTCCTCGCCATATTTCTCGCCGAACAGCGCCAGCGCACCAGCCTCGACTGCATCATCAGGGCTCATCAGCCGGGTGACGGTTTCGTGATTACCGCGGATTTCGGCATTCACCTGCGACTCGATCGCCGCGATTTCGGCCGGAGCCAAAGGTGCGGGATGCGAGTAGTCGAAGCGCAGCCGGTCCTCGGCAACGAGCGAACCCTTCTGTGTGACGTGGTCACCGAGCACATTGCGCAGCGCGGCATGCAGCAGGTGCGTCGATGAATGGTTAGCGCGGATGCGATCGCGCCGCTCCGCGTCGATTTCCATGTGCACGGTATCGCCCAGACACACCTGCCCTTCGGCGATTTTGCCGTGATGCGCATGCAGACGGCCAAGCGGTTTGGACGTCTGCGTCACCTTGATCTCCAGCCTGCGGTCGCCGCTGATCGCGCCGGTGTCACCGGTCTGGCCGCCGCTTTCGGCATAAAAGGGCGTCTGGTTGGTGATCACCGTAACGTCCTGCCCTGCGTCGGCGCGCTCGACCTCCTTGCCATCGACGACCAACGCGACCACCCGGCCCTCACCGCTGGTGGCGGCATAACCGGTGAACTCGCTCGCGCCCTCGCGCTCGGCGATGTCGAACCAGATGTCGCTGTCGGCGGAAGCGCCAGAGCCCTTCCACGCCGCGCGTGCAGCTGCCTTCTGCTGGGCCATGGCGGCGTCAAAACCTGCCCGGTCAACACCGATACCGCGCGGGCGCAGGGCGTCCTCGGTCAGGTCGTACGGGAAGCCGTAGGTGTCGTAGAGCTTGAACGCGGTCTCGCCGGGCAGCTCCCCGCCCTCGCCAAGATCGGTCAGCTCATCCTCAAGCAGGCGCAGTCCCTTTTCCAGCGTCTGGCGGAAGCGGGTTTCCTCGCGCTCGAGCGTTTCGGTGATCAGCGCCTGCGCCCGCGGCAATTCGGGAAAGGCCTGCCCCATCTCGCCAACCAGTGTGGGCACGAGACGGTGCATCAGCGGTTTGTCCGCGCCCAGCAGATGCGCATGGCGCATGGCGCGGCGCATGATCCGCCGCAGAACGTAGCCGCGCCCCTCATTCGAAGGCAGGACGCCATCGGCGATCAGGAAGCTGGTCGAGCGCAAATGGTCGGCAATAACGCGGTGGCTGGCGAGGCTGTCGCCTGCGGGACGCTGACCGGTCAGGTCGACACTGGCGTCGATCAGTGTGCGGAAGGTATCGGTCTCGAAGACATTGGTGACGCCCTGCAAGACACCGGCAATCCGCTCAAGCCCCATGCCGGTATCGATGCTCGGACGAGGCAGGTCGCCAACGATCTCATCCGCTTCCTGCATGTGCTGCATGAAGACGAGGTTCCAGATCTCCACGAACCGGTCGCCGTCCTCGTCCGGAGAGCCCGGCGGGCCGCCTGCGACATCGGGACCATGATCCCAGAAGATTTCCGAACAGGGGCCGCACGGACCGTCCGAGCCCATCGCCCAGAAATTGTCCTTGGTCGGAATGCGGATGATCCGCTCTTCCGGCAGGCCGGCGATCTTGCGCCACAGGTCGAAGGCTTCGTCATCGGTATGGTAGACAGTGACGGACAGACGATCGGCAGGCAGGCCGAATTCGCGCGTGACGAGGCGCCAGGCGAGATCGATCGCACGTTCCTTGAAATAGTCGCCAAAGCTGAAATTGCCGAGCATCTCGAACAGGGTGAGGTGCCGGGCGGTATAGCCGACATTGTCGAGATCATTGTGCTTGCCACCTGCCCGCACGCATTTCTGACTGCTCGCCGCGCGCGGCGCTGGCGGCGTTTCAACACCGGTAAAGATGTTCTTGAACGGGACCATGCCTGCGTTGACGAACATCAGGCTGGGGTCGTTATAGGGAACGAGCGGCGCCGAGGGTACAACCTGATGATCTTCGGAAGCGAAGAAATCGAGGAATGCACGGCGGATATCGTTCGTGGAATGCATGTTGGATCGCATGATCATCGCCGATTAGGGAGTGTAAAGGGGCACGACAAGTGCATAGACGCATCCGTACGAAGACCAGTTGGTGTCGCGGTCAATCTTCGCAAGATTATTTGAGGTGCCCTGCCTGTGATCAGGCCTTGGTTGCACTGACGATCCAGACAGCGGCAGGCAGCATGACCATGCCTTCGCGGCAATTGTTCTGTGCCATGCGACGGAGCCGCTCGAGAAATCGTTCTCTGGCACTATCATCCATCTCGCGCATGGCCCGTGCAGTAGGTCCGACAGCGCTAAAATAAGCCACGGTGTCCTCGACCGGGTCTTTTCCTCCGCCAACGATCATCGCAACATCAAACGGCTTGAAGACAATATCCTTCCACCCACCTGCAGTAAGTATCGCCTTTACCTTGTCGCTATCGGCAAAGGCGAACGGCCCCGGACCCGGAGGGCCAAGTTCCGGCGGTTCAGGCAGCAACCGCGCAACTTCGGTGAAGAATGGGTTCTCTGCCGGAGCACGAAAGCACGAAAACAGCAATCTCGCGTCCGGCGCAGCGATCCCTGCCAGATGGGCAAAGGCCTTTTCCGGCCCGTCGAAGAACATGACGCCATGACGAGAGATCAGGAAATCCGGCGAAAAACCAGCCGGCGGTTGCCATTGGGCCACGTCAGCCAGCACATATTCGACGTTCTCAAGTCGCGCACAACGCGAGGTAGCGACACTGTGCAATTGCGGTGAAACATCGACCCCAATGATCCTGGATTCAGGGCGACCGCGTGCCAGCGCGAGCGACAATTCTCCTGCACCACAACCGATATCGAGCACCTGCGTACAGGGCATGCCCCGCGTGTTGCGCAGCAGTTCTTCGGTGAGCATCGTGAAGCTGCGATCGGTACGGCGCCATTCGGCCGCCCAGGCATCCCCCGTTGTACCCTGCCACTCGCTAACGTCGGTCATAGATGCTCCCTTGCTGCGCATCCCATATTGCCGCGTGGGAAATGATGGAAGTGCCTATACTTGCGCTTAACCTGTGAAGGAGTCGTCGCTCCAAAGACAGAAGCCGGCCCCCGCCCGGTCGAAAGGGCAGGAACCGGCTCCATTTCGTCAGGGCGTGCGCTAGTGCAAAGTGCCCTCTTGAGGATCAGTCGTCGGAATCCGCGTCCGGGCCCGTCATCATCTCCTCGGCGACTTTGTCGGTCTGGCCACGGATCGCGGCTTCCAACTTGTCGCAAATTTCAGGGTTTTCCTTCAGATAAGTCTTCGCATTCTCACGGCCTTGGCCGATCCGGATCGAGTCATAGCTGAACCAGGAGCCCGATTTCTCGACCAGGCCAGCCTTGACGCCAAGGTCGAGGATTTCGCCAATCTTGGAAATGCCCTCGCCATACATGATGTCGAATTC
>DDNW01000157.1:0-1713 GCA_002341345.1 Erythrobacter sp. UBA2510
CGGAACTTGTCCTTGATGTCACCATAATCCTTGGAGCGCTGATCCACATTCTCGATCATCAGGCTGATCGGCGTGCCCGTGGTGACCTGTTTTCCTTCTGGCCCTTCGAACACGCCCGAGAGGATGCGGACGAGATCCGGCTCCTTCCTCTGGGTGGTGAACTTGTTCTGGCCGGGTTTGCGCGCATCGAGGAAGGGCTGGATCGCCTTTTCGTCCAGCGGCAGGCCGGGAGGGCACCCGTCGACCAGCGCGCCCAGCGCCGGCCCGTGGCTCTCGCCCCAGGTCGAAAAACGGAAAACCCTGCCAAACGTGTTCCAGCTCATGGGGCAAGTCCCATAGCGAAAGTTACAATGCTGTCGAGTGTGAGCGGCCCCAGCCAACTTTGTCATCCCCGCGTCGGCAGGGATCCAGTGCGGAGCCACCCGAGGACGAAACTTGGTTCCCGCTTGCGCGGGAATGACGAGGTTCTCTTGAGTTTTCTTTACTACACAGCCCGTTCCATGCCCACCTCCTACCAATGACCTTCACCGGAATACCGACCGCAGAAACCCGCACATCTGAGCCCCCTCGCGCCCATTCGCTTTTCCGTTTCAGGACCGTGTTCCATGTGTTCCATCCTGTAGGGTTTGCCGCCGTGGACACGATGATTTGCCCTCTGGCCAAAGCGGCTGCAATCAGGCAGGAACAAACCATGATCGCTAAGCTCAAGGGACTGCTCGACGAAACCGGGGCCGACTGGGCGGTGATCGATGTCGCGGGCGTGGGCTATCTGGTTCATTGCTCGGCCCGCACCTTGAGCGCGCTCGGCGAGACCGGGGAGGCGTGCACGCTCTATACCGATTTGCAGGTGAGCGAGAACGACATGCGCCTGCTCGGCTTTGCGACGGCGGCGGAGCGGGACTGGTTCCGCCTGCTGACGGGCGTGCAGGGCGTAGGGTCCAAGGTGGGGCTGGCGATCCTGTCGGCGCTGTCGCCGGGCGAGGTGCGCGATGCCTGCGCCAGCGGCGATGCGGCGACCGTGGCGCGAGCCAATGGCGTCGGGCCGAAACTGGCCGCGCGCATCGTCAACGAGCTGAAGGACAAGGCGGGCACAATGCCGGGGGTGTCTCCGGTCGGTGCTGGCGGCGTGGCGATCTCGCCCGCTGGCGGCGCGAGCGCCGATGCGGTGGCGGCCTTGCAGGGGCTGGGTTTCAAGCCCGCCGTGGCGGCGCAGGCCGTGGCCAGCGCGCAGGCCGAGCTTGGCGAAGGCGCGGCAGAGGCGGAGCTGATCCGCATGGCCTTGCGGAAGGCGGCGGGGTGATGGACACGTCTCTTAATGGTCACCCTGAACTTGTTTCAGGGTCCATCAGGCCATTAGCTGTGCGCCAGTGGCGGAAGGCCAAGGCCCACCGCAAGGTCGTGCCAATCGGGGTTCTCGCTCTCGATCAGGTTGATCTTCCATTGCCGATGCCAGCGCTTGAGTTGCTTCTCGCGAGCGATGGCGGACGCCATGTCGCCAAATATTTCGTATCGGACCAACGTGTGGACGCCGTAGCGCTTTGTGAAGCCCTCGACCTCGCCGTTTCGATGCTGCCACAGCCGAGCAATGAGGTCAGAGGTTACGCCGATGTAGAGTGTGCCGTAGCGCGCGCTGGCGAGGATATAGACGCATGGGTTGCGTTCGAAGGTCATTTGCCGGAGCGTGACAAAGGATGGACCCTGAAACAAGTTCAG
>DDNW01000157.1:1874-2705 GCA_002341345.1 Erythrobacter sp. UBA2510
CTGAAACAAGTTCAGGGTGACGGTTTTGGAGAACGCTCCCAATGAAACACTTCTCTCTTATCCTCACTGCCGCCGCCGCGCTGGCGCTGACCACCACTCCCGTCGCTGCTGAAGAAGGGGAGCGCCACACCGGCCCGGTCTTCGCCGAATACGGTGCCTGGCGCGAAGTCGTGAACATGGCTCCGCTCGATCTGGAGGCGGAGTACAAGGCAATCTTCGACGTCGTTTCCGGATCGAAGGACGGGGCGGTCAATGCCAAGTTCGATAGCGCCGCGCGCTGGATGAACCTGATCGTCGCGCACGGTGTGCCGCGCGAAAACGTCCATCTGGCGGTGGTCGTCCACGGGCCCTCGGTCTGGGATGTGACGACCGACGCGGCCTATGCAGGCAAGTATGAAGGGCAGACCAATCCCAATGCCGCCATCGTCGCGGCCATGATTGCCGAAGGGGTCGAGTTCTACGTCTGCGGCCAGTCGGCGCTGGGGCAGGGCGTGACCAATGCCGACCTGCTGCCGGGGGTGAAGATGGGCCTGTCGCAGACCGTGGTGACGACACAGCTGCACAATCAGGGCTATACGAACATCCCCTGAGCATGACCGATCCCGTCCCCCTCCATACGCCTTCGCGCCAGCCGGAAGACCCGGATGCGGCGCTGCGCCCGAAAAGCCTCAAGGAATTCGTCGGGCAGGAGGCCGCGCGCGAAAACCTCGCCATCTTCATCGAGGCAGCGCGCGGGCGCGGCGAGGCGATGGACCACGTCCTATTCTTCGGCCCGCCGAGGCTGGGCAAGACCACGCTGGCGCAGATCGTCGCACAGGAATTGGGCGTCGG
>DDNW01000134.1:0-2553 GCA_002341345.1 Erythrobacter sp. UBA2510
TTCGGCCAGCGGCGGCGGGACGGCGGCGTTGACCAGCGCGGCGGCGCTGTCGACCAGCACGCCGGCAGGGGTCTTGCCGCCAGCGATGCGGATAATCCGTCCCCCTGCGGGATCGGCGGTGGCGGCGGTGATTTCGGCCGCTTCCAGCGCCTTTGTATTGGCCCATCCGGCATGGCCATCGACACGGGTCAGCCAGACCGGGCGGTTCGGCACCACGGCGTCGAGTTCGGCGGCGGTAGGGAAGCGGCCCAGACGCCCCGGACCCCAGTTTTCCTGGTTCCAGCCGAAGCCGACCAGCCACGGGCGGTCCGGATGGCGCGCGGCATAGGCGGCAATGCGGGCGAGCGCATCGTCGAGCGAGGTCGCACCAGTCAGATCGAGCGAGAGCTGCGCGAGGCCGAGGTCCATCAGATGAACATGCGAATCCACGATGCCGGGGATGACTACGCGGCCCTTGCCGTCCTCGCGGAAATCGATCTTGACCGTGGGCTTGTCGCCGAAATCGAGCAGTTCGACCACCCGGCCCTCGTCGTCGATCACCATGGCGGCGAAGCGGTCGATACTGCCGTCGCGGTGGACCGCAATCCCCTCGACATTGTCGATCAGCGTGGTGGCCTGCGCGGGCGCTGCCACCGCCAGCATCAGTGCGGCGAGCGCCGCGAACCTGCCGATCATGCCGGTCTGGCGCGGGGGAAACGGCGCAGCAGCGAGGACGTGTCCTGCCTATTGCCGCCCATCGTCTGCACCTCGGCATAGAACTGATCGACCAGCGCGGTCACGGGCAACGGCAGGCCGGCCTCCTTCGCGGCGCTGAGCGCGATGGCGAGGTCTTTGCGCATCCAGTCGACCGCGAAGCCGAAATCGAACTCGTCCTTGGCCATGGTCGCCCAGCGATTGTTCATCTGCCAGCTTTGTGCCGCGCCGCCCGAGATCGCCTCGAACACCTTGTCCAGGTCGAGCCCGTTGGCCTGCGCCAGCCGCACTCCTTCGGACAGGCCAGCCAGGACCCCGGCGATGCATACCTGATTGACCGCTTTAGCCAATTGTCCGGCCCCCGCCTCACCGACATGGGTGATACGCAGCGCATAGGCCTCCATCACCGGCGTTGCGGCGGCCATCGCCGCTTCGGTGCCGCCACACATGATCGAGAGCTTGCCGTTCTCCGCCCCGGCCTGACCGCCCGAAACCGGCGCATCGATGGCATGCAGGCCCAGTTCGGTGGCCTCTTCCGCGATCCGGCTGGCGAGCGCGGGGGAGACGGTGGTGTGATCGATGAAGGTCGCGCCCTTGGGCATGGCGGCCAGCACCCCGGCTTCGCCCAGCACGACGCCCGCGACATCGTCGTCATTGCCAAGGCAGGCGAGCACCAGCTCCTTGCCTGCAGCGGCCTCGGCGGCGGAGTCCGCGATGGTTCCGCCCGGATATTCGGTGGCCCAATTCTCGGCACGCGATCGGGTGCGATTCCACACGGTGACCCGGTGTCCGGCATTGAGCAAATGACCGGCCATTGGCCCGCCCATCACGCCCATGCCCAGGAATGCGATTGTCTTGCTGCTGGTCATGCGCGTCACCTGCCCGCTGCCACGTGAATAAGCAATGATTGCCTGATCGCGCGCTTTCCGCGATAGGCGCAGCCATGGGCGAAGCCGAGATAATGAAAGCCGAACTGACCATCGACGATGTGCGCGCCGCCGCCGGGCGCATCGCGGGCGCCGTCGTGCGTACGCCGACGCTGCATTCGAAGACGCTGTCCGCGATTACCGGGGCCGAGGTCTGGCTCAAGTTCGAGAACCAGCAGTTCACCGCCGCCTACAAGGAGCGTGGGGCGCTCAACGCGCTGCTGCAGCTGACTGACGAGCAGCGCGCGCGCGGCGTGATCGCGGCGAGTGCGGGCAACCATTCGCAAGGGCTGTCCTACCACGGCTCGCGCCTTGGCGTGCCGGTCACCATCGTGATGCCCAAGACCACGCCGACGGTGAAGATCATGCAGACCGAGTCGGTCGGCGGCAAGGTCACGCTGGAGGGGGAAAGCTTTGACGAGGCCTATGAATATGCCCGCAGCATGGAAAAGCAGCTGGGCCTGACCTTCGTCCATCCCTTCGACGATCCGAAAGTGGCGGCGGGGCAGGGCACGGTCGCGCTGGAAATGCTCGAGGATGCGCCCGATCTGGACATGATCGTGGTGCCCGTTGGCGGCGGGGGGTTGATCTCGGGCGTGGCGACAGCGGCCAAGGCCATCAAGCCCGATATCGAGATCGTGGGTGTCCAGACTGCCGAATATCCGGCCTTCTACTCGCTCGTGACCGGCAAGAGGTTGCCTACCGGCACGGCGACTTTGGCCGAAGGCATCGCGGTCAAGGAACCGGGCCAGTTCACCCGCACCATCGTCTGCAATCCGGCACTGGTCGACGAGATGCGGGTGGTGAAGGAATATGCGATCGAGGACGCGATCAGCCTGCTGCTCGACATCGAGAAGACCGTGGTCGAGGGCGCGGGCGCGACGGGCCTCGCGGCGCTGCTGCCACCGTCGAGCGGCGCGCCGCGCGACCGCTT
>DDNW01000134.1:2689-6527 GCA_002341345.1 Erythrobacter sp. UBA2510
GCGACCGCTTCAAGGGCAAGAAGGTCGGCGTGATCCTGACCGGCGGCAATATCGACCAGCGCTTCCTCGCCAATGTGATCCTGCGCAATCTGGTCCGCAGCGGGCGGATCGGGCGCGTCAGCGTGATGCTGGACGACCGCGCGGGTGCGCTGTCGCGGCTGGCCGACATCTTCACCCGGCACAATGCGAACATCATCGAGGTCAACCATCAGCGCGTGTTCGGCAATCTGTCGGTCAAGAGCACGCAGACCGATATCGAGTTCGAGGTGCGTGATCTGAAAGCGCGCGACCGGCTGCTGACCGCGCTCGAAAAAGCGGGCTATCGTTTCGACCTGATCAATCTGCAGGGCAATAAGGGCGACCGGTTCAACCGCGTTGAAACCGACGACTGAGCCCTGCTCGGCATGCCGCGCTGCACAATCTGACCCGTTATGGGGCGATCGCCCTCGATCTGGCGGCAATTGTGCAAATTAACCCTGCAAACCTCCACAATAATGGTTAATATGGTTTCACCGGGCGAATCCGGCGGGCATAGAATTTCATGTCTGTCCCACCGGCACCACGGTTCGCAGACGGGTCGAATTAATTGTACGAGGGGGACGCGAGCGCGTGACGGCTCCGGTAAGATTTCCGCGATTTTTCGTCACGAGCCCGGCGCCGTGCCCCTATCTTCCGGGGCGCACTGAGCGTAAGGTCTTTACTGAGCTCAAGGGCCCCCATTCCGAACAATTGAACGAGGCATTGGGTCGAATCGGTTTCCGCCGCAGCCAGACCGTCGCCTATCGTCCCTCGTGCCACGAATGCCGCGCCTGCGTGTCGGTGCGCGTCGTGGCGGAAGAGTTCGCGCCTTCCTCCACGCAGAAACGAATCATGAAGCGGAACAAGGATCTGGTGGTCAGCGAATGCCGCCCCTGGGCCACCGCCGAGCAGTTCGATCTGTTGCGCCGCTACCTCGCCAGCCGCCATCCCGGCGGGGGCATGGCCGCCATGGACGAGGTCGATTATGCGGACATGGTGGAACATACGAGCGTTTCCACGTTTGTCATTGAATACAGGGAACCTTCAGGTGAGGACGGGCAACCCGGTCGCTTGGTCGCGGCCTGTCTGACCGACCGGCAGGGTGACGGGCTGTCGATGATCTACAGCTTTTACGATCCTGATGTTGAGGCGCGTAGCGGACTTGGAAATTTTGTCATTCTTGACCACATCCGCCGCGCGCGCGAGGCAGGGCTGCCCTATGTCTATCTCGGCTATTGGGTCGAGGGCAGCCCGCGCATGCAATACAAGGTGCGCTATCGACCGCTCGAACGGCTCGGCCCCGAAGGATGGAGCCGTATGTCGGAAACCGAGCAGCAGGCCCTCATCACAGGACTGTACGGCCAGCGCCATGAACGCAGCCCTGACGGGGCAAGCAAGCACGGCGCTCCAGGCGATCAGAAGCAATACGACATCGCCTGAAGGCGGACCTGACCGCAGGCTATCCGGCCCGCTTCTGACATCGATCATCGCACTGGCGGCCAGTCTGGCGGGCACTCTGTCGATTGCCGGGCCACTTGCCGCGCAGGATATCAACGCACCCGCCACGGTGGAGGACCTGATCCCCGACAGTGCGGTCGAGAATCCCGAAGGCTGGGCCGCACGGGGCTCTGGGCAGGGCACCGACGGAGCGGCTGTAACGGTGGCGGAAGACGCCACCGCCCTGCCCGATACCGACGCCGATCCGCTCGACGAGAATGGCGGGTACACGCTCGACTGGCCCGATACGGGCGACAATGCCGACGTTCTCGCCGGTGTTGATCCGGTCGAAAACGACGATGAAGAAGAGATCGCCTTCGAGACCTTCGAGGACCAGATTCCGCCGCTCCCCGAAGGCAGCGAGGAGAAGATCACCCGAGAGCTGGTGCTCGTCTTCCCGACCGACAATTCTCTGTTCCCCGAGCGCGACGAATTCCTCGACCGGTTCAAGGCGCTTTCGACCGTGCGCGAGCTGGACGACAACGACAATCAGGCAGTCCTCGCCGCGCAGGCGCGCGAGGATGACGAGCTGCTCCAGCGGCTGCTGCGGATCTACGGCTATTACGACGGGCAGGTGATCCGCACGACCGGCAATGTCGATCCCGCCACCGATGCCGACCTCGATCGTCCGGCGGTGCGCTTCGATATCATCCCTGGCCAGCGCTACCGGGTAGGCGCGGTCGATCTGGGCAGTCTCGACAGCGCAATCGCGGATTACGATGATCTGCGCGCTAGCTACGAAGTTTTCCCCGGCGATTATCTCGACCTCGATGTGATCGAAAACGAGCAGTTCGACCTCGATACTGCGCTCGGCGAAAGCGGCTATCCCTTCGCCGCGATCGAGGCGCCCGAATTGCTGGTCGATCATGACCGACAGGAAGGCGACGTCACGATGGAGGTGGCGCCGGGCGGCAAATATGCTTTCGGCCAGATCACCAGCAATCTGCCGCGCTTCATGTCGGGCAAGCATCTGTCGGATATTGCCCAGTTCGAGCCGGGTGAGACCTACCAGCGGAGCCTGGAGATGGACCTTCGCCGCGCAATCCTCGCCACCGGCATTGTCGGCTCGGTCGAGCTGACCCCGGTCGAGACCGCCGCGCCTTCGGGCGACCAGCCGGGCGTGGTCGATATCGCGGTCGAGATGACCGAGGCGCCGCTGAGGACGGTGGCGGGCAGTATCGGTTATGGCACAGAAGAAGGATTCAAGCTCGAAGGCAGCTGGGAGCACCGCAACCTGTTCCCGCCCGAAGGCTCGTTCAAGGTGCGCGGCATTCTCGGCACGAAGGAGCAATTGCTCGGTGCGACCCTGCGCAAGAACAATTTTCACGGGCGCGACCGCGCGCTGTCGGTCGATGCCTATGTCAGCACGATCGATTACGATGCCTATGATGCGCAGACCGCCTCGCTGATCGGCACGTTCGAAAAGACGAGCACGCTGCTGCTCCAGAAGCCGTTTTCGTGGTCGGTCGGGCTGGAACTGGTGGCAACGCGTGAACGGGCGCGGCGGTCGGACCGTTCCTTCGCGCCATACAGGGAATACTTCATCGGCGCGGTCCCGCTCTATGCGCAGATCGACACGTCGGACGACCTGCTCGATCCGACCGAAGGTTTCCGGGCCTCCGCCAAGGTTTCGCCCGAGATCGCGCAGACAATTGGTACACAGTTCTTTTATTCGCGCAATCAAGCCGATTTCTCGTATTATCAAAGCCTTGGTGAGAGCAATAAGGTCGTGCTGGCGGGCCGCGCGCGGGTTGCCAACATCATGGGCGCCCCGCTTTCGGGTATCGCGCCGTCGCGCAGGCTTTATGCCGGCGGCGGCGGATCGGTGCGCGGCTACGGCTATCGCGAGATCGGTCCCCGCAACACGGCAGGCGATCCGACGGGCGGGCGCTCGCTGGTCGAAATGTCGCTGGAAGCGCGGATCAAGACCGGCCTTATGGATGGTGCGCTCGGCATCGTGCCCTTCATTGATGCGGGCACGGTGGGCGAGGACGACGTGCCCAGCTTCAGGAACATCCAGTGGGGCGCGGGCGTCGGTGCGCGCTATCTGACCGGCTTCGGGCCGCTGCGGCTTGACGTAGCCTTCCCGCTCAATCCGGGTCCGGAAGATGGCTGGGTTGCGGTCTATGTCGCGCTCGGGCAGGCGTTCTGATGGCTGAGGAGGAACTTCTCGATCCTGACGAGGCACCTGCGCACCGCCGCCGCTCCGCGCCGCTGCGCGTGACGCGCTGGCTGGGCATTGCCGGTGTAACGCTGGCGGGCCTGCTCGTGCTGGCGATTGCCTTCCTTCACACAGGGCCCGGACGGCAGCTGATCGTCGACG
>DDNW01000134.1:6640-20571 GCA_002341345.1 Erythrobacter sp. UBA2510
CATCAGCAGCTTCGCGCCTGCCTCGGGCCTCAAGGTTTCGGTCGGTTCGATCGAGGGCTCGGTGCTGTGGAGCGCCACGCTCCACGACGTCGAATTTCGCGATGCCGAGGATACGCTGTTCCTCGAAATCCCCGAGATCGACCTCAACTGGCGGCCCTATCGCTGGTTCACCAGCGGTCTCGACATCCGTCATCTGGTGGTGAACGGCGGGACGCTCCATTCGCTGCCGGTGCTCAACCCCGGTGATCCCGATGCGCCGATCCTGCCCGATTTCGACATTCGCGTGGACCGGCTGGTGATCGACGGCCTCCAGGTGGACGAGGGCATCATCGGCGAGGCAAGGGTGATCGATTTCACCGCGCAGGCCGACATTCGCGACGGGCGGGTGATGGTCGATGCCGACGGTGCGCTGGGCGGCGCGGACAGCTTTGCGCTGCTGGTGGACAGCGAGCCTGATCGCGACCGCTTCGACCTCGATGCCACGTGGAACGCTCCAGCCGGGGGCCTGCTGGCCGAGGCGGTCGGGGCCGAGAGCGATCTGGTCGTCCGCCTCGAAGGGGATGGCAGCTGGTCGCGCTGGCGCGGCGACCTGATCGCGATGCAGGATGAGGCGCAGGTGGTCGACCTCGACCTTATCAACGAGAGCGGCCAGTATCGCATTGTCGGCAATATCCGGCCCGCCGGATACGTTACCGGGATGACGGCCCGCGCATTGGGCGAGCTGGTCGCGATCAATATGGAAGGAACGCTGGAAGACAGCGTGCTGGAGGGCAATTTTGTCCTGCGCGGCGCGGCGCTCGACATGGATGGCAGCGGCGCGGTGGATCTGGCGGACAATGCCTTCCGCCGCTTCACCATTGCCGCCGACCTGCTCGACCCCGCGCTGTTCGGCCCGGATCTGGTGCTGAGCGATGCCCGGTTCGAGGCGACTATCGACGGGCCTTTCCGCGATCTCTCGGTCCCGCACAGGCTGACCATCGGCCAAGTGGATGCGGGCGGCACGCTGCTGATGAAGCTGACGCAGAGCGGCACGCTGACCTGGGACGGTACGCGCGCCACGCTGCCGCTCGACATCCGCGTTGCCCGGGTGAAGAGCGGGAATGAGCTGATCGATCCGCGGCTGGTCGGTGGCACGCTGGATGGCACGCTGACCTATACCGGGGCGGAGCTGCTGTCGGACGATCTGGCGCTGCGCTTTCAAGGGCTGGCGGCCGATTTCGACCTCAGGGGCAATCTCGACCGGGGAACCTTCGAACTTGCGGGGCCGGCGCGGCTCGATGCGCTCGCGCTCGACAACATCGGGCGGATGGATGCGCGCGCCAATCTGCGCCTTGCGATCGGCAAGGATACGCCATGGCGGCTGACCGCCCGGACCGATGGCCGGATCAACCGGATCAGCAATTCCACGCTTGCCAATATCGCAGGCGAGACGATCAATTTCCGCGGCGCGCTCTCGCTCGGGTCCGAAGCGCCGATCCTGTTCAACGGTTTTTCCGTCGCGGCGCCCAAGCTGGAGCTGCGGCTCGACGGCGAGGTCAACGAAGGTGCGACGACGCTCGCGGGTACCGGCAGCCATGTCGATTACGGGCCGTTCACGGTAGAGGCGCAGGTCGCCGACGATGGGCCGCGCGCCACGCTGGTGTTCGCCGATCCGCTGCCCGCCGCTGGTCTCAGCAATGTGCGCGTGGCACTCGCGTCGGTGGATGACGGCTTCACCATCGAGACCTCGGGCGGGTCCACGCTCGGCCCCTTTGAAGGGCTGGTGAACCTCGTCATAGCAGAGGAAGGCGACACCACCATCGGGGTCGAATATTTCGACATCGCGCAGACGCGCATCTCGGGCGATCTGAAGTTGGTCGAGGGTGGGGTGGACGGCACGCTCGACCTCGCGCGCGGCGGGGTCGACGGCACGATCGCGCTTGCCACCCGTGACGGCGGTCAGGGCTTCGACGTTGCGGTCAATGCGCGCAACGCCCGCTTTGGCGATGGCCAGACGGTGATCGCCATCGGACGCGCACAGGTGAATGCCAGCGGTTTCATTGCCGAGGGCAATACGACGATCGACGGGACCATGACCGCACAGGGCCTGCGCTACGGTTCGCTCTTCATCGGACGCATGGCCGCGCAGGCGGAAATCGATAACGGGAGCGGCGCCTTCGACGCCGCGCTGACCGGCGCCCGGGGCACCCGCATGGAGCTGCGCCTCAACGGGCAGATTTCGCCCGAGCGGATCGCTGTTGCGGCCGAGGGCAATTACGAGGGGCGCAAGGTCTCCATGCCGCGCCGCGCCGTTATGACGAAGACCGAGGACGGCGGCTGGCAATTGCAGCGTAGCCAGCTGTCCTATGGCAGCGGCTATCTCATCGCCAGCGGCCGCTTTGGCGGGACCGAACCCGCGCAGGGCCGCGTCAGCATGGGCGACATGCCGCTCTCGCTCGCCGACATCATCGTCACCGACCTTGGGCTCGGCGGCACGGTGTCGGGCGTGATCGAGTTCGCTGGCGGAGAAGATGGTGTCCCGACCGGCCAGGCGCGGCTGAAGGTCAGCAACCTGACCCGCTCGAGCGCGCTGCTGACCTCGCAACCGATGGATATCGCTTTAGTCGCAGAGCTGTCGCGCAATGCGTTGCAGGCGCGCGGGGTCATCGACGATCACGGCGGCGCTGACGGTCGCCTGCAGGCGCTGATCTCCGGCCTGCCGCAGACCGGCACGCTTACCGAGCGGCTCTACGCCGGTTCGCTACGTGCTCAGCTGCGTTACGAAGGGGAGGCGGCGGTACTGTGGCGGCTGGCCGCGATCGATCTGCTCGACGTCACTGGCCCGCTCATCGTCAGCGCCAACGTCACCGGTACGCTCGCCGATCCTCGCGTGACGGGGGCACTGGGCGGCGATGCGCTGCGGGTGAGGAGTGCGCTGACCGGCACCGATATCCGCAAGGTGAAGGCGCGCGGGACATTCTCCGGTTCGCGGCTGAACCTGACCAGCTTTGCCGGGACGGCGGCGAACGGCGGGCGCGTGAGCGGCAGTGGCATGGTCGACCTCGCCGGGATAACGGGCGGACGCGGTCCACAGATCGACCTGAGGATGGCGGCGAGCCGTGCCGAACTGCTCGACCTGCCGACCATGGGCGCGACCGTGACGGGGCCGATGCGGATCGTCTCCAACGGGATCGGCGGGACGATTGCCGGGCGGCTGAACGTCACCGAGGCGCGCTGGCGGCTGGGCGGGAGCGAGGAAGAGCAGGCCCTGCCCGATATCAAGGTGACCGAGATCAACCTGCCGGCCGATCGGGCTCCGGCGCCTGCCACTTCGGCTCCATGGCGCTACCTGATCGATGCCAGCGCGAACGACAATATCAAGGTGGACGGGCTTGGTCTGGACAGCGAGTGGCGCGGCGACGTGCTGTTGCGCGGGACGACCGCCGATCCTCGCATTGGCGGCAGCGCGCAGGTGATCCCGCGGCAGGGATTCTACTCCTTTGCCGGGGTTCGCTTCGACATCACGCGGGGCGAGATCGACTTCGACGAGAACTTGCCGGTCGATCCGCGCGTCAACATTCTCGCCCAGACCGTGGTTGACGACCTCTCGGTGCAGGTCGCGGTGCGCGGCACGGCGAGCCAGACCGAGATTTCCTTCTCCTCCACCCCGGCGCTGCCCGAAGAGGAGCTGCTCGCCCGGCTGCTGTTTGGCGGCTCGATCACCGATTTGTCGGCGACCGACGCGCTGCAACTGGGGGCGGCGGTGGCCTCGCTCAGGGGCGGGGGCGGGCTCGGCCCGATCAACCAGCTGCGCAACGCCATCGGGCTCGACCGTCTGCGGATCATCAGCGCTGACCCGGCACTTGACCGGGGTACGGCGGTAGCGCTGGGCAAGAACATCAACCGCAAGCTCTATGCCGAGATCGTCACCGACGGACGCAGCTATAATGCGAGCGAGCTGGAGTTCCGGGTGACCAGCTGGCTGTCGCTGCTCGGCTCGATCAATTCGCTGGGGCGCAAGAGTGCGGCGGTCGAAGTCAGTAAAGACTATTAGGCGTTGCGATAGAGCGCGGCTTCAGCCTGACGGCGCCTGACCAGTCCGGGCATGACACGTCCCCCGGCATGGACCCAGCGGTCGAACTCGCGCGCAGCCCCGGCAAAGTCGCCCGCGACATGCTTGCGGGTTAGGGTCGAGCGGCCAATGGCGCCAGTATTGTAGTGAAAGCTGACCAGTGCATCGAACTGGTTCTGGCTGGTCGGTGCTTCGCCCAGTGCGGCGGCAACCTCGGCGGAAAAGAGCGCTAGGTCCGAGGTGAGCCGCGCGTCGCACTGGCTCTGGGTCCAGACCGTGCCTTCTTCGATCCCCGGCCCGGTCGCGCCCCAGCCGATGGTCCACGGCACCCCGCCGGTACCGGGATCGGGATAGGCCTCGACCATGTCGTCCTTGCGCAGTTTCGCGCAGCCTTCGAACTGCTTGATGAGTGCGATGCCAGCGTCCCCGATGGTGATTGGATTGACCGCCTCGATGTTGGACGATGGAACACATGGAACACGGTCCAGCGGCAAATCGTCGAGCGCGGTGTCGAGAGCGGTATCGATAGCCTCGACCTCGCTCTGGCTGAACCCGCGCCCGATGACGCGGCGAATGGTGTCGAAAATGGCTGTGCGGTTCATGTCTGCTGCCCCTTGGCATGGTTCGATGCCGTGGGGCTATGTGGGCTGCCGGAATGTAGGAAAGGGACGATCGACGTCTTCGTTTTGTATTGGGTTCTTGCGGGCGCTTGGCAAAAAGAGCCGCAGGAATGATAACCATGACGAATAGGCGATGCAAATTCGAGTTAAGTCGCGTCGACAGGGAGTAATGCGAAAAACCTCCATTAGTGCTCGACGTCACGCGAATGCGCCCGTTAGAGTTCATACACAGGCAAGAGGTTTCTTGATCGATAAAATTCTCGCTGGCGGCTGTTAAATATCGTTGCAAGTTATTTTCGGTGACAGGGAATCTGAACCTAAAAAGGACAAATAATTATTTATTTACATATATTTAGGGGTCAAGAATGACGGATCTGATGAAAGAGCCGATGCGCGATGTCTTTTCGGATCATGTCGCTGAAAGTCGAGCCACATTCAAAACCAGATCGCGGCAACTTGTTTCGCGGATAAAAAACCATGCGCTCGCCCCCGGTTCCTCAGCAGAACGGTTCAAGGCACTTGAAGTGCTGAAAAGCCTTGCGAAGATCGGCACTTCTTCAGGAGTTGCCCCTTTCCCGCATCAATGTCTGATCGGAACGTTTCACAAGACCGGCACCGTCCTGATCGAGAAAATGCTGCGCGACCTGTCTCGTTTTGCCGAATTCGAGGTCTGGAATATCGGTCGGTTCCCGGAGGGTCAGGATGACTGGCTGATCGGGTTCGACTGGTGGAGCGATTTTCATCAATATGATCTGGACGCGTCGGAATATCCTACTGTCCTCATTATCCGTGACCCGCGAGATGTCATCGTGTCCTCGATGAAGTTTCACTCCGTGGCCGACGAACCATGGCTTCATGTACCACAGCCCGAACTTGGCGGTCGGACATACCAGCAGACGCTGTTGGACATGAATAACGATGAAGAACGTTTCCTGTTCGAGCTGCGGCATCAAGCGGGTGCAACAATCGCTGACATGCTTGCCGCGAGGCGCCGCCTGTCGAATTCTGATGCGCTCTTCCTTCCTTTGGAAGACCTGATGGGTGATCGCACGCTGGGTGGTTTCAAGCGATTGTTCGAGCATCTGGGCATCGAGAGCGCCTATCTGCCACTGGCCTTGACCGCTGCCTACGAACATTCGGTCTTCAGGCCGGGTTTCAGGAAGTCCGGCCACATCACGTCGGGAAGGTCAAAACTCTGGCAGGAAATTCTCCCCCAATCTGTGCTCGACGAGCTGGATGAAACCTATCCCCGAGCGGCCGAGGAACTTGGCTACGAAAATTAGGTTGCTGCTGGCGCGTTTGCCCAGAGCGCCTGCTGCTGGAGATCGGGAGCTGACCGTGCCTGTTTCAACCGATCAGCACGTTTGGAACATTCCGCAAGACTATCTGTAGCCTGGGCAATGCATGGGCGGATGCAGCAAAAAAGGCGCCCGGATCGCTCCGGACGCCTTTTTGTGTTGCCCTGCCGCTACGCTACTCGAGCGGCGGCGGGCTGATCCTTCGATCGGTCAGCTCTTAAGAGCTGTAGTACATGTCGAACTCGACCGGGCTGGGCGCCATTTCCCAACGATAGACGTCTTCCCACTTGAGTTCCATGTAGGCTTCGATCTGGTCCTTGGTGAACACGCCGCCTTTGAGCAGGAATTCGTGGTCCGCGGTCAGCGCTTCGAGCGCTTCGCGCAGCGAACCGCACACGGTCGGGACCTGGGACAGTTCTGCCGGCGGAAGGTCATAGAGGTTCTTGTCCATCGCCTCGCCGGGGTGGATCTTGTTCTGGATCCCGTCGATCCCGGCCATCAGCAGGGCTGCCGAGGACAGGTAGGGATTGGCCAGCGGATCGGGGAAGCGGAACTCGACGCGCTTGGCCTTTTCGCCCGCGCCGTAGGGAATACGGCAAGAGGCGGAACGGTTGCGTGCCGAATAGGCGAGCAGCACAGGAGCTTCGAAGCCAGGCACCAGACGCTTGTAGCTGTTGGTGGTCGGGTTGGAGAAGGCATTGATCGCCTTGGCGTGCTTGATGACGCCGCCGATGTAATAAAGGCAGGTTTCCGACAGGCCGGCATAGCCGTCGCCGGCAAAGGTGTTCTTGCCCTTGTTCCAGATCGACATGTGGGTGTGCATGCCCGAACCGTTATCCTGGCGGATCGGCTTGGGCATGAAGGTGGCCGTCTTGCCATAGGCATGGGCGACCTGCTGCGTGACGTACTTGTAGACCTGGGTGCGGTCGGCGGTCTGGACGAGCTGGCCGAAGGTCATACCCAGTTCGTGCTGGGCCGCAGCGACCTCGTGGTGCTGCTTGTCCATGGGCAGGCCCATTTCCAGCATGGTCGAAACCATCTCGGCGCGGATGTCCATGCACGAATCGACCGGCGGGACGGGGAAATAGCCGCCCTTGGCACGCGGGCGGTGGCCCATATTGCCGCCTTCGTATTCCTTGGCGGTGTTGCCCGGCATTTCGACATCGTCGATCTCGAAGCCTGAGCCGGTGTAGCTGTCGAAGAAGCGCACGTCATCGAACATGAAGAATTCGGGTTCGACGCCGACATAGACGGTGTCGCCAATACCGGTGGTCTTCAGATAGGCTTCGGCGCGCAGCGCGGTCGAACGCGGATCGCGGGCATAAAGCGAACCATCGCTCGGCTCCACGATGTCACAGATGATGATCATCATCGGCGTGGCGCTGAACGGGTCCATGTAGACCGCGTCGAGGTCGGGCTTCAGGATCATGTCGGACTCGTTGATGGCCTTCCAGCCTTCGATCGAGGAGCCGTCGAACATCATGCCCTCTTCAAGCATGTCTTCGTCGACGACGCCGGCGCACATCGAAAGGTGCTGCCACTTACCCTTGGGATCGGTGAAGCGGACATCGACCCATTCGATCTCCTCTTCTTTGATCCGCTTTACGATATCGGATGCTTTCGACATGTCATTTCCTTCCTTGATCGGATGAACAATTATTATGAAAAATGATGGCTGGCCCGGACAGGCTCAGATGGCGGCGTCATCCTGTTCCCCGGTGCGGATGCGCAGGGCGGATTCGATCTGGCTGACAAAGATCTTGCCGTCGCCAATCCGGCCGGTCTTGGCGGCCGCGGCAATCGCTTCCACGACCTTGTCGGCCTCGGCGTCGGATACGATGACCTCAAGTTTTACCTTGGGCAGGAAATCGACGACATATTCGGCGCCGCGATAAAGCTCGGTATGGCCCTTCTGCCGACCGAAGCCCTTGGCCTCGGTGACGGTGATGCCGGAAACGCCCGTTTCGTGCAGCGCCTCCTTCACCTCGTCCAGCTTGAAGGGCTTGATGATCGCTTCGATCCTTTTCACGTTTCCCTTTCCGGCATTTCGCCGTGAACCCTGGCCTCAGGTGCCAGCAGAATGTCTGGCTCGGCAAATGTCCGATGGCCACCCTGTCGACCCGACCCTTGGCCAGCCCCCGGCACGATCCCCCATGCCGCAAGAATGTCCGACCGCAGGCACTGTTTTCAAGAATCGTGCCAAGCCTTCGCACACAGGACTAGCCAATCGGCAGGCCTTCCGAAAGGGCGTAAATCGCAGGATTTACGCTGGGCGAGCGATATTTCGCGCAAGATCAGGAAATCGCGAAACCCGCAGCACGAATTGATTATTTCACGGGCAGCGCATGCCTAAAAATCAGGCAGAAATTGAGTGAGCGCTACAGTGCCAGTCCGGCGGTTTCACTCAGGCCCGCCATCAGGTTGAGGTTCTGGACCGCAGCCCCGCTCGCGCCCTTGCCCAGATTGTCGAGCCTCGCGATCAGGCGCATGTCATGGTCGCCAGCCTTGCCGATGACGAACAGTTCCATGCCGTCCCATCCTGCGGCATCGGTAGTCAGCAGCAATTCGCCATCGCCGGGCGGTTCCTGGGCGACGGTGACCACGCTGCTGCCGCGGTAGAAATCGGTCAGCGCGGCACGCACTTTCTCGTGGCCATAGCCGTTCGCCGTGTCGTGCACGGTGAGCGGAACATCGACGATCATCCCGCGGTAAGCGGGCACCACCGACGGCGCGAAGGTCGGTGGCATCGCCAGTTCGGCATATTCTGCCATTTCGGGCAGATGCTTGTGCTCGACCCCGAGGGCATAGCTGCGAAAGGCCGGGGCTCCCGGCGCCTCGAAGCGCTCGATCAGCGCCTTCCCGCCGCCCGAATAGCCGGAGAAGCCATAGCAGATAAGCGGCTGTTCCATGGACAGGATCCCTGCCCGGACAAGCGGTGCGACCAGCGCCAGAAAGCCGGTCGGGTAGCAGCCCGGATTGCTCACCAGCCGTGCATTGGCGATCGCGTCGCGACCGATCAGTTCGGGAAATCCGTAGGTCCAGCCCGGCGCCACGCGATGCGCGGTAGAGGCGTCGATGATCCGCACCTTGCTGCCCTCTGCCAGGGCGACGGCTTCGCGCGCGGCATCGTCGTGCAGGCACAGGATCGCGAAATCGGCTTCGTGCAACGCTTCCTGCCGCGCAGACGGATCCTTGCGCCGGTCGTCGTCGAGCATCAGGAGCTCGAACTCGCTGCGCGGTGCAAGCCGGTCGCGGATTTCGAGACCGGTGGTGCCGGCAGCACCGTCGATGAAGACCTTATGCGCCATGGTCGGAATTCACAGGTTCGAGCAGGTCAATATGGACATAGCCGACCGGTCCTTCGAGCGAGAGGCAGCCCCAGGCCCATTGCCCGGTAATGTCGAGCAGTTCGAAGCTGTCGCCTTCCATCAGGACGCAGATTTCCTCGGCCCCCGCCTCGGGCGCGACCAGCAGGGGCGCGCCACCGGGCATTACGCTGCGCGGCTGGGGTACGGCATAATGCGGCACAAAATAACGACCGGCGAGACCGATATGCGCGACATCGCCACGCAGGGGCGTGGTCAGCGGATCGGGCCGCGGGGCCGGACCGGCGAGCGAATAGGTGCCGTGGCTGCGGCTACCCGCCACCGACTCCGTCGCATTCGCGGCCTCTCCGTTCTTGCCTGTCATCGTCATGCAGGGCCGATAGACACCGGCTACTCGCTCGGCAAGTCAATCGGTCAATCAACGCCCGCCAAAGCGGTCGCGCAACATGTGGAAAGTGGCGCGCAGGCCCAGCGCGGCACCGCCCTTGGGCCGCCCCGGCTTGGGTGTGGGACGCCACGCAAAAGTGTCGAAATGCGCCCAGTCGATGGGTGTTCCGTCCTTCTTGGCGCCGACAAATTTGTCGAGGAACAGCGCCGCGATGCTCGCCCCGGCCATGCCACCGGGCGGGGCGTTATTGACGTCGGCGATGTCGGATTTGAGCATTTCGACATAGCCGGCATGCAGTGGCAGGCGCCAGCACGCATCGTCCTGCGCATTGCCTGCGGCCAGCAGCGCCTCGGCGGTCGCATCCTCGCGGGTGAACAGCGCAGGCAGGTCGGGGCCGAGCGCCACGCGCGCCGCACCGGTCAGCGTGGCGAAATCGACGATCAGCTCGGGCTCGCTCTCGCTGGCATAGGTCAGCGCATCGGCCAGGATCAGTCGCCCCTCGGCATCGGTATTGCCGATCTCGACCGACAGGCCCTTGCGGCTGGAGAGCACCTCGCCGGGTCGGAAGGAATTGCCCGCAATCGCATTCTCGACCGCCGGAACCAGGCATTGCAGCCGCACCTTCAGGCCGCTTTGCATGATCAGGCCCGCCAGCGCGAGGGCATGCGCGCCGCCGCCCATGTCCTTCTTCATCAGCAGCATGCCGGAAGACGGCTTGATGTCGAGACCGCCCGAATCGAAGGTCACGCCTTTGCCGACAACGGCAATGCGCGGATGCTTGTCGTCGCCCCAGTTCAGTTCGATCAGCCGGGGGGCATGTTCGCGCGCCGCCGCACGGCCCACCGCATGGACCATCGGGAACCCGGTCGCCAGCGCATCGCCGCGCACAACCGTCAGCTTCGCGCCATGTGCCCTGGCGAGCTTTTCCGCCTCCGCCTCCAGCGCGGCGGGGCCCATGTCCTCGGACGGGGTGTTGACCAGATCGCGCACCAGCGCGACGGCCTGCGCCTCGGCCTGCGCGAAGTCGATCGTACCGACATCGCGCGTCAGCAGCACGCGCGGCCCTTCGGGCTCGTCATCCTGCTTGTAGCGGGCAAAGCAGTATTGCGCGGTCTGCCAGCCGTGGAGTGCCACGCCCGGCTCGGCCCCGGCGCGGCGATAGGTGCCCGCAGGCAGCACTTCGGCCAGCTTGGCCATGCACCAGCTCGACAAATCGTCGGGGTTGGCGACGCCGCCGACCGCGAACCAGCCCGGCCCGTCCTTCGTATCGTCGGGTACGATGGCAGTTTCAAAACCGCCGCCCGTAAATTTCTGCGCCGCCAGCGCCGCACGCTGCGGGCCGCTCAATCCCTTGGCGAAGGCTTCGAAGCCCGCCTTGTTGACGAGGTGGATATCAATCGCGTCCTGTCCGCGATCCGGCTGAATGAGGTCTGTTGCGATGGGCATGAGAATCCGCTTGCCCGTTCGCTCCGCATTTGGGAAGGCCATGCGCGATGATGGGAAGGAATCGCTGCATTTTGCTGGGCCTGCTGGCCGGGTTGGCGGTAACCGGGTGCAACGACGGCACGGCCCCGGTGGCGCAGCCTAGCGCCAGTTCCGGTACCAGCGTCACGGCAAGTCCTGCGCCCAGCGCCACCCCGGTCCCGGCGGGTGCGCGCAGCATCTCCGAAGAAACCGACGATTTCCTGTTCGAATATGCCTATCCGGCAGAGGCGGGCAATATCCCCGAGTTGGCCAAGCTGCTCGATTCGCGGCTGACCCGGCAGCGCGACCGGCTGGCGGCGCAGGCGGTGGAGGGGCGTGAGGCCGCGCGCGACAACGGCTTTCCCTATAACAAATATTCCATCGAAACCTTATGGGAGCGGGTCGCGGATATTCCCGGCTACCTGAGCATGTCGGCCGAAATTTCCAGCTATACCGGCGGTGCGCATGGCAATTTCGGCTTCGATTCGCTGGTGTGGGACAAGGAGCAGGCGATCGCGCTCGAGCCGGAAGCCATGTTCACTTCGCCCGAGGCACTGGATGCGGCGCTCAAAGAGCCCTTGTGCGAGGATCTGCAGGTCGAACGAGCCAAGCGCCGTGGCGAGGAGTATCAGGCCGACTCGGGCGGCATGTTCGACGAATGCGTGGCATTGGCCGATACGACGATCCTGCTCGGTTCGGGCGGGGGCAAGAAATTCGACCGGATCGGCGTGCAGATCGGCCCCTATGTCGCCGGGCCATGGGCCGAGGGAACTTACGAGTTTACCTTCCCGGTAACCGAGAAAGTCCTCGAAGCGGTGACAGAGCCGTACAAGGATGCTTTCGCCAAACCCTGAGGGTTGAGCATTCACCGGTTAGCGGTCTCGCCGCTGCCTCTCGCATTGGAGCGCCTTAGTCGCTACATCCAGCGCATGACCGAATATCAGACCGTCACCGCCGATACCTCCGTCTACCGCGACGGCACGATCAAACTGCATGGGCCCGAAGGTTTCGCGGGCATGCGCAAGGCCGGACGTCTTGCTGCCGAAATCCTCGATGCGCTGGCGGACAAGGTCGAACCAGGCGTCACCACCGGCGAACTGGACGATCTGGTGCGCGAAATGACGCTCGACGGCGGCGCTGTCCCCGCCACGCTTGGCTATCGCGGCTATACACATAGCTGCTGCATCTCGATCAACCATGTCGTGTGCCACGGCATCCCCTCGGACAAGCGGCTTAAGGACGGGGACATCGTCAATATCGACGTCACCCCGCTGCTCGATGGCTGGCATGGCGATTCGAGCCGCATGTTCCTGGTCGGCGACGTCTCGATCAAGGCGAAGCGGCTGGTTGATGTGACTTATGAATGCCTGATGCTCGGGATCGAGAAAGCGCAACCCGGTGCGCGGCTGGGCGATATCGGCGCGGCGATCCAGCAACATGCCGAGAGCCAGCGCTATGGCGTGGTCCGCGAATTCTGCGGCCATGGGCTGGGGCGGCTGTTCCACGATGCGCCTGAGGTCGTCCATGCGGGGCGCGCCGGCACCGGTCCGGAATTACGGCCCGGCATGTTCATGACGATCGAGCCGATGATCAACCTCGGCCGTCCGCAGGTGAAGCTGCTGTCCGACGGCTGGACGGCGGTGACCCGCGACAAGAGCCTGTCGGCGCAGTTCGAACACTCGATCGGCATCACCGAAACGGGCAACGAGATCTTCACGAAGAGTCCCACGGGCCGCGATCACCCGCCCTACTAAGGTTCGTTGCTGAATGCGCCAAAGTTGATCTGGCGCAATGAAGCGGCGCCGTTCGGCTGGCATTGTCGGGTTCAATCAGGAGTAGCACCGATGTCGCCTTTCAGCCGCCTTCTCGTCCTTGCCATTGCCCCGCTTTCGCTCGCGGGTTGTCAGACCCCGGATGAGAGTGTGCAGCTCGCCAGCGCGAGCGATAGCGAAGAACTTACGCCCGCACATGCGCTGGCGCAGGCAGCCTGCGGATCGTGCCACTCGGTCGAACCCTATGGCCTCTCTCCGGTGGCGGTCGCGCCCGAATGGCCGATGATCGCCAACACGCCCGGTCTTACGCGCGATACTTTGGTCCGCTGGCTGAGCGATGCGCATAATTATCCGGAAGACATGGACTTCTATCTCGACGAGGAAGAGGTCTCGATGCTCGCCGACTATATGCTTTCGCTCAAGCGCGAGGACTATAAACCCTCTATGTGAGGGGAGGTTGGAGCAATAGCAGATGGGCGGGGCAGTGCTTGCAATCGCTGCTCCCAAAACCTTCGACGGGCGGCAAAGCGCCTGCGTCGGAGCATAGCCGCTGAACTAAAGTACATTCGGAGCCTCCCGGAAAGGCGAGTGCACTTATGCTGCTCGCGGCGAGGGTCAACTGGTCGACATGCCAGTGCAGCTTCTTTTCCCGGCGCAGGTGCCGGGCCACGCGCGCGGCAATCCCGCCGGGACCATTTGCGGAGCCGCAATAGGCATAGGTTCCGGGCATCAGCGAGAAGGCCCGGTTCCCGATGGTACCGCTCAGCACCTGTTCGAGTTCGATCAGCAACAGATAAGCGCCAGAGGTTTTGGGAGCTCCGGTCAGGCCATCGGGAAACAACGAGCCTACCCGCTCCGCCGCGTCACTCATCCTTCGCGGGATGCGCGGATCGCCGCACCCCCGGCAAAGGGCGCGATGGCGACGAGCACCAGGCTGATCGCGCCCGCCAGCGCCAGCCCGCCTTCGCCGCCGGTCGAAAGCGCGCCCGCGCCGAAGATCAGCAGCGGCACC
>DDNW01000134.1:20716-20946 GCA_002341345.1 Erythrobacter sp. UBA2510
GCGGGATCGCGAGCAGGCCAGCCAGCGCCGTTCCGCCGCGCAGCCCCGTGGTGACGGCGGCGATGATCAGCCCGATCGCGGCGAGCCCCGGGGTCCCGGCCAGCAGGCCCAGTTCGACCGTCCGAAAGGTCGCGGCATCGATGCCGAGAAGCGCGCTCGCAGGCAATGCGGCGAGCATCAGGAACGGTCCAAAGCTGAGCCAGTGGGCCAGCAGCCGGACCGCCAGCACC
>DDNW01000134.1:21086-24404 GCA_002341345.1 Erythrobacter sp. UBA2510
GGCCCCGCAGCGCCCATTGGTCGAAGAAGCCTTGCTCCAGATCGCTCGTCACCAGCCGGTCGAGCGGGAGGATCGCGGCGAGCAGCGCGGCGACCCAGATTACCCCGCCGCCGGTCCGGGCGAGCAGGCTTGCATCCGGACCAACCGCAAAGGGATAGAGCATGGCGACCGCGAGGAAGAACAGCAGCGGCAACAGGCTCCCGCCGCCACCGGCTCCCGGAAGCAGACGCGCCAGATCGCGCTTCAGCAAGGCGGCAAGCGCGCTCATGCGGCGAACTCGGGGATGTGCAGCGCCTTGGCTCCGCCAAGGTTGAAGTTCTGATGCGACGCCACGATCGCGATCCCGCCAGCGGCGCAATGTTCGGCCACCAGCGCCTCGACCAGCGCGGTCGCATCACTGTCGAGGCCGTTCAGCGGCTCGTCGAGCAGCCAGATCGGGGCCTGCTGGCCGATCAGGCGGGCGAGCGCGGCCCGCTTGCGCTGTCCGGTGGAGAGGTAACGGACCGGCACATCGGCAAGCTCGGCAATGCCGAGCCGGTCGCTCGCACTGGTCGCCGCGCGATCCACCTTCGCCCAGAAATCGAGCGCGCGGCCCAACGGTGCAAGTTCGTCAAGGGCGGGGCGCTCATCCAGCAGGCCGACCGTGCCGCTGCGCGTTACCGTACCGGCAAAGGGGCGCATCAATCCGGCCATAATGCGGATCAGGCTCGACTTGCCGGTGCCATTGGGCCCGGTCAGGCGCAGCGTGTCCCCTGCCGCAAGGTCCAGCGTCACGCCACGAAACAACAGCATATCGCCGCGACGGCACGCCAGATCGTGGGCTGAGAGGCGGCAGGGTTCCATGGAATTTTGCGTTAAGGCATGCATGCTATACCGACAAGCATGCCCGGTATGGATGAGCGGGGGATTGATTTATGGCGGTACAGCTACTGAGTGACGAGGAGCGCGAGGACGCAGTGTCGCGCCTGCGCAACTGGCAATTGCGGATCGACGGCAAGGCGATCACGCGGCGGCTGGAGTTTGCCGATTTCAAGGCCGCGTTCGATTTCATGACGCGCGTGGCCATGCTCGCCGAACAGCAGGACCACCATCCCGACTGGCGCAATGTCTACAACCGCGTCACGATCACGCTGATGACGCATGACGTGGACGGGCTCAGCGCGCGGGATATCAAGCTGGCGCGCGCCATCGACGATCTGGCCGAGCGCTAGAAAACAAAGACATTGTCCTCTGGACGTCTTCGACTCCAGCCCTGACGGCCTGCAAATCGCGTGCTCCCGCACTTCCGGTGCTCACGACCATAATAGGTCGCTGCGCTCCGGTTCGCGGGCTCCCACAATTTTCGGCACGTCATCATCTGAATGTGGATGGGGCCTAGGAACGCGCACTTTTCAGGCCACTTCTGCCAGCCCACGCACATATTCCTCGCCCGTCACGATCTCGGCGGTCGAGGCACCCAGCACAGTGCCCACCGGCTCGGCCCGGCCGCCGAGGCATTCGGCGAGGAAGTTCTCCGCGATCGCGTTGAAGGCGATGTTGTTTTCCGGGCGGTGGAAGCCGTGACCTTCATCCGGGAACAGCACATAGGTGACGGGGATGCCGTGCCCCTGCATGGCGCTGACGATCTGGTCACTCTCCGACTGCTTGACGCGCGGGTCGTTTGCGCCCTGTCCGATCAGCAATGGGCGGCGGATCGCGGACGCCTTGTGCAAGGGGCTGCGCTCCTGCAGCAGCTTCTTGCCCTCGGGATTCTCGGGATTGCCCATCCGCTCGTGGAACTGGCGCTTCACCGGCTCCCAATAGGGCGGGATCGTTTCCAGCAGCGTCTCAAGGTTCGACGGGCCAACGATATCGACCCCGCAGGCAAAGGCTTCGGGCGTGAAGGCGAGGCCGGCCAGCGTCGCATAGCCGCCATAGGAGCCGCCCATGATCGCGACCTTGTCACGCAGCGCCACGCCTTGCCCGACCGCCCAGTCGACCGCATCGAGCAGGTCCTGGTGCATCTTCGCGCCCCATTCGAGGTTGCCCGCATTGATGAAATCCTTGCCGAAGCCGGTCGAGCCGCGGAAATTGACGCTGAGCACCGCATAGCCGCGATTGGCGAGCCATTGATGCGCGCCATTATAGCCATAGCCGTCGCGCGCCCATGGCCCGCCGTGGACCAGCAGGACCATCGGAACCGGCGCCTCAGGCACGCCGTCGGCATCGGGATCACAGTCCGGCGGCAGGGTCAGGAACGCGGTCAGCGTGAGGCCATCGGAGGCAGTAATCTCGCGCGTGTGCATCGGCTGGAGCGGCTGGCCTTCCAGCCCCGGCTTGGTGACGTAGAACAGGTCCAGCGTCATCGCCTCGCGGTCGAAGATCATCGTGCGAATGGGCGCGGTCAGCGGATCGTTCCACACCAGCCATCTGGTGTCGTCGTCGGTGCGCGACAATATGCCGTAATCGCCCGTCAGCCGCTCGCGCAGCCAGTTCCACGAAGCCTCGATTTCCTGGTCGAAGAAGGTGTGTTCGGAGCGCAGGTAATTCGCCGACCAGCCCTGTACGACGCCCGTTTTCGGGTGGCGGATCGTGCCGCCGATATCGGCCTTGTCATGGCTTGCGATGAGGGTGTGCTTGCCGGTTGCGACATCTTCGGCGAACAGCGCGGCGGTGTTCCGCCCGCGGCTGTCGACCCAGTACAGCGTCGCGCCGTCAGTCGTGTAGCCCGCCATGCTGGTGGTCAGCGCATCGTCCATCGCCACCACCTCACGCGGAGCCTCGGCGACCTTGCCGTCCACGATCTCATGCATGTCGGTGCCGCCAGCCTCGTTCTGGCGCACTGCCCAGCGCAAGGTCAGGCTGTCATCGGCCTCGAACCCGGCCCAGCCATCGTCGTTCTGGAAGACGAGGGTCAGCGCGCCGCTGCCCAGATCGAGCAGGTGGATGTCGTGAAATCGCGGATCGCGGTTGTTGATGCCGAGCAGCAGCTTGTCGCGCATCGTCTCCGACGCGGCGATTAGCTGGACGCGGGTATTGTCGAACGGGGTCAGGCAGCGCTCTTCACCGCTGGTCACATCGACCTGGTAAAGCAGGTAATTCTCGTCGCCCGCCTTGTCGCGGATGTGCAGCACGCTCTTTGAATCGGGCGCCCAGAAATAGCTTGGGATGGGTCGGTCCTTAGCGTTGGTCATGCGACGTGCGGCCTCGGGGTCATCCCAAGGGGCGACGAAGACGTTCATCACCCCCTCGTGCGGGGCCATCCAGCTCAGCCACTTGCCGTCGGGGCTGATCTTGCCCCCGGCGCGCACCGGATTGCCGAACAGGAGATCGCGCGGG
>DDNW01000134.1:24510-28797 GCA_002341345.1 Erythrobacter sp. UBA2510
CGGGATCAGCGGGACATTGGCGAGGCGGCTGGTGGTGGTCATGCAGGCTCCCTGAAAAGGTCAGGATGACAGCTAGGGAGCGGCGCGCGAATTGCAAAGGTTTGCCGATGATCTGGCAGATCAGTTCAGGGGTAGCATTCCTTCGGCGCATGCAGACATGCGACGGCGTGATCGAGTTTACGCTGGCTTACGGGGGAGAGCGACAAATCCATCTCCTTGCGCGGCCATGGCGCGATTGGATCGGCGCCGCCTGTCAGGGCTGGAAAGGCAAGGGTAAAGGCGCTGACTGAAATCGTACATAGCGCCAGAGCCAGGCGAGGCCTCGGCGCGAGCCAGACGGCAAGGGCGGCGATTGCGAAAGCATGAGGCAGGATGAACTGGTGTATCAAGGCCACCGGCTTCAGCACGAACAGCACCAGACTGAGCAGAAACGCGGTTGACAGGAATCTGTCGCGAAAGCTGATTACCGCTAACGTCGCCAGCAGAGCCGTCAGCGGGTTCGTCGCGAGGACGATCACTCTTTCACCGGCGATTCCAAGATAGGCTGCTCCCCCTCCGATCACCCATTCCCACCATTGCGAGGCATAGGGATGCCCGCGCAGGAACAGGCTGATCCGGCCAAGCATGGCGAAATGCAGGTGGACGATTTCAGCCGGGCGGATGTCCAGCATGAAGCCGGGTATGAAAGTGGTGAGATATGCTGCAGGGACCAGAATGGCGGTCCAGCAAGCCGCTCTCCAGTCGCACCGTAGCAGGTGAACGGTAAACAGCAAAGCCGCCAGCGGGACGCAGGTCCATTTGCAACCAATGGCAAGGCCAATGGCGAAGGCAGATGCTCCGGGCCTGTCATGAACGAACAGGTACAGCGACAGCGCGGCGAACATAAAGGCGAAAGGCTCGAGCAAGGTCAGGCGCGAAAGGCCGAACAACAGGAACCCGCTTGCGAGCAGGATGGCGAAGATCAGAGCAGTTTCGGGCGACCCGGTGTGTCGACGCAAGGCGAGGGCGGATAAATACAGTCCCAGCGTTCCGGCCAGCAGAGGCAGAAGCCGAATTTGCGCGATATTGTCGCCGAACAACCACCATCCCGCGGCAAGGATTTCCTTTGCAAGCATCGGATGTTCGCGGTTCACCACCGTGCCACCATCGACCAGGTTAATGGCCGCGCCGAGGTAATAGCGCTCGTCGAACATCAGCGGCCAGTTCAGCCGGATGGTGCCGAGCGCAAAAAATGCGACCGGCACCAGGATCAGCCCAAGACGAACCCAGTCGATTGTTGGACGGTCTTTCAGGGTGATCAAATGCCCCTCACAGCGCCGCATTGTTGTAGCAATGCCAGGTCAGGATTGCGACCGCGCCGCGATGCGGGCGCCAGCCCTCGGCCAGCGCGCGGGTGGCCTTCTCGTCGGGCCGCTCGGCATGGCCCAAAATCTTGCCGATCCCGGCCATCACCGCGAGGTCGCCCGCCGGCCAGATGTCGGGTCGCCCCTCGGCAAACAGCAGGTAGATCTCCGCCGACCAGCGCCCGATCCCCTTGATCCGGGTCAGCTCGGCAATCGCGGCCTCGTCGTCTTCAGGAAGATTGGTGAGGTCGAGCTCGCCGCATTCGACCAGCTCACATAAGGATCGCGCATATCCCTGTTTTTGCCTCGATAATCCGCAGGCACGCAGCGCGTCGAAGTCGCTCGCGAGCAAGGCAGCCGGAGCCATGTCCTCGCCCAATTCACCCTCCAGCTTGCGCCAGACGCTCGCCGCGGCCGCGACCGAGACCTGCTGGCCGACAATCGTGCGCAGCAGCGTGCGATAGCCCCGCTCGCGGATGCGCGGTTCGGGATAACCGACCGCCGCCAAGGCGCGGGCGAAGGCCGGTTCGCGCTTCGCCACCTCGTCGAGCGCATGCCTGATCTGTTCAGCGGTCAATCCCAAAACGGTTCATCCTTATGTCGGGGCGCGTCCTTGTCTTGCCATTGCGGCCGAGTTTGCCTAGCAGACGCGGCCATCGCAATCAGGGAAAGTATGCCAGATGCCCAAACTCGTCGTCGTAAACCGTGCCGGAGAAGAAACCACCGTCGAGGCGGGTGAAGGCCTGTCGGTTATGGAAGTCATTCGCGACAATGGTTTCGATGAGCTGCTGGCGCTGTGCGGCGGTTGCTGCTCATGCGCGACCTGCCATATCCACGTCGACCCGGCCTTCGCTGACAAGCTGCCCGAAATGACCGAAGACGAGGACGACCTGCTCGATTCTTCCGACCATCGGAACGAGACCTCGCGCCTGTCGTGCCAGGTTCCCTTTACCGCAGAGCTCGACGGCATGAAGGTGACGATCGCCGAAGAAGACTGATTTCGACCCGCCAAAGCGCAACTACGTTGCGCCATCCGGTACGAACTCCTAACTCTCCGGCTATGACTGCGCCGCCACTTCGTCAGGACATGATCGAACTGATCGGCAATACGCCGATGGTCAGGCTCGCCGGGCCAAGCGCGGCTGCGGGTTGCGAAATCTTCGGCAAGTGCGAATTCGTCAATCCCGGCGCCAGCGTGAAGGATCGCGCGGCGTGGTGGATCATCCGCGATGCCGAGCAACGCGGCGAATTGCAGCCTGGCGGTACCGTTGTCGAAGGCACGGCGGGTAATACCGGGATCGGCATTGCGCTGGTCGCCAATGCGCGCGGCTACAAGACGATCATCGTCATGCCCGACAACCAGAGCCAGGAGAAGATGGACACGCTGCGCGCACTGGGCGCGCAACTGGTGCTGGTGCCGCCGACCAAGTTCGCCGACCCCAATCACTTCGTCCACACGTCGCGCCGTCTGGCGGAGGAAACGCCCGGCGCGGTCTGGGCCAACCAGTTCGACAACATCGCCAATCGCCGCGCCCATATCGAGAGCACGGCACCAGAAATCTGGGCGCAGATGGAAGGGCGTCTGGACGGTTTTACCTGTGCGGTCGGTACCGGGGGCACGCTGGCGGGCACGGGCATGGGCCTGAAGGCCGAGGATGAGAATATCCGTGTGGCGCTGACCGACCCCTATGGCGCGGCGCTGTACAATTACTACGCTTGTGGCGAACTGAAGGCCGAGGGTTCCTCGGTCGCCGAAGGGATCGGGCAAGGCCGCATTACCGCCAATCTCGAAGGCGCACCCGTCGACACGCAATTCCGCATCTCCGACGAAGAAGGGCTGGCGTGGGTCGCCCGCCTGCTGCGCGAGGAGGGGCTGTGTCTTGGCCTGTCCTCGGGCATCAATGTCGCGGGCGCGGTAGAACTCGGCAAGCAGCTGGCAGCAGAGCGCGGGCCTGAGGCGCGTGTCGCCACGATTCTGTGCGACACCGGCTTCCGCTATCTTTCGACGCTTTACAATGCCCAGTGGCTTGAGGCGAAGGGCCTGCCGGTTTTCGACTGGCTGCGTTAATCGGGCTACGTTATGATCAAGCCATGGCTTTCGATCCGATCAATCTGACTGGCGACAACAAGATGGCTGCCGAACAGGCAGGAGCGCCGCTGGGAGGTACCCGGTCCGAGCGGCTGCAGCGGCTGCAGATCGGCTTTCTCGGCATCGGGGCGATGATCCTGCTGGTGGGTCTCGCCAACATCATCATGAATTCGGCCAAGGAAAGCCAGGCTGCCTCCGTGCCCGATGCGATACCGACCATGGCTGCGCCCGAAACGCCCGCTCCTGCGCGCGATCCGCTCGCCGATGCGGGCGTAGTGCCCGATTTGCCGGTTGAACAGACCCCGCAACCCACCGAAAACATCGCACCGCCCGATTTCGAAAGCGCGCCGCCGCCTCCGGCGCAACCCTGATATGGTGCCGCGCACAAGCCTGCTTGCAGGTCTGGCGGTGTTTGCGCTGGCCAGTTTTCGGGCAGGCGCGGAAGAGGTCGCGCCACCAGCAGAACCGAGTGCGTCCTCAGCCGCGATCGGCCTGATGGGCAGCATCCCGCTCTATTGGGGCGAGGTGGCCGGGATCGAGGATGTGCTGGCTGGCGGGACACAACCGCATTGGGCGCGCGCCTTGATCGCAGAGGCGGGGGACCCGGTGCCGCTCGATTTCCTTTCTGCCGAGGCGCTCGGGCATGTCGACCGCTTGCTGCTGGCGCAACCACGCGCGCTTTCGGGTGAGGAGAATGTCGCGCTCGACCAATGGGTTCGGGGCGGCGGGAGGTTGCTGATGTTCGCCGACCCGCTGATGACCGGTGAGTCGCGGTTCGGCATTGGCGACCGGCGCCGCCCACAGGGCGTTGCACTGCTCTCTCCCATACTTGCCCATTGGGGGATCGAATTGCAA
>DDNW01000134.1:29028-30353 GCA_002341345.1 Erythrobacter sp. UBA2510
AGCCATGGCTGGCCAGTTCGTCGCCCTGCCTGAGGCCGAGGAAGCATGTACGATCAAGGCAGAGGGGCTGGTCGCGCAATGCGCGCTGGGTACAGGGCAGGCGCTGATCATCGGCGATGCCGCCATGCTCGATAATGCGGCCCCCTATCCGGGTGCCGAGGCGGGATTGCGCGCCCTGCTGCAAGAAAGTTTCGGGCTTCGCGCAGATTTCGGGGATTTTGCGCACGCTGACGACTCGGAGTCTCAAACCAGTCCGGCAAACACCCGTAATATCAGCGAAATATCGCAAGGGGAGCAGCGGCAGCAAGAGTAAGTAGGGGGCCAAAAAATAAAATAAAAACAATAATATAGTTTATCATCCCCAGATAGAACGTAATTTCCCCTTTCTTCCCGCCCACCCTCACGCTAAGGGTTGGGCCCATCGGACATCTCGCCCGAAGTGCATTCCGTTCATGGGGACGGAGTGATCGGGCCGCGCCTGCGCGCGGCACGAGGCGGGGGAGGTGTGCCCGGTGTGGTTCGGGATCCGAGCGAGGTATGGGGGACGTGGCGCAGCGGCCATCAGGCTATAATGGACAAGGACTCTCGCTTCGCGGCGAGAAGGGCCGCTATGTCCTGCCGACGGCCTTCCGCAAGACGGTGGCCGAGGCCTCCGACGACCGCATCCTGTGTGTCGCCAAGCACGATCGCTGGCCCTGTCTGACCGGCTTTGGCCGTTCGCGTACCGACACGTTCGACGACCAGCTCAACCGCGAGGAAGAGGCTGCGCTGCGCCTCGGTCGCGAATTCGACCGCGACTTGCGCGAATCGCAGCTCAACAATTTCATCGAGATCCCCTTCGATGCGAGCGGGCGTTTCATCATGCCCGACTACTTTGCCGGGCTCGCCGGGATCGACGAGGCGATCTATTTCCAGGGTGCGGGCAAGCTGATCACCATGTGGAATCCCGAGCGGCTCTACGAAATGGGCGAGGGCTGGGAGAGCGCGCAGGCGATCTGCCGCGCGCTCGTCGCCGAGTCGGAGGCCAAGCGCAAATGAGCGGTACCGCCCCGCACATTCCTGTCCTGCTCGACGAAGTGCTCACCGCACTGGCGATCCAGCCCGGCGACGTCGTGGTCGACGCGACCTTCGGCGCAGGCGGCTATACGCGCGCTTTTCTCGATGCGGGCGCGATCGTCCACGCCTTCGACCGCGATCCCGACGCCATCGCTGCTGGCCGCAACTGGCCCGAAACGCGCGAGGATCCGCCGCGGCTGGTGCTGCATGCACGCCGCTTTTCCGAAATGGTCGAGGTCATGGCCGAAGCGGGCGTCGCGGGGGTGGAC
>DDNW01000134.1:30437-31996 GCA_002341345.1 Erythrobacter sp. UBA2510
ATGCAGCTCGATCAGGCCGAACGCGGCTTTGCCTTCTCGCTCGACGGCCCGCTCGACATGCGCATGGACCGTGGCCGTCCCAATGCCGCCGATTTCGTGAACGAGGGCGACGAGGCCGAGATTGCCGATGTGCTGTGGCGCTATGGCGAAGAACGCCAGTCGCGCCGGGTCGCCCGCGCGATCGTTGCTGCGCGCCCGCTGACCACGACCGGCGAGCTGGCCGAGGTCGTGCGCAAGGCGGTCGGCTACCGTCCCTTTTCGAACAAAGGCGGCGCACAGAAAGACCCCGCTACGCGCAGCTTTCAGGCCATTCGCATCCATGTGAACGGTGAGCTGGACGAGCTCGAACACGGCCTTGCCTCTGCCGAGCAATTGCTGGGCGAGGGCGGTCGCCTGGCGGTCGTCAGCTTTCACAGCCTCGAAGACCGGATCGTCAAGAATTTCCTTCGCGAAGCCGCCAATGCTGTCCCCGGCGGCTCGCGTCACCTGCCCGAAATGCGGTCATCCACCCGGCCGCGTTTCGGGCAGGTCTCCAAGGCCATTCGGCCATCTCAGGCCGAGACCGAGCGCAATCCGCGCGCGCGTTCCGCCACTTTGCGGGCCGCCACCCGCACCGCCGCCCCGCCACTCACCGCACAGGAGCATGCCGCATGACCCGTAATGCACGTATCGGCCGTATCGGATGGTTCGCCGCGCTGGGGATCTGCACGGCGCTTTATCTCGGGCTGCATTTCAAAGTGCAGTCGGTGGTCAGCGAAGTGGTTCGCGCCGAGCGCCAGATCGTGGCGCTGGAAGAGCGCAACATGCTGCTCGAGACCGAATTCCTCTCGCGCTCGAACCAGGCGCAGCTTGCGGCTTGGAACCGCGTGGATTTCGGCTATGTCGCGCCTGACGCCGACCAGTTCATTTCCGGCGAACGACAGCTCGCCCAGTTCAGTGAGCCGCGCTCTGCCAATGCCCCTGCACCGATCCGGCTGGCCAGCACGACCGCGACCGAGGAACGCCCGCGTTTCGCCGAACTGGTCTCTCCGCTGACCGGCGAACCGGTCGACCCGGCACTGGTCGAGCCTGCTGCCGCCGGTACTGGCGGGTCTATCGATATAGGCAGCGTTGCGCGGGGGCGCGAAGTAGGCGCGAATGTCGGCATGGTTCAGGGCCCGATGCGGATCACGCTCAACGCCGTTGCGAAAGCCAGCCTGCCGTGAACACCTATGCTGCGCCCGCAATGACAGGTGCGGGGCGCCTGACGCTGGGCGATCGTCGTCGCCATGCGTTGCTGACGGCGCGCCAGCGGCTGCTGCTCGTCGCGCTGGTGTTCGTCCTGATCGCGCTGATGGCGCTCGCCCGGATCGCATGGCTCGGCGTGGTGCAGCCCGCACCCGCGCGACTGAGCCTTGCGACCGCGCTATTACCCGAACGCGGCGAGATCACCGACCGCAACGGCGTGCCATTGGCGCGAGCCTTTCCCGCCTATGCGCTGCGCTTCAACGCCGCTGCGATGGACGACGGCGGGCCGCCGCTGGTCAAGCCGCCCGAACAACTCGCCGACGAGCTGATGG
>DDNW01000134.1:32117-48296 GCA_002341345.1 Erythrobacter sp. UBA2510
GGCGATCTTCCCCGACCTCGACCGAACCGAGCTGGTTGGCAAGCTGCGCGCAGGTAAGTCCGCCTATCTGCGCCGCCGGGTCGTGCCCGAGGATGCGAACAAGGTCATGGCGCTGGGCGAGCTGGCGCTGGAATTCCCGCCCGAACCCGACCGCTATTATCCGCAGGGGCCGCTCGCCGCGCACGTGCTGGGTTACGTCAATCTCGACGGGCATGGGCGGATCGGGATGGAGCAGGTGCTGGACGAGCGGCTGCTCGATCCTGCGCGCCGGGCCGATGCGGCGGCGCTGTCGATCGACGTGCGCGTGCAGGGTGCGCTCGAGGATGAATTGAAGAGCGGTATGCTGGCGGTCAACGCCAGGGGCGCGGCGGGCATCGTGCTCGACGTCGACACCGGCGAGGTGCTGGCGATGGCCTCGCTGCCCGAATTCGACCCCAATCTCGTGACGCGTGAAGACCAGATCCGCACGCAGGCGATGGTCAATGCAGGCGAGATGCCTGCCGTGTTCAACCGCGCGACCAACCAGGTTTACGAGCTCGGCTCGGTGTTCAAGCCGCTGACGGTCGCGGCAGCGATCGATGCGGGCGTGGTGACCGATCTGTCAAAGCGCTATCAGGCGGACGAGCGGATTGCGGTCGGCCGCTTCCGCATTGGCGACAGCCACGATCTGGGCGCCAATCTCAACGTCGCGCAGTCGCTGATCCACTCCTCCAACATCGTCACCGCGCAGATTGCGACCGAGCTGGGCGGCAAGACGCTCAAGAAATATTACGCCGATCTGGGGCTTGGCGAAGCGCCCTATATCGAACTGCCCGGGCGCGGTGCGCCGCTCAGTTTCGGTGGCGAATGGCCGCATGGCAAGACGATGACGGTCAGCTTCGGGCACGGCATTTCGGTGACGCCACTCAATCTCGCGAGCGCCTATGCGGCGATGGTCAACGGCGGCATCTGGCGCCCGGCAACGCTGCTGCGGGTTGCGCCCGGTCAGGCCCCTCGTGGCCGCCGTGTGTTCAAGGCCAGCACCAGCGCGCGGATGAACCAGCTGATGCGGATGATCGCGGTCTATGGCACCGGCAAGAGCGCCAATGCGCCGGGTTTTCGTGTCGGCGGCAAGACCGGCAGCGCGGAGAAGGCGGGCAGGCATGGCTATGACCGGACGCGGCTCGTCTCGACCTTTGCCGCCGCCTTCCCGATGGACCGCCCGCGCTATGTCGTGATCGCCCTGTTCGACGAGCCGCGCGGAACCGTCGCCAGCTCCTACCAGCGCACCGCCGCGTGGAACGCTGCGCCGGTCGTCGGTCGCCTGATCCCGCGGATCGGCCCGCAGCTGGGCGTACTGCCCGATGCCGAGCGCGACATCGACCTGTCCGATGTTGCGCCGCTGGTCGGCAAGGGGGGCGATGAATGAAGCTTGCGCAGTTGGCCCTTGCAGCTGGCATGGACGCCAGACCTTCTGCGGACGCGACGGTGACCGGCTTTGCCATCGATCACCGCAAGGTCGCGCCCGGCACCGTGTTCGGCGCGTTCGAGGGCGCCAGGTTCAATGGCGAGGACTTTATCCCGGCGGCCATCGCCTCCGGAGCCGTGGCCGTAGTCGCGCGGCCCGAGGCGCAGGTTGAGGGCGCGATGCACTTTGCCGATCCCGTCCCGCGCCGCGCCTTTGCAAAGCTCGCAGCACAATTCTTTCGCCCGGTACCGCCCAACGTGGTTGCGGTCACCGGCACCAACGGCAAGACCTCGACGGTAGAGATGGTGCGGCAGATCTGGCGCATCTGTGGCGAGCGCGCGGCAAGCATCGGCACACTTGGCGTCACGACGCCCGAGGGCAGCGTGTCGACCGGGCTGACGACGCCCGACATCGTCACCTTCCTGTCGAACATGACCGGCCTTGCGCGCGAGGGCGTGACTCATGTCGCCTACGAGGCTTCGAGCCACGGCCTGAGCCAGTATCGCAACGAGGGCCTGTCGGTGATGGCCGGTGCCTTCACCAATCTCTCCCGCGACCACCTCGATTACCACAAGGACATGGAGGACTATTTCGCCGCCAAGATGCGCCTGTTCTCCGAGGTGGTTGAGGATGGCGGGATAGCGGTGATCTGGGCTGACGATGCATGGTCGGACAGTGCCATCGAAATGGTGCGGGCGCGTGGCCTGAAGTTGATGACAGTGGGCGAAGCGGGCGAAACGATCAGGCTCTGCTCACGTGAGTCCAGCCAGTTAGGGCAAAAACTTTGCATTGAATATGAAGAGAGACAGAAAAGGGTCAAACTGCCCCTGATCGGTGCCTATCAGGCCGCGAACGCGCTCGTCGCGGCGGGTCTGGCCATTGCCAGTGGAACCGCAGCCGATGCGGTCTTCGATGCGCTCAGCCGGTTGCAGCCAGTGCGCGGGCGGCTCGAGCGCGCAGCGATCACCGCCAGCGGTGCGCCGGTCTATGTCGATTATGCCCATACGCCCGACGCGCTGGCCGCCGCCATTGCGGCGCTGCGTCCGCATGTTGCCCCAGGAGGCCGCCTGATCACCGTGTTCGGTGCGGGGGGCGACCGGGACGAGGGCAAGCGCGCACCGATGGGTGAAGCCGCAGCGTCCGCCTCCGATCTCGTCATCGTCACGGACGACAATCCGCGCGGCGAGGACGCAGCAGCGATCCGTGCAGCGGTACTGGCGGGGGCAAGGGGTGCGACGGAAATCGGCGACCGCCGCGAGGCTATTCGCGCTGCCATTGCCGAGGCCAAGGGCGGCGACATCGTGCTCGTCGCGGGCAAGGGACACGAACAGGGTCAAATCGTGGGGAGCGGCGAGGCGATCCGTGTCCTGCCCTTCGACGATGTCAGCGTGGCGCGCGAATGCGCCGGAGAAATTGCGGGCACCGCACATGAGGGAGTGCAAAAGCCATGAATGCACTGGCGAATATCATCCGCTGGCCCACCAGCCGTGCCTGCGGCCGGTTGATCGAGGGCGAGGAACGGCGCAGCGGTGCGCTGTGGACTGCGGTCGAGATCGCCCGGGCGACCGGCGGGGTTGCGGTCGGCGAGTTCGAGGTGTCGGGAGTCGAGATCGATTCCCGCGATGTGCGAAGCGGTGATCTGTTCGTGGCGCTAAAAGGCGAGGCGATGGACGGCCACCAGTTCGTGACCAAGGCCTTTGCCGCAGGTGCCGCGGCGGCACTGGTCGACCGCCCGGTCGATGGGCCGCACGTCCTCGTGCGCGATACGTCACAGGCGCTCGAGACGTTGGCGGCCGCCTCGCGCGCACGCTGCGACGCAGTGCGGGTCGGCGTCACCGGCTCGGTTGGCAAGACGGGGGTCAAGGAATCGATCTTCGCCGCACTCCAGCGCTCGCGCGGAAGTGCGCAGGGCGCATGGGCGCATCGCTCGGTCCGTAGTTACAACAATCATGTCGGCGTGCCGCTCAGCCTCGCGCGGATGCCCGCCGAGAGCCGCTTCGGCGTCTTCGAAATGGGCATGAACCATGCGGGAGAGATTACCGGGCTGACCGCGCAGGTCCGTCCGCATGTTGCGGTCATCACGACGATCGCGCCCGCGCATATCGAGAACCTCGGCAGCATGGAGGCGATCGCGGCGGCCAAGGCCGAGATCTTCACCGGGCTCGTCCCCGGCGGTACGGCGGTGATCCCGGCGGATGACGAACATTTTGAACAATTGCGCGACGCGGCGCTGGCGAACGGGGCGAAGGTGCTGTCCTTCGGCAGTGCCAGCCATGCCGATGTGCGCCTGCTCGACGTCGTGGCTGGAGCCGAGGGTGGCTCACTGGTGACCGCGATGATCAGTGGCGGGCGGCGCCTGTGCTACACCGTGGCCGAGCCTGGCGCGCATTGGGTCGCCAATTCGCTGGCCGTGATGGCCGCCGTCCATGCCGCTGGCGGTGACCTGGGCGCGGCGGGCCTCGCGCTGGCCGAAATGGGCGGGCTGAAGGGCCGTGGTGCACGGCTCAAGATCGCTGCCCATGGCGGACAGGCGCTGCTGATCGACGAAAGTTACAACGCCAATCCTGCCTCGATGCGGGCCACGCTGACACAGCTTGGCCAGACTCCGGCGCTGCGACGCATCGCGGTGCTGGGCGCGATGAAGGAGCTGGGCGACTTTGGCAGCAGCTTCCATTCCCAGCTGGCCGAGCCGGTCGCTGCCGCACAGGTCGATTTCGCGGTGTTGGTGGGCGAGGAAATGCGGGCACTCGCACGAGTGCTGGGGAAAGAAGAGGTAGACGGCATTGGCAATGGCATTCGCTTTGCCCATTGCCAGAATGCGGGTGAAGCGATTGCGGCTCTGGAAGAGTTCGGTTTGCTGGGCGGTGACGCAGTGCTCGTGAAAGGATCGAATTCGGTGGGTCTCGCCCGGCTCGTCGACCATTTTGCCGCCAGAGAAGGCTGACCGTCAGGCATGTTCTATTTCCTCGCCGAATTGCTCAACTTCGAAGGCCTGCTTAACCTCGTCCGCTATCAGACCTTCCGCGCGGGCGCAGCGATGATGACCGCGCTGGTGATCGGCCTGATTATCGGACCGCGTTTCATATCCATGCTGCGCGTCCGGCAGGGCAAGGGGCAGCCGATCCGCGAGGACGGACCGCAGACCCATCTCGCCAAGGCGGGTACGCCGACCATGGGCGGATTGATGATCCTGATCTCGCTGCTGATCTCGATCCTGCTGTGGATGGATCTTGCCAATCCTTTCGTCTGGGCCTGTCTGGCGGTGACGGCGGGCTTCGGCCTGATCGGCTTCATGGACGACTATGACAAGGTGACCAAGCGCAGCCACAAGGGCGTGTCGGGCAGGACGCGCCTGCTCGCCGAATTCTTTGTCGCGGGTATCGCCGCATGGCTTATCGTGGGCGAGATCAACACCAATATCTACGTGCCCTTCTTTTCCGACCGGGTCATTCCCCTGGGGCCTTTCTATTATGTCTTCGCCGCCACGGTGATCGTGGGTGCGGGCAATGCGGTAAACCTGACCGACGGGCTTGACGGTCTGGCCACCATGCCGGTGGTGATCGCGGCAGGCGCCTTCATGCTGATTGCTTATCTGGTCGGGCGCGTCGACTACTCGGCCTATCTCGGCATTCCCTATGTGATGCCCGCAGGCGAACTGGCGATCCTGTGTGCCGGGATCATGGGGGCCGGTCTCGCCTTCCTGTGGTTCAATGCACCGCCTGCCGCAGTCTTCATGGGAGATACGGGCAGCCTTGCGCTGGGCGGGGCGCTGGGCGCTATTGCGGTCGCCACTCATCACGAGATCGTGCTGGCCATTGTCGGCGGGCTCTTCGTGCTGGAAGCCGCCAGCGTCATCATCCAGGTTTTCTGGTTCAAGCGCACCGGCCGCCGGGTATTCCGGATGGCGCCCATCCATCATCATTTCGAACAGCTCGGCTGGAAGGAATCTACCGTGGTGATCCGTTTCTGGATCATTTCCATCGTGCTTGCCGTGATCGGCCTTGCCACGTTGAAGTTGCGGTGATCCGGTCGGATATCTTCAAGGGCAAGTCCTATGCCGTGCTCGGTCTCGCCCGCACGGGCCTGTCCGTGTGCGAAAGCCTGCTGGCAAGCGGCGCGAAAGTCACTGCGTGGGACCGTCGGCAGGAGCCGCGCAACGCGCTGGCCGGTCGCGCCGAGATTGCCGATCCGCTGGAAATCGATCTTGCCGGGTTCGACGGCATCGTCGTGTCGCCCGGCGTACCGCTCAACACCCATCCGCTCAACCGCAAGGCGCATGAGGCAGGCGTGCCGATCATCGGCGATATCGAACTGTTTGCGATGGCGCGGCCAGAACTGCCAGCGCACCGGGTTATCGGCATCACCGGGACCAACGGCAAGTCGACCACGACAGCACTCGTCCACCATTTGCTTGAGGGTGCAGGCATCCCATCGCGCATGGGGGGCAATATCGGGCTCCCGGTGCTGGCGCAGGAGCCGCTGCCTGAAGGTGGCGTTTATGTGCTGGAACTATCGAGTTACCAGATCGACCTGACCGTTAGCCTTGCCTGCGACGCGGCGGCGCTGACCAATATCACGCCCGACCATCTCGACCGGTACAAGGGCTTTACCGAATATGCCTTTGCCAAGGCGCGGCTCTTCGCCCTGCAACGCAAGGACCAGTTCGCCGTGTTCGGCTGCGCCGATGCGCCGACCCGCGCGATTCACGAGGCCGAGCTGGCGCGCCGCCAGCAGGGCAAGGTGCGTGTCGCCGATACGAAGTTCTGGGCGCAGTATCAGTCCGACTGGCCAAGCCTGCAGGGACCGCACAACCTCCAGAACGCAGCCATCGCCGCCGCGCTCGCTGCGCAGATGGGGCTGACGCGCGAACAGATCATGAGTGGGCTTGCCAGTTTCGGCGGGTTGCCGCATCGGATGGAGCGCGTCGCGACCTGCCGCGACATATTGTTCATCAACGATAGCAAGGCGACCAACCCGGACGCCACGGCGCCTGCGCTCGCGGCTTTCCCTCCCGCGCCGGAAAAGCGCATTCACTGGATTTGCGGTGGCCTGCCCAAGTCGGATAGCCTCAAGGAGTGCGAGCCGCATTTCGGCAATATCGCGGCGGCCTACACGATCGGCGAGGCGGGCGGCTTCTTCGCCGAATTGCTCGAACCGCATATGCCCGTTGCGCGTTGCGAGATGCTGTCCGAGGCGGTGCGCCGTGCGGTTGCCAATGCCAGGCCCGGCGACGTCGTGTTGCTGAGCCCGGCCTGCGCCAGTTTCGACCAGTTCCGCGATTACGAACTGCGCGGCGAGGCTTTCCGCAAGCTCGTAATCGAACTGGGTTGCGACGGCGGCAATGCGCCGCATGTGACAGGGTGAGGGCGGTCTCATGACATCGGCCCCCTCGATTACCAGACGGCCTTATATTCCGGGCAATGGCTCAGTCGGCGAACAGATACCGGGTGTGCGGCCCGACCGGCGGCGGGAATTGCTGCTCTGGTGGCGCGAGATCGACCGCGTGCTGCTGCTGCTGATCGCGGTGCTGGCGCTGTGCGGAGTGGTCGCTGTCGGACTGGCCTCTCCTGCGAGTGCGCGGCGCCTTTCGACCGATACCGTTCAATTGAGCGACTGGCATTTTTTCGAACTGCATCTCGGCTGGCTCGCGATGGGCATATGCGTGTTGCTGGGCACTTCGATGCTGCCGCTGCAAAATGCGCGGCGTATCGCGATCCTGATGGCCGGGGGGATGCTGGCCGCGCTGGTGCTGGTGCCGCTAATCGGGGTCGAGCGCAACGGCGCGGTCCGCTGGCTCTATGTCGGCACGACGGTGCAGCCGTCGGAGTTTCTCAAGCCTGCTTTCGCGGTGACGCTGGCGTGGATCCTTTCGTGGAAACAGCGCGATCCCAGCCTGCCGGTGATCGGGGTCAGTTCGGCCCTGCTGGGCGTGATCGTGCTGCTGCTGATGATGCAACCCAATCTGGGCGAGGCAATCCTGTTCGCCGGGTGCTGGTTCGTGCTGGTCCTGCTGGCGGGTCTGCCGCTCAAGAGGGTCGGGATGCTGGTCGGCGGCGGGGCGACGATGATCGGCCTTGCCTATGCGTTCTACGACAATGCCCGCAACCGCATCGACAGCTTTTTCGGCGGCGGAACCGCCTTCGACCATGTCGATCTGGCGCGGCGCACGCTGATGGGCGGCGGCTGGACCGGCAAGGGGCCGTGGCTCGGGACCGAGAAGATGCGCCTGCCCGAAGCGCATACCGACTATATCCTGTCGGTGGTGGGCGAGGAGCTGGGACTGCTCGTGCTCGGGCTGCTGGTTCTGCTCTATCTTGCCATCGTGCTGCGCGTGGCGGTGCGGCTGCTCAACGAAGAAAGGTTGTTCATCGTCCTGTCGGCCAGCGGACTGATCGCGCTCTTTGGCGGGCAGGCTTTCATCAACATCCTCGTCAATCTGCAGCTCTTTCCGAGCAAGGGGATGACGCTGCCGATGATCAGCTATGGCGGTTCGTCGCTGATCGCCCAGTGCTTTACCATTGGCCTGCTGCTGGCGATTACTCGTCGCAACCCCTACCTTGCCCGCGACGCCTATGATTTTGGCGGTACGCAGACGGGGAAGGGCAGATCATGACCGGCGTTTCGCGCCATTACGTGCTGGCGGCAGGCGGCACCGGAGGGCACCTGACCCCCGCCTTCGCTCTCGCGCAGGAACTGGAGCGGCGCGGCCATCACCTCGCATTGATCACCGACGAGCGCGGCGCAGCCATCCCCGGCAAGCCCGATTTCCTGCCCGCGCATGTTATCCCCGCAGGCCGTTTCGGCAAGAATCCGCTCAAATGGCCGGCGGCCATCGGCAAGGTGCTGGAAGGTCGCGCCATGGCCAGGCGACTGTTCGACAATTTCGAGCCCAGCGCGGTGATCGGCTTCGGTGGCTATCCGGCGCTGCCTGCCTTGCTTGCGGCATCAGGGGCGAAGATCCCGACCGTCATTCACGAGCAGAACGCGGTGCTGGGCCGCGTCAACCGCCTGTTGGCCAACCGGGTCGATGCGATCGCCACCTCCTATCCCGAGGTGGCGCGGTTCAAGACCAAGTGGTTCGAAAAAACCCACCTTGTCGGCAATCCGGTCCGGGCCGAGGTGCTGACCCTGCGCGAGGAGCCGTTCCCGGCCTTCACCGAGGACGGCCTCTTCCGCGTCCTGATCACCGGCGGCAGTCAGGGTGCGCGCGTTCTTTCGCATGTCGTCCCCGATGGCCTGTCGATGCTCCAGCCCGCGCTGCGCAGCCGCCTGCAGGTGACGCAACAATGCCGGCCCGAAGACCTTGAGGCGGTGCGCAACCGATATTCGAGCCACGACATTCCGGCGGAACTCGGCACCTATTTCGAGGATATGCAGGCGCGGCTCGCCGATGCGCATCTCTTCATCGGACGCGCCGGGGCTTCGACGATTGCCGAGCTGACCGCAGTGGGCCGCCCGGCGATCCTGATCCCGCTACCCATCGCGACTGACGACCACCAGGCTGCCAATGCGCGCGAAATGGCCAGGAGCGGCGGCGCGCGGATGATCCGCGAGACCGGCTTTTCCGCCAAGGAACTGGCCAAGCAGATCCAGGCCATGGCGCAGCATCCCGAAACGCTCGCCAATGCCGCCCATGCGGCGTGGAATTGCGGTCGCCCCAAGGCCGCCAGCGACCTTGCCGACCTGATCGAGAGCTTCGGTGCGGCCCCGATTCAGGACGTGATCCGAGTGAAGCCCTCGCATACCTCTGCCGCTCAGGGTGCTGTGGCGACAGGCGCAGCGAAGGAACGCGCTGAATGAGCGGCGTCCCAACCGATATCGGCACGATCCATTTCGTCGGCATCGGCGGCATCGGCATGTCGGGCATTGCCGAGGTGATGAACAATCTCGGCTACAAGGTGCAGGGCTCTGACATCGCCGAGGGGGCCGGGGTCGAGCGGCTGCGCGCGCGCGGGATCGAGGTCTTCATCGGCCATGACGCTGGCAATCTGGGAGATGCTGCGGTGGTGGTCACTTCGACCGCGGTCAAACGCACCAACCCGGAAGTCGCCGCCGCGCTCGAGCGCCGCATTCCCGTGGTCCGCCGCGCGGAAATGCTCGCCGAGCTGATGCGCTTCCGCCACGGCATCGCCGTGGCCGGCACCCACGGCAAGACCACCACCACTTCCATGGTGGCGGCGATTCTCGGCGAAGCCGGGCTGGACCCGACGTTCGTAATCGGCGGCCGCCTGAACAGCGCCGGCACCAACGCGCGCCTCGGCCAGAGCCGCTATCTGGTCGCCGAAGCGGACGAGTCCGACGCCAGCTTCCTGCACCTGCAGCCGATGAGCGCCATCGTCACCAATATCGACGCCGACCACATGCACACCTACGGCGGTGACTTCGCGCGGCTGGAAAACACCTTTATCGAATTCCTGCACAACCTGCCGTTCTACGGCGTGGCGGTGCTGTGCGTGGACGACCCGGTGGTGCGCAAGCTGCTGCCCCGGGTCAACCGCCAGGTGATCCGCTACGGCTTCAGCGACGACGCCGACCTGCGCGCCGAGAACGTGCGCCAGACCGGCATGAGCACCGCCTTCCGGGTGGTGCGCACCGAAGGCGAGCCGCTGGAGATCACCCTGAACATGCCGGGCCGCCATAACGTGCTGAACGCCCTGGCGGCGATCGCCGTGGCCGCCGACGAAGGCGCCGACGACGAGGCCATCGTGCGCGGTCTGAACGGCTTCACCGGGGTCGGGCGCCGCTTCGACGTGCTCGGCGAGTACCCCTGCGCCGACGGCGGCAGCGCCACCCTGGTGGACGACTACGGCCACCATCCCCGCGAAGTGGCCGCCACCATCGCGGCGATCCGCGACGGCTGGCCCGGCCGCCGGCTGGTGATGCTGTTCCAGCCGCACCGCTACACCCGCACCCGCGATCTTTATGAAGATTTCGTGGACGTGCTCGGCGGTGTCGATCAACTGCTGATGCTGGAAGTCTACAGCGCCGGCGAGGACGCCATCCCCGGCGCCGACACCCGCGCCCTGATGCGCAGCCTGCGCCAGCGCGCCCGGGTGGAGCCGGTGTTCGTGGACGACCCGGCCAAGCTGCCCGAGCTGCTCGCTAATGTGCTGCAGGGCGGCGATCTGCTGGTCACCCAGGGCGCCGGCAACGTGGGCGGTATCGCCCGCGAACTGGCGGCGCGCATCGAACCCACCGACGGCAACGGAGGCGCCCATGGTCGATAGCGGCAAGGCGCCCGGCATGGCGCTGACCAGCGAAATGAAGCAGCGCCTGGCCCGTATCGGCCGGGTGGCGGTGCTCGCCGGCGGCGATTCCGCGGAGCGCTCCGTGTCCCTGAAGAGCGGCGCGGCGGTGCACCAGGCGCTGCGCCAGCTGGGCCTGATCGCCGAGCTGGTGGACCCGGCGGAGCGCGGCGTGGACACCCTCAAGGGCTTCGACGTGGCCTTTATCGCCTTGCACGGGCGGGGTGGCGAAGACGGCGTGATCCAGGGGCTGCTGGAGCATCTGAAACTGCCGTACACCGGCTCCGGCGTGATGGCGTCCGCCATCGGCATGGACAAGGTGCGCACCAAACAACTGTGGAAGGGCGCCGGCCTGCCCACGCCGCCGTTCTACGTGGCCGGCCTGGACGACCGTGATATCGGCTTCCCGCTGATGGTGAAACCGTCCCACGAGGGCTCCTCCATCGGCATGGCCAAGGTGGACAGCGCGGCGGAACTGAACAAAGCCCTGGAAGACGCCCGCGCCTACGACAGCGACGTGCTGGTGGAAGCCTGGGTGCGCGGCCCGGAGTACACCGTGGCGATCGTCGACGGACGCGCGCTGCCGTCGATCCGCCTGAAGACGCCCAACGCGTTCTATGACTTCGAGGCCAAGTACCAGTCCAACAGCACCGAGTACCTGTGCCCGGCGGGCCTCGACGACGCCGACGAGCAGGCCCTGCGCGCGCTCGCCCTGAAGGCGTTCGAGGCGGTGGGCTGCCAGGGCTGGGGCCGCGTCGACGTGATGCGCGACGAACACGGCGACTGGCAGCTGCTGGAAGTGAACACCGTACCGGGCATGACCGATCACAGCCTGGTGCCGATGGCCGCCAAGGCCGACGGCGACGATTTCGCCACCCTGGTGGCACGCATTCTGTTGGAAGCGGTGGACCGGTTTCCGCCGCGCAAGGCGAACAAAGCGAGCAAAGGGAGCAAGCCCCGTGGCTAAGGCCAGACGCCAGACACCGGACGCCCGCCGCACACGCGGCGCGTCCCCCAAGGCGACCCGCGCCAAGCGGCAGGCGCCCGCCGTGCCGATCCGCGAGCGGTTGGCGGCGGCGCTGCCGGGCGCGCTGGCCGGGCTGGTGGCGATCACCGTGGTGGCCGGCGTGATCTGGCTGCCGCGGGTGCTGGACCAGTACCCGATCCGCCAGGTGGGCGTGGACGGCGTCACCGACGTGCGCCGCCAGCAGCAGGTGCAGACCGCGCTGGCCTCGCTGGTGCGCGACGCCAACTACTTCTCGGTGCCGCTGGAGCAGATCTACCAGCGCGCCCGCGGCCTGAGCTGGGTGTCGGAGGTGTCCGTGCGCCGCCAGTGGCCGGACACGGTGAGCCTGGACGTCACCGAGCGCGAGCCGGTGGCGGTGTGGAACGAAGCGGTGCTGGTGGCCCGCGACGGCGAGCCGTTCAAGGCGCTCAAACAATACGACCTGGCCGGGCTGCCGCGCCTCAACGGCCCCGACCAGCGCCTGGAGGAAGTGATGAGCTTCTACCACAGCATGGGCAAGCTGCTGCGTGACGTGGGCCTGGGCATCGAACGAATGGAAGTGAACGCCCGGCTGACCGCCCGGCTGACTTTGGACAACCAAATGCAGCTGGTGGTGGACCGGGAAAATTACGTGGGCAAGTTACGCCGTTTCACGCGCCTGTACCGCGGTGTACTGAGCACCGACAGCCGTGGCGTGGCGCGGGTCGATTTGCGCTATGCCGATGGCATCGCGGTGACCTGGCGCGACGCGGAAGCGGACAAGAATGCTTAAGCAGAAACAGAGGATGTACCTCTAATGGCGAATGCAGTGGACAACATGATCGTGGGCCTGGACATCGGCACCTCCAAGGTCGTGGCCATCGTCGGCCAGATCACCGAGGAAGGCGTTGTGGAGGTAGTGGGTCTGGGCTCCCAGCCTTCGCGGGGCATGAAGAAGGGCGTGGTGGTGGACATCGAAGCCACCGTGCGCTCGATTCAGCGTGCCGTGGAAGAGGCGGAGCTGATGGCCGGCTGCCAGATCCATTCGGTCTACGCCGGCATCGCCGGTTCCCATGTGCGCAGCCTTAACTCCCACGGCATCGTCGCGATCCGCGACCGGGAAGTGACCCAGGCGGACATCGACCGGGTGATCGACGCCGCCCAGGCGGTGGCGATTCCCGCCGATCAGAAGACCCTGCACGTGCTGCCGCAGGAATACGTGGTCGACAACCAGGAAGGCGTCCGCGAGCCGGTGGGCATGAGCGGCGTGCGGCTGGAAGCCAAGGTGCACCTGGTGACCTGCGCGGTGAACGCCGCCCAGAACATCGAAAAATGCGTGCGCCGCTGCGGCCTGGAAGTGGAGGACATCATCCTCGAGCAGCTGGCCAGCGCGCACTCGGTGCTCACCGAGGACGAGCGCGAGCTGGGTGTGTGCATCGTCGACATCGGCGGCGGCACCACCGACATCGCCATCTTCACCGAGGGGGCGATCCGCCACACCGCCAACATTCCGATCGCTGGCGACCAGGTCACCAACGACATCGCCATGGCGCTGCGCACGCCCAAGCAGCACGCCGACGAGATCAAGATCAAGTACGCCTGCGCGCTGACCCAGCTGGCCGGCGCCGACGAGACCATCAAGGTGCCCAGCGTCGGCGACCGGCCGCCGCGCACCCTCAGCCGCCAGAACCTGGCCGAGGTGGTGGAGCCGCGCTACGACGAGCTGTTCACCCTGATCCAGGCGGAAATCCGCCGCTCCGGGTTCGAGGACATGATCCCCGGCGGCATCGTGCTCACCGGCGGCTCCTCGAAGATCGAGGGCGCGGCGGAACTGGCCGAGGAAATTTTCCACATGCCGGTGCGTCTGGGCACGCCGCAGGGCGTGGCCGGGCTCACCGATGTGGTGCGCAACCCGATTTATTCCACCTCCGTGGGTCTGCTGCTGTACGGCCAGCGCATGGAGAAGGAAGGACGCAGCCCTCGTGCCCAGGCCGGCGGCGGCGAAGTGAACTGGATGGAACGCTTCAAGAAGTGGTTCCAGGGCAATTTTTAAAGGTTTCAGAAGCGGTCGGATGGTCCGGCCGGTTTTGGGAAAAGCAGTAAACAGGGAAGCATTAACGGGAGATCAACCATGCAATTCAAACTCGAAGATTCCGTACCCCATGGCGCGGTGATCAAAGTAGTGGGCGTCGGTGGCGGCGGTGGCAACGCCGTCGATCATATGGTGCGTTCCAACGTGGAAGGCGTGGATTTCATCTGCGCCAACACGGACGCCCAGGCGCTGCGCAACTCCTCCGCGAAAACCGTGATTCAGCTCGGCAGCCAGGTCACTAAGGGCCTGGGCGCCGGCGCCAACCCGGACATCGGCCGGCAGTCCGCCATGGAAGACCGTGAGCGTATCGCCGAGCTGCTGGAAGGCGCCGATATGGTGTTCGTGACCGCCGGTATGGGCGGCGGCACCGGCACCGGCGCGGCACCGGTGGTGGCCGAAGTGGCCAAGGAGCTGGGCATCCTCACCGTGGCCGTGGTCACCAAGCCGTTCCCGTTCGAGGGCAAGAAGCGCATGCGCTCCGCCCAGGAAGGGATCGAAGCGCTCAAGGAGCACGTGCACTCGCTGATCACCATCCCCAACGAGAAGCTGCAGTCCGTGCTGGGCGGCTCCACCACCCTGCTGGACGCCTTCAAGGCGGCCAACGAAGTGCTGCAGGGCGCGGTGAAGGGCATCGCCGACCTGATCGTCCGTCCCGGCATGATCAACGTCGACTTCGCCGACGTGCGCACCGTGATGAGCGAGATGGGCACCGCGATGATGGGCACCGGCGTCGCCAGCGGCGACAATCGGGCGGCGGAAGCGGCCCAGGCGGCGATTTCCAGCCCGCTGCTGGAAGACGTGGACCTGCGCGGCGCGCGCGGCATCCTGATCAATATCACCGCCAACGAGTCCATCGCACTGGATGAGTTCTCCGAAGTGGGCGATATCGTCAGCGAACTGGCCAGCGAAGACGCCAACGTGATCATCGGCACGGCGATCGACCCGGATATGGGCGATAATATTTCCGTCACCGTGGTGGCCACCGGTCTGGGTGCGCAGCACCAGGAACTGAAAGTGGTGCGCGGGCGTCAGACCCCCATGGGCGCCGATGGCCGGGTGGACTATAACGATCTGGATCGTCCGGCGGTGGAGCGCAAGCGCGCCCAGCAGCAGGCCGCGGGTGGCGGTGGTCGCCAGGCCGTGAACACCGCGGAAGACCTGGACTTTATCGATATCCCGACCTTCCTGCGCCGTCAGGCTGACTGACGGCGTTGGAAATATGGTGCGAAAAGGGGAGATTTGCTATCATCGCCCCCTTATTTCGCGTTGAGGATACCCGTATCCTCCGGGATACCGACGGATTTGTGACGGATCGATGATCAGACAACGAACTCTCAAAAATGTGATTCGCGCCACCGGCGTGGGTCTTCACACCGGTGAAAAGGTGTACCTGACGGTGCGCCCGGCGCCCGCGAACGCCGGCATCGTATTCCGCCGGGTGGACCTGGATCCGGTGGTGGAAATCCCCGCCGGCGCCGATAAAGTCGGTGAAACCACGCTCTCCACCACGCTGGTTCAAGACGGCGTCAAAGTGGGCACCGTGGAACACCTGCTTTCCGCCATGGCCGGTCTGGGCATCGACAACGCCTACGTGGAGTTGTCGGCGCCGGAAGTGCCGATCATGGACGGCAGTGCCGGTCCTTTCGTGTTCTTGCTGCAGTCCGCGGGCATCAAGGAGCAGGACGCCGCCAAGAAGTTCATCCGCATCAAGAAGGAAGTCACCGTCCGCGAGGACGACAAAGTGGCCACCTTCAAACCGTTCGATGGCTTCAAGGTGACGTTCTCGATCGAATTCGATCACCCGGTGTTCGAAGAGCGCAACCAGGTGGCCAGCATCGACTTTTCCTCCACGTCATTTGTGAAGGAAGTGGCGCGGGCCCGGACCTTCGGGTTCATGCGCGACATCGAGTTCCTGCGCAGCCAGAACCTGGCGCTGGGCGGCAGCGTGGACAACGCCATCGTGGTGGACGAGTACCGCATCCTCAACGAGGACGGCCTGCGTTATGACGACGAGTTCGTCAAACACAAGATGCTCGACGCCATCGGTGACCTGTACCAGCTCGGCCACAGCCTGATCGGCGAGTTCGTGGGTCACAAGTCCGGCCACGCGCTCAACAACGCCCTCCTGCGTGAGCTGCTCAAGCAGGAAGACGCTTGGGAACTGGTGACCTTCGAGGACGCGGAAAACGCACCGATTTCCTACGTGAAGCCGGTGATGGCCGCCGAATAACGGCCCGTCCCGAACACACCTCGCCGCGTGCCCGCGCGGTGTCGTGCCTCCCTGTGCGCCCCGACCGTTCTCCCGCGGCCGGGGCGCTCTCGTTTCGGACCTCTGGAATCCTGCGGGGCAACCTTTGCCGGCAAGCTCTGCTTGCCTTTCGCGGGCTGGGCCCGCTTGTATGGTTTCCCG
>DDNW01000120.1:0-294 GCA_002341345.1 Erythrobacter sp. UBA2510
TACTTCCTCTACGAAGCGATCGGCGTCTGGCTGCTCGACGTGCTCGGCCTGACCGAAGCTTTCCCGAAGGCCGCCTGCTACCTGCGCGAGAATGACTGGCAGGCGATCATGATCGCCGGAACGACGCCGGTTCCCTTCAAGCTGCTGACGATCACGGCAGGGTTCATCGCGATGAATTTCGGCACCTTCGCGCTCGCCAGCATCGCTGGGCGAGGCTTCGTGTTCATGCTGGTGGGGGTGCTGTTCCGGGTCTTTGGCGCTCCGATCAAGAGCTTCGTCGACAAATATCTCGTG
>DDNW01000120.1:462-722 GCA_002341345.1 Erythrobacter sp. UBA2510
ATCTCGTATGGCTGTCGGGCCTGTTCGTGGTGCTGGTGATCGGCGGCTTCATTGCCATCACCCAGCTTGGCCATGGCGACGAGAGCGACCCGAGCGATCCCTGCGCCAACGTCACCTCGATCGAGCAACTCTGATAGAAATATTTCGATTAACATCGAAATAAGGCTTGCGAGGAAGCAGAAACATTTCGATATATGTCGAAATGAAAGCAAATCAGGTCATCACGGCGCTATCTGCACTCGCGCAGGAACACCGTCTCG
>DDNW01000120.1:886-1782 GCA_002341345.1 Erythrobacter sp. UBA2510
AGGCCTTGCGGCGGGACGGATCGCGGAGGCGCTGGGCGTACCCAACTCCTCGCTATCGTTTCATCTCGCTCAACTGACCGAAGCAGGCCTGATCGACCAGCAGCGCGAGGGGCGCTCGCTTATCTATTCGGCAAACTATCGCGTCATGAATGCACTCGTGGCGTATCTCACAGACAATTGCTGTGGCGGCGAAGCATGCGACGCGTCGATGGTTGCGCCGGTCTGCGAGGCCTGACCATGCGGAACATCCTGTTCCTCTGCACTGCCAATTCGGCGCGCTCTATCCTCGCTGAGGCGATCCTGCGCGATGCCGCGCCGGGCCGATTTGCCGCCTTCTCTGCCGGTAGCAGACCACGTGGTGAGCCCAATCCGCTCGCGCTCGCACTGCTGGCAAGCAAGGGCCATGACACCAACGTACTCGGCTCGAAAAGCTGGGATGTGTTTGCCCGGCCCGATGCGCCGCAGATCCATGCGGTCATCACCGTGTGCGACAATGCCAAGGGCGAGAGCTGCCCGGTCTATCCCGGTCATCCGGTGCAGGCGCATTGGGGCATCCCCGATCCGGCTGGCTATGCCGAAGACGGTAGCCATGTGGATGGCGACATGGCCGGGTTAGAAATCGCCTATGACCGGCTGGCGATGCGGGTCGCGGCGCTGCTTGCGCTGGACGAGGGCGCGCTGGATTCGAAGGCATGGCGCGATGCGCTGACCGCGATCGGCCGCGAAGCTGAGGGAGGGACTGGCTGATGGCATTGTTCGAACGCTGGCTGTCGCTGTGGGTCGCCCTCGCCATCTGCGCAGGTGTCGGGCTGGGCCTGATTGCGCCGCAATCAGTGGCCGGGCTGGCGGGTGTCGAGATCGCCTCGGTCAACCTTGTCGTCGCCGTACTGATCTGG
>DDNW01000120.1:1965-3525 GCA_002341345.1 Erythrobacter sp. UBA2510
TTGTCGTCGCCGTACTGATCTGGGCGATGATCTATCCGATGATGGTCGGCGTCGATTTCGCCAGCATTCGCGATATCGGTTCTCGCCCAAAGGGCCTCATCATCACCATTGTCGTGAACTGGCTGATCAAGCCTTTCACCATGGCTGCAATAGCCGTGCTGTTCTTCGACCACATCTACACCGGCCTGATCGATGCGGCCGATGCAGAGCAATATATCGCAGGGCTCATCCTGCTGGGCGCAGCGCCTTGTACCGCGATGGTCTTCGTCTGGTCGCAGCTGACCAGGGGCGATCCGGCCTATACGCTGGTCCAGGTCTCGGTGAACGATCTGATCATGATCGTCGCGTTTGCCCCGATCGTAGCCCTGTTGCTAGGCGTGACCGACATCTTGGTGCCGTGGGAGACGCTGCTGCTCTCGGTCGTGCTCTACGTGGTCATTCCGCTGGCGGCGGGCTGGCTGACGCGTAGGGCACTGGTCGCGCGCTCCGGTGGCGATATCGGTTCAGTGGATGCGTTCACGGCGCTGCTGAAGCCGTTCTCGATCATCGGCCTGCTGGCGACAGTAGTGCTGCTGTTCGCTTTTCAGGCGCAAACCATCGTTGGCCAGCCGGTGCTGATCGTGCTGATTGCGATCCCGATCATCATTCAGTCCTACGGAATATTTGCTGTCGCTTATGCAGCCGCATGGGCATGGCGAGTGCCCCACAACATTGCCGCACCCTGCGCGCTTATCGGTACATCGAATTTCTTCGAGCTGGCTGTGGCTGTGGCCATCGGCCTGTTCGGCCTGACCAGTGGCGCTGCGCTGGCCACCGTGGTCGGTGTGCTGGTCGAGGTGCCGGTGATGCTCTCGCTGGTGGCATTGGCCAACAGAACCCGCCCGCGATTTACCGGATAGCAGGCGATTAAATGATGCCGACGGCCTTCCCCGCGCGTTCGAACATTCCCAGGATCGTCTCGACCTCTTCCTCGCTATGTTCGGCGCAGAGCGAGCAACGCAGCAGCGTCATATTGGCGGGCGTTGCCGGCGGACGGGCGAGGTTGACGTAGAGGCCTTCCTTCAGCAGCGCTTCCCACATCGCCGCTCCACGTTCAAGGTCGGGCATGATCACCGCGACGATGGCGCTTTGCGGTTCCTTGGTGCCGAGCGTGAAGCCCAGCTGCGTCAGGCCGCCATGCAGCCGTCGCGAGTTCTCCCACAGATGCGCACGCTTGTTTGAGCCATGCATCAGCTTGCGGATCGAGGTCGCCGCGGTCGCCACGACGCTCGGCGGCAGGCTGGCGGTGAAGACATAGGGGCGGCACACCAGCCGCATAATCTCGAACTTGGGGTGGTTGGACACGCAGAAGCCGCCCACCGTCCCGACGCTCTTGGAGAAGGTGCCGATGATGAAATCGACGTCCTCGATCACGCCCTGCGCCTCGGCGACGCCGCGCCCGTTCTCGCCGATGAAACCCATCGAATGCGCCTCGTCGACCAGCACCATCGCGCCGTATTTCTTCGCGACCGCGATCATTTCCTTAAGCGGGGCGATGTCGCCCAGCATCGAATAGACGCC
>DDNW01000067.1:0-2136 GCA_002341345.1 Erythrobacter sp. UBA2510
ATTGGATCAATTGCCCTATCGCCGGCATGCCGGTCGAGGAACTGCTCTTTGCCGTTGCCTTCGGCGCCTATTGGTCAGGCATATACGAGCACTTCACTTGGAAGGTCCTCACCGCCTTGCCCGTGCGCCACGCGGACTAGTCGTTCATTCGTTCCGACCGGCGCGGACTGCGCCTGTACCGCCTTCCGTCTTCAGCGATGCGCAAGACCGTCCCACGGAGTTGGACGCCGTATGAACTAGCTCCGATGCCGTCGTCATCGGCCCGATCGGGCCGATCTGCCGCGTCGCCGAGAAGGCGGAAGCGAGAGCGGCGGGATCGGAAGGTGCTCCGCTCACGCTTGAGAGGGTGGTTGAAGTGTCATCATGACGAGATGAAGGAGGGCGCTGCGGCCTGCCCGCAGGCGTTCGGTGACCGTCCGTTCGCTGAGCTTCATCTCTTGCGCGATCTCGGGCGGCGTCTGATCCAAGATTTCGGCACGCCAAACCACCTCGGCACAATGGGGCTGTAGGAGTCCAATCAGCGTCCCAATGAACTCCCGTAGAATTGCCTCCAGCTCGGCGTCGTCGAAGTCGCACGGGGGGTCCGCTGGATCCCCGCACCCGCCCTCGTTACCTATAGGCCCGTCCGCGGCTGAGCTTGCCGTCAAGCAATTGCAATTGGGCAGGCGATCAGACGCGTCCTGCGCGCATCCACATGGCCAGGTTCGCGGTCCCTGAGAATCTTCAGACTCCGGAAGAAGTTCGTTGGTGCTCGCAATCAAGCCGGACCTCGAAACAGCAAGGGCGATGCATCCCACTTTTCTGACCATCAGGCCTCGACCTTCCGCTGTCCAAGCCGGACCGGTGCGATAATCCAGATTCTCATGGCGTAATTAAAGACGTGAAGCGGTCGCTGATCGTTACACAAATCTTTCACGGGAGCGCGGGACCGCGCCAGCGGATCGGCCCGGCCGAACGACATCGACCAAGCCAGGCTTGGTGTCTCCTGTAACGGAAGCAGCCGTTCTTCGTCTTCTAAGATACCAACGTCGTGAAGAGGTCAAAACCGCAATGGAGGAGAGATCGTGAGCGGAAAACGTGTATGGAGCGGATATATCGAACACGCACCCCGATTCCCGATGGCAGAACGAACCCGGGTCCACCAAAGCAAATCGCTTCCGGGTCGGCGCGGTGGCTGACGTTGTGGGTCGAACCGCATTGGTAACGGGCGGCACGCGCGGGATCGGCGCGGCAATCGCCAAGGCCCTGCGCGACGCGGACTATGCCGTCGCCGCGACCTATCACGGTAACGACGAGGCGGCCGAAGGCTTCGAGGCGGCTACGGGCATTCCTGTCTTCAAATGGGACGTGGCCGATGATGAGGCTTGCGCCGCGGGCGTGGCTCAGATTGCCGCCACGCTGGGACCGGTCGAGATCCTCGTCAACAATGCGGGGATCACCCGCGACGCCATGCTCCACAAGCTATCGTCTGAGCAATGGCGCGACGTGATCGAGACCGATCTCACCGCCTGCTTCAACATGTGCCGCGCCGTCATCCCCGGCATGCGCAAGGTCGGCTACGGCCGCATCGTCAACGTCAGTTCGATCAACGGCCAGAAGGGCCAACTCGGGCAGACCAACTACGCGGCGGCCAAGGCTGGCCTTCTCGGTTTCACCAAGGCTCTGGCGCTCGAGAGCGCCGCTAAGGGCATTACCGTCAATGCCATTGCCCCGGGTTATATCGCGACAGATATGGTTGCCGCAGTCTCACAAAAGATCCTCGATGGCATCGTCGCCCAGATCCCGGTCGGCCGGCTCGGCCGGCCTGACGAGGTCGCCCGGGCAGTCCTCTTTCTGGCGAGCGACGAAGCGGGCTTCATCACCGGCTCGACGCTGACCGTCAATGGCGGCCAGTACATGACTTGAGCGAAACCGCGAACCTAGCGCTCCCCAGCGAAATAAGAAGGAAGTTACCTCGATGACTCACAATCAGGTTGTTCTCTGCTCCCCCGTCCGCACGGCGATTGGCACCTATGGCGGTTCCCTGAAAGACTTGCCGGCAACCGAGCTCGGCGCCACGACGATTCGCGCGACGCTCGAGCGGTCCGGCCTTGATCCGTCGCTTATCCAGGCCGTGGTCATGGGTCAGGTGGTTCA
>DDNW01000067.1:2248-3773 GCA_002341345.1 Erythrobacter sp. UBA2510
GAATCCTGCGCGTCAGGCGGCGATTGGCGCTGCCATTCCCGTGGACGTGCCGGCCATGACCGTAAACCGTGTGTGCGGCTCGGGTGCTCAGGCGATCGCCTCGGCGGCCCAGGAGGTCATGCTCGGCCATCTCGACTGCACGGTTGCCGGCGGCATGGAGAACATGGACCAGGCGCCCTATCTCATACAGCGGGGCCGCTGGGGTTATCGAATGGGCGACGCTCAGATGTATGACAGCATGCTCCATGACGGTCTCAACGACGCCTTCTCCGGCGAGCATTCAGGCTGGCACACGGAAGATCTGGTGAAGCAAGCCCAGGTCACCCGCGAGGACCAGGATCGCTGGGCCGAGCGCTCCCAGCGGCGCTTCTCCGAGGCCCAGGCCGCCGGCAAGTTCAAGCAAGAGATCGCTCCGGTCGAACTCAAGACCCGCAAGGGGACGACGACTTTCGATACCGACGAGCACAACCGGCCCAATACCACTCTCGACAGCCTGAGCAAGCTCAAGCCCGCCTTCCGCAAGGACGGCACCATCACCGCCGGCAACGCGCCGGGGCTCAATAGCGGCGCGGCCGCGATGATTGTCGCCGAAGCAGGTTGGGCGGAGAAGAACGGTCTTAAGCCCATGGCCAGGCTGGTTTCCTACGGTGTGGGCGCGGTCGAGCCGGGCATGTTCGGACTTGGCCCGATGCCCGCCGTCTATCAGGCCCTGGAGCGCGCGGGTTGGGGTGTCGGCGATCTCGACCGGGTCGAAATCAACGAGGCTTTCGCCGCGATTGCCGTTGCATTGGTGCGTGAAATCGGGCTCGAAGAAGACATCGTCAACGTCGAGGGCGGCGCCATTGCGCACGGCCATCCGATCGGCGCGACTGGAACCGTTCTCACGACGCGGCTCCTGCATGCGATGGAGCGCGACGGGGTCAAGCGTGGCCTCGTGACACTCTGTATCGGGGGCGGGCAGGGGATCGCCCTCGCCTTGGAGCGGATGCCCTCATGATGGTAGCCGGTTTCACGGGGGGCCGGCAGCTTGAACGACGGGCCGGTGACAAGCCCTCCGATTGGACTGCTAGGCCCGGCGCTGAGGGCACAGCTGCAGGAGGAGCGCCATGGACCGGCGAATGAAGATCAACATCTGGTACGCGATCCTGGCGGTGTTCGGGATCATCATGCTTCAGAACTTCTGGTCTCAAGGGCAACACGTTGAGACCATCCCCTACAGCGCGTTCGAGCAATATCTGGAGGAAGGCCGCTTGAGCGAGGTGACAGTCACCTCGCAGTACATCCGCGGGACACTGAAGGGCGAAGAAGGCGCGCAGCAACAGCACGTTGTCGCCAACCGCGTCGATCCGGCGCTTGCCGAGCGGCTCGAGCAATATGGCGTGCCGTTCTCGGCCGCCAGGGATAACACGTTCCTCGGCAACCTCTTGTCTTGGCTCCTACCCATGGTGCTGTTCTTCGCTGTCTGGATGTTCCTGATCCGACGCATGGCCGAGAAGCAGGGCTTCGGCGGCGGCATGATGTCGAT
>DDNW01000067.1:4010-8223 GCA_002341345.1 Erythrobacter sp. UBA2510
TAAAGGCCAAGGTCTATCTGGAGACCGACACCAAGGTCACTTTCGAGGATGTCGCCGGTGTCGACGAGGCCAAGGCCGAACTCGAGGAGATCGTGGCTTTCCTGAAGGAGCCGCAGGGCTACGGCCGGCTTGGGGCTCGAATGCCCAAGGGCGTTTTGTTGGTCGGACCGCCAGGCACCGGCAAAACGCTTCTGGCTCGCGCGGTTGCCGGCGAGGCTGGCGTGCCTTTCTATTCGATCAGCGGCTCGGAGTTCGTGGAGATGTTCGTCGGCGTCGGCGCTGCTCGGGTGCGCGACCTGTTCGAACAGGCGCGCAAGCAGGCCCCGGCGATTATTTTCATCGACGAACTCGACGCCCTCGGCCGGGCCCGCGGCGCCTTTCCCGGCATGGGCGGCCATGACGAGAAGGAGCAGACCCTTAACCAACTCCTCTCTGAGCTCGACGGCTTCGATCCGCGTGAGGGCCTGGTGCTGCTGGCGGCGACCAACCGCCCCGAGATCCTCGATCCCGCTCTGTTGCGGGCGGGTCGGTTCGACCGCCAGGTCCTTGTTGATCGGCCGGACAAGATCGGCCGCATTGCGATCCTGGACGTACATCTGAAGAAGGCGCAGATCGCCAACGACGTGAACGTCGAGCAGATCGCGGCGCTCACCCCGGGGTTCAGCGGGGCCGATCTCGCCAACTTGGTCAACGAGGCCGCCCTGCTCGCCACGCGGCGCGGCGCCGAGGCAGTTTCGCTTGAAGACTTTACCCAGGCGATTGAGCGCATCGTCGCCGGTCTGGAGAAGAAGAACCGGCTCCTGAACCCCAAGGAGCGGAAGGTCGTCGCCTACCACGAGATGGGCCACGCGCTGGTCGCCATGTCGTTGCCGGACATGGACGCCGTCCACAAAGTCTCGATCATTCCGCGCGGCATTGGCGCGCTCGGCTACACGATCCAGCGCCCGACCGAGGACCGCTTCCTGATGAGCCGGGGCGAACTCGAGAACAAGTTGGTGGTGCTGCTGGGCGGGCGTGCGGCGGAGACGGTGGTGTTCGACGAGATCTCGACTGGCGCAGCCGACGATATTGCCAAGGCCAGCGACATCGCGCGTAGCATGGTCACCCGCTTCGGCATGGCCGATACGCTGGGGCAGATCGCCTACGAAGACGAGCCGCAGCGTTTCCTAGGACCGATGCCGATGACTACCGGCCTCGAGCGCCGCTACAGCGAGGAGACGGCCCGCAAGATCGACGATGCAGTGCGTGAGCTGGTCGACAAAGCCTTCGAGAACGCGATGACCATCCTCAAGGAGAAGCGCGCGACCCTCGACAAGGCCGCCGAGGAGCTTCTTCAGAAGGAGACGCTGGGCGGTGAGGAACTGAGCCGCCTCATCGATCAGGGCCTCGGTTCGGACGCTCCCCTGGACGTCGCCGCCGCATCGGCACGCGAGACCTAGTGCCATCGCCTGTGGTGCAGCGCGGAAACCGAGAGCTGCGAGCGGCGGGCTTCTCTTACCCCGGGCGCCGCGTTTCCACCGCCCGCGCCACCATGGGCCGATGGGAAGAAAGAATGAAAGGTCGAAACGAACAGGGAGGCTTAGATGGTTGTCGCGACAATGTTGGCGGTGTCGCTCGTCGTCGTCACGTTCTTGTTTCATTACGCAGTTCTGCGCTGGCTGTCCGGCGGCATGGCGCGGATCGCGATGACGGCTGGCGTGCGCATCCTGGTTATTATTTTGATGGCGCTTGCAGCCCACCTCGTCGAGGTCGGTCTCTACGCAGGCGCGTATGCACTCGGCGATGGCGTGCTCGCCCTCGGCAGCTTCGGAGGTCTGGCCGTCGCCGAACCGCTCGACTACCTTTACTTCTCGATCGTGAGCTACACCTCGCTCGGACTCGGCGACGTGTTCCCCAGCGATCACCTGCGCTTTGTCACCGGCGTCGAGGCCTTGAACGGCCTGCTTTTGATTGCCTGGTCCGGCTCCTTCATCTACATCGCCATGGGACGCCTCTGGCCCTGGCAGACCTGTGCAGAGCCCGCCCGCGTCGCCGCGGGCAAGAGGATTAAAAGAGCGGCTTCATGACGTTTCATCTCACCTTTTAGGCCGGTATTGGTACCGTTACCGGCTCTAAATGCTTACTGGAAACTGGAGACCAGCATGTTCTTTTCGGTTGCGGTTGATTTGTCCGGTGATAGCAATTGGAAAATCGCAGCACCTCCAGGAAGGTTGGGCAATTCAGAACTTTAGATTGACCGCGGAATAAGTTCGTGTCGGAGTAAATATAATGAAAACTACTAATTTGGGTCGAGGCGCCGAGCAATGCTGCGTAGTAATGTGCAAAATCAAAAACACAGACACTGTAGAGTAGGCGAAAGCGCACGATGAAATCTGAATACCAAGCGAACAGCATTACCTTGATTGGCGGTGTCTCGATGGGCACCGGTGTCATGATCGGGGCGGGAATTTTCGCGCTCACCGGGCAGATTGCCGAACTGGCGGGACCATGGTTCCCGCTCTCCTTCATCGCAGGCGGCATCGTGACCGGGTTCAGCGCCTACACCTATGTGAAGATGTCGAACGCTTTTCCGTCCGCCGGCGGGATCGCAATGATCTTGCAGAAGGCCTACGGGCCGGGGGCGATCGCGGCGGCAGCGTCTCTGCTGATGGCGCTCTCGATGGTGATCAATGAGAGCCTTGTCGCGCGGACCTTCGGGACCTACGTCCTCAGACCGTTCGATCTGGGTGCGGATAGTATTCTTGTGCCCGCGCTCGCCGTTGGGCTGATCGTCTTTGCTTATCTGGTTAACATCTCGGGCAACCGCTCCGTCGGCCTGTTCTCGGTCGTTATGGCGTTTTTGAAGATCGGCGGCATTGCCGTCTTCGGCATTGCGGCGCTCGCGGCCAGCGGGTTCACCTTCGAGCCTGCGTCCGGATCGTCCGAGACCATCCCGATCGCTGGCTTCACGGCGTCGGTCGCCCTGTCGATCCTCGCGTTCAAGGGCTTCACCACGATTACCAACAGCGGCGCCGAGATCGTCGACCCGCATCGCAATGTCGGCCGCACGATCATCTTTTCCATCGCGATTTGCGTGGTGGTCTATCTGCTCGTCGCATTCGCGGTCGGCTCCAGCCTTTCGCTTGAAGACATCGTCGCCGCCAAGGACTATTCACTGGCCGAGGCGGCGGAGCCGGCGCTCGGTCCCTACGGCTTCTATTTCACCATCGCGCTTGCCGTTGTCGCCACCGCTTCGGGCCTGCTCGCAAGCGTCTTCGCCGTCTCGCGCATGCTGGCGATGCTGACCGACATGGAGATGATCCCGCACAGCCATTTTGGCATGTCCGGCCCGATCCGCGAGCATACGCTGGTCTACACGGTGGTGATCGCGTCGGTTCTGGCCGTGTTCTTCGATCTCAGCCGCATCGCGTCGCTTGGCGCGTTCTTCTACCTGGTGATGGATATCTTGATCCACTGGGGTGTCTTCCGCCGCCTGCGTCACGAGATCGGCGCAAGTGGTTGGGTGCTAATCGCGGCCATCGCGCTCGACGCGCTCGTGCTCGGCGTCTTCGGCGCCATGAAGCTGCAATCCGACCCGATCATCGTGGTCATCGCGGTTGGCGCCATCGCCGCTGTGTTCGCCTATGAGCGTGTCTTTCTGTCGCGCTGGACCGCGGAGGGAGAGCATAGCGGTCACTGACGACCGGCCTGGCCACCGCTCATCACCGGGCAATCGCGCCGTTTTCGAGTTGTCTCTCGTCATAGGCGAAGACGATCTCCGGATCCGGCTTGGCGGCGTGCTCGTCCTTGTCGGGGCAGTCGACCAGCGACATCAGATGACGGATGACATTGAGGCGGGCGCGTTTTTTGTCGTCCGCCCGAACCACATACCAGGGCGTGATCTCATTGTGGGTGCGCTCGAACATCTCGTTGCGGGCGGCGCTGTAATCGCCCCAATGCTTGATGGCGACCTTGTCGATCGGACTGATCTTCCACTGCTTTAGCGGATCGATGCGGCGGTCTTTGAGACGACGTTGCTGTTCCTCCTTTGAAATATCCAGATAATATTTAAACAGCTGGATCCCGGCATCCACGAGCATGTGTTCGAAGGGCAGCACCGAGCGCATGAATTCTTCATATTCCCCGTCGCTGCAATATCCCATGACACGCTCAACGCCGGCGCGATTGTACCAACTGCGGTTCATCAGGACCATTTCCTGGGTCGACGGCAGAT
>DDNW01000067.1:8545-8963 GCA_002341345.1 Erythrobacter sp. UBA2510
CGCTTGATGACGCCGTCCTTGCCCGCAGCATCGCGGCCCTCGAAGAGGATGAGGATCTGCAGATCGTTCTCAATCAGATGCCGCTGCAGCTTGACCAATTCGATCTGAAGCCGCCGGAGAGTCTTCTTGTAGCCCTCGGACTCGGGTTTATCGTTCTTGGCTTTCTTGCTCATCTCTCAAACTCCTTGAAATTTCGCTGTGTCGCGCCCTCAGGCTGTCTTGACGATGATGTCATGCAGGATATCGCCGGCATGCGCCAGATGATCAGCGGCGTTGGACAGGTGACGATAAATCTCACGCCGTTTCAGCGCCTCCATGACAAAGGACAACCCTTGGACGACCGCGGCGCATGCCGCCTGATCCATCGGCTCCAGCAATAGTTCGAGGTCTTCCCCCGGTTCCTTCCGACGCGCTGCGA
>DDNW01000067.1:9187-11764 GCA_002341345.1 Erythrobacter sp. UBA2510
GCCTGACGGTAGATCTTTTCGGCCTGGCGTTCGGTCTTTCGGACGGTGGCTGCGTCGCGCTCCGTGTCCAGCGGCTTCGTCTTCAACCTGGCGAAGCCGGCTTGCAGTGCTTTCGCACCCTGATGCAGGAGTCTTGCCATCTCAAGCATGTGCATGTCAGGCTCTACTCCAAGTATCTCCATCTCGCGCACCGTGGTCTTGGCGTAGTTGAGGCCTTCGTCAATGGCGGTACTCGCCCGGTAGATATCCTCGCGATCGAATGGCGTCGAGAAGGAGCGATTCAGCACGTCGATGTTTCTGGCCTTGAGCTTGTCGCCTTCGTGCTCAAGCCGGCGCACTTCCTTCGCCTTGGCTGTATCCCCCGTTTCCATGAAGGCGACAAACTCGTCCATTGCATGCACAACCAGATCGCATTGATCGTTCAGCAAGCCATAGAAATCCGGCATACGCGGAAACACTGCATTCAAGAGTCTTAAAAACCGCGAGGTGGGTTTATTCGTTGTCGTGTTTGGCCTGGTCATCACCGCATTTCCTTTGCTCGCTCTAGCCAATCACTTTGGAGAAGATCGTCCGGTTGTTGCCAAAGCATACAGAGGGTGCACTTCGTCAACGATCGGCGATCCGGATGTGATTGTCCTCTCTTGACTACGGGAGAGGCAGTCATGGAAATGTCCTTATAAATATTCATATGATATCATCCCCACGAAAATGCCGACGGACAGGGCGGAGAATCCGAAAAACGTGGGCCATCTCAGAGCTCTGTCACCCAAGATCAAAATAATTCCGAACTTGAAGATCAGGTTGGCGAAAAAGGCTAAAATCACTGCATAAGCCGCCACTTTCGGTGCAACGATTTGATCAGAAACGAGTTTAAGGTTTGATACCGTGATCGCATCCAGATCAGTCAGCCCCGATACGAAGGAAACCAGGAAAACGCCAGTATCGGCCAGCACGTCGTTCATGAATGCAGAGAGAAACAATACCACTGCGAAAAGGAGTGCGAAACTGGCGGCAGTGACGAGTTTGGTGGGGTTTCCAGTGTCCAGAGCTGGCAGAGGATTGCGCGACCTAATAACGATGGGAACCCGGCACCGCACGAATAGCGCACCGGCTGTGCCGCCACCCACCAGCCAGGGGATCATGAGCGGAAGCATCGTATATTCAATTACAGAGACCAAGATGCCAACACGGATGAATTGAACCAGGTGGGATAATAAAATTATCGTGGCGGCTATGTATGAAAATCCTTCTTGTTGCCTGCTGTGTTTTGCATAGACCAATGTTGTTGCCGTTGTTGACGCCATTCCCCCCAATAAACCGACGATCAGAATTCCAGACCTGTGGTCGAACAATCGCAGCGCAACATAGCCTAATAGACTGAGACCGCTGATCAGGACGACAAGCCAACCAATTTCATAGGGATTTATGACATCATAGGGGCCATAGGTCGCATTAGGTAAAATCGGTAATAAGATGAACGCAATTGCGGCAAACTGTAAAAATGAGATGATATCCTGCTTGGTCAATCTGTGTGGGACGTTACGCAGTTCCTTGCGGAAATAGAGCAGGGCGGTAATAAAGACGGCGAGCGCGGTGGCTAAAATCGGGTGACCTACCCACAGCATGTATCCGAGGCCGAAGGTGAGAACGCCTGCCAGAACCGTTGTAGTATGGGGGTCTTCAGATTTGGATTTGAACTGCGCGACCAGCAGGCTTATGGCCACCAGTCCGAGAATTACGAGCGCAATCTCGTTATCGGTGCTTTGTTTGCTGATATAGCCACCCAACGAACCTGCGAGCGCGATCAATGTGAACGTACGTAAGCCCGCTACTGCATTTCCATGTCGCTCCCGCTCAAGACCGATCAAAAAGCCGATGCCAATGCTTTGTGCAAAAAGCAGCAGATGAGAGAGCTCCAGACTCTGATCCATCATCCTGTTACCTCCAACGCAATCCGCGTAAGAAGGTAGAACCCGATCGACACGGCAGCGGCCCCCGGCATGGTGATGAGCCATGTGCCAGCGATATGCCGGGCTGTGTTCCAGCGCACTGCCTTTGGCCGTTCGGAGGCGCCGATGCCCATGATGGCGGTGCTGACTACCTGGGTGGTCGACACCGGCCCCCCGATCGCGGAGGCGGCCAGAATCACGCCGGCTGACGTCAGTTGGGCATCCAAAGCGTGGATGGGCCGAACCTTGTAGATGCCAAAGCCGAGCGTCCGCACGATCCGCCAGCCGCCCGCCAGCGTGCCCAGAGTGATCGCCGACGCACTTGCGAGGATGACCCACAAAGGCACATAGAATTCGGCACTGACCCCGCCGAGCACCAGCAGCATGGCGATGATGCCCATACCTTTCTGCGCGTCATTGGTGCCGTGGGAGAAGGCGAGTGCTGCGGTCGCCAGCCATTGGAACCAGCGAAGATACCGGTTGGCGGTGGGACGCGCACCGCGTAAAGCAAAGCTCATGATCCGATGGGTCACCCAGCCGAAGAGAAATCCAAGAACAGGCGAGATGAGGAGCGCGCCCAGAACCTTGGTGACGCCCGTCAGCTGGCCGGTCGCCGCAGCTGCGAAAT
>DDNW01000067.1:12005-12329 GCA_002341345.1 Erythrobacter sp. UBA2510
CATCGCCGCAGCTGCGAAACCCCAGACAACATGGCTTGGCCCGGCGGCAACAACAACGGCGCCGACGAGGCCGCCGACGAGCGCCTGGGATGATGAGGCCGGCAGGCCGAACCACCAGGTAATCAGGTTCCATGAAATAGCGCCGGCAAGCCCGGCAAGGATGACCGTCAGCTAGGCGACAGACTCGAGATTGGTCACGTCGACGAAATTCCCGATCGTGTTGGCGACCGCCGTGCCGCCGAGGATGGGTCCGAGAAAGGTGAAGAACGAGACGAGGATGGCCGCCTGGATCGGCGTCATGGCTCGCGACGCCACGATTGTCGC
>DDNW01000072.1:0-234 GCA_002341345.1 Erythrobacter sp. UBA2510
ATTGGCGCGAGGCGGGCGCGTGGGGCCTGCTGGTGGCGGTGTTCGCCGTGGCCCTGCTTGCCCATGTCAACGCGGTCGAGGCGGTCACGCACGAAAGCGATGGCGCCTCTGCCGGCTGGCTGGCCTTGCGCGGCATCGCCGGCTGGACGGGCAATATCGTCCTTGCCAGCCCGCTATGGCTGCTGCCGGAGATGGTAGCCGCGCCCTTGGCGCTGCTGCCGCTGATCGGCTGGG
>DDNW01000072.1:457-1772 GCA_002341345.1 Erythrobacter sp. UBA2510
GCCGGGTGGAAGAGCGACCTCGGTCTGACCGGTTTCCTGCTCTATCTCGGCTATGGCGTGATGTTCATGATCGCGGGGCGGGCGGATAATTTCTATTGGGGGCTGATGGTGGTTCCGGCCTATTTCATGGGGCTGGTCCATCTGCCGCGCGCATGCGCGTCGTTGTGGAATTCGGCCAAGGGGCGTTGAGGAGCGGTCGCAACGCGCGCAAGAGATTGGCGATGCAGGTGCTGAAAGATCCCCTTGGCTGGTGGTGCGCGATGGAGCGCCCGTTTGCACGCCTGCCGCGCTGGGGCGGGATTGCGCTGCTGTTCGGCCTGATCGCCGCGCTGACATGGGCGGCGGCCACAGCCAGCGCACCGCCGCCGCCGCGCGTGACCGACGAGACGCAGGAGGCGGTCGACCAGAACGGCCACAGGAAACATGGCGACATCGCGCTGTATCACAGGATCGTCGAACGGGTGGATGCGGGAGAGAGCTATTACACGGCGGCGACCGACGAACATCGCGCGGCCAATTACCCAACGATCCCGTTCGTCACCGTACGCCTTCCGACGCTCTATTGGGTCCATAAATTGGTCGGCGATAAGGGCCTCCAGATCCTCTGCTGGCTCATCCTGCTGGCAACCGTGCTGGCGTGGGAGCGCAAGTTGTCAGACCGCATCAATCTCGCCGAGCGGACCTTTGCCGCGATCTGCCTGTTCATGAGCGCGACCACGGTATTCACCCCGCATGTCCTGATGATGCATGACATCCCGGCAGGCATGCTGCTGTCGCTGGCAATGGGGCTTTATAACCGGCGCGTATGGTGGCCTGCGCTGCTGGCGGCGGCGGCGGCAATATTCATTCGCGAAATCGCCGTGCCCTTCGTCCTCTTGTGGCTGGCCTTTGCTGTCACCGAAAGGCGCTGGCGCGAGGCAGGCGCGATTACCACGCTGCTGGTAATCTTCGCCGTGGTGATGGTACTCCATGCGCAGGCGGTGGAGGCGGTGCGCTTGGCCAGCGACAAGGCTTCTCCGGGCTGGTCGGGCATGCTCGGGCTCGACTGGGTGCTGCAAAGCCTCTCGCGGCTGACCGCGCTCCTGTTCCTGCCGCCCGCATGGTCCGCCCCGCTGGCGCTGCTACCGTTCTTCGGCTGGCTCGGGCTGGGCGGTCGTACGGGCGCTTTCGCCGTGCTGTTCTTCGCCGGGATGGGACTGGCGATGGCGCTGTTCGCGCGGGTGGAGAATTTTTACTGGGTGATGCTGGTCCTGCCCGTCTATGCGGCGGGTCTGGCGCTGGTGCCACGGGCTCTTTTCGAAACGCTGACCGCAAT
>DDNW01000072.1:1937-2399 GCA_002341345.1 Erythrobacter sp. UBA2510
TTGGGTCAAGTAAACCTTAACCATGGTGTGACATGGCTGGCTTTGGGCTAATACCGGAGCTAGTCTTGTTTGAGACACCAATAAACCGGGGGGACCGGGACGACGACATGGCTAACCCGCGCATCCTGCTGGTGGTGGGAGGTGGCATTGCCGCCTACAAGTCTTGCGAACTGGTGCGTCTCGTCCGCAAGGGCGGGGCCGATGTCACCTGCGTGTTGACCGATGGTGGCGCACAATTCGTTACGCCGATGAGCCTTGCCGCCTTGTCCGGTAATCAGGTCCATACCTCGCTGTGGGACCTCAAGAACGAGGCCGAGATCGGCCATATCCAGCTCTCGCGTGAGGCCGATCTCGTGGTCGTGTGCCCCGCGACTGCCGATTTCCTCGCCAAGATGAACGCCGGGATTGCCGACGATCTGGGCACCACGCTGCTGCTGGCCACCGACAAGCCGGTCCTTGCCG
>DDNW01000072.1:2578-3092 GCA_002341345.1 Erythrobacter sp. UBA2510
CGCTGGCCGAGAAGGGCGTGCGCATCATGATGCCTGACGAGGGCGAGATGGCCTGTGGTGAATTCGGCCCCGGTCGCCTGCCCGAACCCGAAATGGTGTGGCTGGAGATCGCCGACATGCTCGGCCTCGATCCCGGCGATGCGGGCCAGAGCGAGATCGAGAAGATCCTGCGCAACCTCAACCAGGACGAAGCACCGGTTGACGAGGACGACGATACGCCCGTCGAAGAGAGCAAGAGTGGCGGTGGCCTCAGCGGTCTGCTCGCCTCGATCATCCCGCGTTCGAACCCCAAGCGGGTCCAGGACGAGGATGTCCATTTCGATGAAGATGGCGGCGCCGAACCCGCGGCTGGCCCAGAACTGCCCGAACCTGATCTGAGCGACGCCGACGCGCTGCTCGCGCGCAAGGGTGCGGCTTCGGCCGCGCCGCCGACCGATCGCGAGGCAATGAACCACACGGTCAACGCCCGCCAGAGCGCACCACAACCGTTCGAGGGCGAAGAGGCCGCCGCGCC
>DDNW01000072.1:3294-3504 GCA_002341345.1 Erythrobacter sp. UBA2510
CCTGCCGTGAAGGAAGTGCCAGCTGCACCTGCTGCGCCCACACCGGAAGCCGCTCCCGCGCAGGCGACCGTTCCGGCCATGGCTAAGTCGGCATTTGACCCGCTCGCGGGTCAGCCCGCTTTCGAGCAGGACATCGAACACCGCCCGCTATACGGCAAGCATATCCTGATCACTGCGGGTCCGACGCATGAGCCGATCGATCCGGTGCGC
>DDNW01000072.1:3679-9385 GCA_002341345.1 Erythrobacter sp. UBA2510
ATGAGCCGATCGATCCGGTGCGCTATCTCGCCAATCGCAGCTCAGGCAAGCAGGGCTTTGCCATCGCCGCCGCCGCTGCTGCTGCCGGTGCGCAGGTCACGTTGGTAACGGGGCCGGTAAACCTCGAAACGCCGCTTGGCGTCGACCGCGTCGATGTCGAGAGTGCCGAGGAAATGGCTGCCGCAGTCAAGGCCGCGCTGCCGGTCGATTGCGCGATCATGGCCGCTGCCGTGGCCGACTGGCGTCCGCGCGATTACAAGGGCGAGAAGATCAAGAAGCGCGGCTCCGCTCCGCCGGCGCTGATGCTGACCGAGAACCCCGATATCCTCGCGCGCACCGCTGCCAGCCCCGAACGTCCGGGCCTGCTGATCGGCTTTGCCGCCGAGACCGAGCATGTGGTCGAGAACGCCAAGAAGAAGCGCAAGAGCAAGGGCGTCGACTGGATTGTCGCCAACGACGTCTCGGGTGACGTGATGGGCGGCGACAACAACAGGGTGCATATCGTGCGCGAGAAGAAGGTCGATGAGTGGGAGGCGATGACCAAGCAGGACGTGGCCATGCGGCTGGTGCTCGAAGTGGCGGACAAGCTGAAGACGGTGAAGGCGAATGCCTGAGCCTGTCGCGGTGCAGCTGAAACGGCTGCCGCATGGAGAAGGTCTGCCGGTTCCTGCCTATGCCACCAACGGCGCGGCAGGCATGGACGTGGTCTCCGCCGAGGACGTTACGCTGCCTGCCGGTTGCCGCTATCCGGTGGCGACCGGTTTCGCGATGGCGATACCATATGGTTATGAGGTGCAGGTGCGCCCGCGCTCTGGCCTTGCGCTCAAGCACGGAATCACGCTGCCCAACACGCCCGGCACGATCGATTCGGACTATCGCGGCGAGTTGAAAGTGATCCTGATCAACCTCGGAACCGAGGACTTTGTCATCGCACGCGGCGACCGGATCGCGCAGCTGGTACTGGCGCCGGTGACGCTGGCGGCGTGGGACGAGGTGGGTGAGCTGGGCGATACCGCGCGCGGGAGCGGCGGGTTCGGCTCGACCGGCGGCCACGCGAAGCTCTAGGAAAGCAAGAGGCGGAGCTTTGCGGCCCCGCCTCGCCAAAATCTGTGGCGGACTTTCGTCCTACTTTTCGTTCTTCTTCACCGGCTGATCTTCTGGTGCAATCGAGATCCGCAATGTCTCGCCGGAATTGCCGGGGAAGTCGGTGAACATCGCCTCGACCAGGTTGGGCACCAGATATTGCAGGCGGTTGGAGGTGGAGGCGGCCTCGGCCTTGCCCTCGAACAGGCGCTGTCCGGTCGCGGCGTCGTCGATCTTCAGGTCGATCCCGCTGGTGTAGACGGTGTAGCTGTCATAGCCGCCGTCGAAGAACGGGTCGTACCAGCCATAGCCCCAGGCGCGCGACGGGTAATAGCCCAGACGCGGGCGGTAGTAATAGGGGCGATAGCCGTACCACGAGCTGTAGAACGGATCGTGGCCAAAGCTGGAGCTGCGGACCTTTTCGCGGCCTTCATCGACGCCATAGTCAAAGCGGACCAGCAGCGTCGCCTCTTCGGGCGAAGCAGCCTGCGTATAGCCCAGCTTCTCCATCTGCTCTTCCACCCGGTCGGCATAGAGCGCGAATTCGAGCCCGCCCGCCAGCGCCGGATCGTCGGCGACGACCGCGAAGCTCTGGCCCTGCGGTGCAGGCAGCTGGCTTTCGAAGCGCGACACGTCCGCGCGGAACGGCGTGGCGCAGGCGGCCAGACCGGTCGCGATCAGCAGCGGTGCGGCGGCCAGTTTGAAAAGGCGGGAAATGGAGCGAATGGCTGTCATGATCTCTATTCTCTTCCCAGAACGTGCCGACAATGGCCCGTGCCTGTGTGACCCGAAACGCCGAACGAGGAGGCTGGTCCTTGCGCGCGCCCGGTATTGTCTACGATGACCCGTGCACTAGCAAGGGCGGGGTGAACCGTTCTTGAACCATGCGAAACGGTCTGCTTGCTGAAAAAGCGCCCGACTAAGGGCGCTTGGCCGTACTTCTCAGGGCCTGCCCCGAACCAGCCCGAGCGCTTCGTAAGCGGCGTCGAGCGTCGGGGCGGCCAGTTCGCGGGCCAGCAGCGCGCCGCGCGCGAGAATCGCGTCGAGCATCTCGCGGTCGTCCTTCAGTTCCACGAAACGTCCGCGGATCGGGCCGAGCACCTCGACCATCTTTTCGGCCAGCGCGGGCTTGAACGCACCAAAGCCCTGCCCGCCGTATTCGGCCAGCACGGCCTCGGGCGTGGAGCCGTCGAGCGCCGCATAGATGGCGACAAGGTTCAGGGCCTCGGCGCGACCTTCCAGCCCATCAAGCTCGCTCGGCAGCGGTTCGGGGTCGGTGCGCGCCTTGCGGACCTTCTGCGCCATGGTATCGGCATCGTCGGTCAGGTTGATGCGGCTCATGTCGGAGGGGTCGGACTTGCTCATCTTGGCGCTACCGTCGCGCAGGGACATGATCCGCGCCGCATCCGGCGGGCTGATCGGTTCGGGAAGGGTAAAGATGGCCGTGTCTGCAGAAGCGAAATCGTGGTTGAACTTGGTCGCGATGTCGCGCGCCAGCTCCAGGTGCTGCTTCTGGTCCTCGCCCACGGGCACGTGGGTAGCCTGATAAATCAGTACGTCCGCAGCCTGCAGGACGGGATAGGTGAACAGCGCGGCGCTCGCGCCCTCGCGGTTCTTGCCCGACTTGTCCTTGAACTGGGTCATGCGATTCAGCCAGCCCATTCGCGCCGTGCCATTGAGCAGCCATTGCAGCTCCGCATGGGCAGGCACTTGCGCCTGGTTGAACAGGATGGACCGCTGCGGATCGATCCCGCAGGCCACCAGTGCTGCGGCCATTTCCAGTGTCGCGCGACGCAGCTCTGCCGGTTCGTGCGGCATGGAGATGGCGTGAAGATCGGCGAGGAAAAACAGGCAGTCACTGTCCTTCGGCAGCTCGTCCTGCATTCGCACCCAGTTGCGGATGGCACCGAGATAATTCCCGAGATGGAGATTGCCTGTCGGCTGGATTCCGGAAACGACGCGCATGGTGATCCTTATGCTTCTGGGCCGGATGCGGCAGGTGCGACCGGGCGCTTGCGCCGTAGCTGCGCAATAAGGTCCTTGTCGAGGGCACCGACCACGAAGGCGGCGGCGAAGAAGGCGACCGCGCCTGCGCCGACCAGCACGCTTAGCGACCAGATGCGCGAGAAGGCCTCGCCGCGCCAGAACGGTTCAAACAACGGGGTCAGCCACAACAGCAGTGCCGCCATGACCGCCGTCGCGACGATTTGCCTCGCGATGCGTCCGGCCAGCTTCGCGGAGAAGTGGAACCAGCCGCGGATCTGCAGGATGGTATAGAGCGTGGCGACATTGAGCGTCGCGGTAAACGCCGTCGCCCCCGCCAGCCCGACAATGCCGTAACGCGGCACAACGTAGAAGTTGATCGCGATGTTCACGATCAGCGCGCCCGCCGCCACGAACACGGGCGTACGCATGTCCTCGCGGCTGAAGTAAGCGGGCTGGAACACCTTGATCATGACATAGGCAGGCAGGCCCGCGACCAGCGCGATCACGATATTGCCCATGATCGCGGTGTCCTGCGGGGTCATCTTTCCGCCCTGGAAAATGCCGGTCGAGAAGGCCTCGGCGCAGATCGCCAGCGCCACCGCCGAGGGCAGGCACAGCAGCATGGCAATCTCGATCGCATTGGCTTGCAGGCGCTGCGCCTCGCCCTTGTTGTCCGACTGGATGTGCCGCGCCAGCATGGGCAGGATCGCCGTGCCCAGTGCGATGCCGAAAATGCCCAGTGGCATCTGGTTCAGCCGGTCGGCATATTTGAGCAGCGAGAGCGAGCCCTGCGGCAGGCTGGTGGCGAAGAACGTGTCGACCAACTGGCTGATCTGGTAGATTCCGGCCCCGAAGGTCGCGGGCAGGATCAGCATGCCGAGCCGTTTCACGTCGGGCGTGAAGCGCGGCGCGGTTACCTTCAGGTGCACACCTGCGCGGCGTACGGCCCACCACATGTAGAGCAGCTGCGCCAATCCGGCGAAGGCCAGCGAGATCGCCAGCGCCCAGGCCACGATGCGGTCGTCTCCATCGGGCCCGCGCAGCTGCCAGCCCACGATGATCCCGGTGATCATCACGATATTGAGCAGTACCGGCACGAAGGCCCCGGGGGCGAATTTGGAGCGGGCGTTGAGAAGGCCGGAAAGCATGGCAACGAGGCTCACCAGCGCCAGATAGGGGAAGGTCGTGCGGCTGAGCATGACTGACAGCTCGAACTTGCCGGGCACGTCCTGATACTCGCGCGCCAGCAGCCATACGATCCCGCCCATACCCACCATGCACAGCGCCGAAAAGCCCAGCAGCACCCAGATGAAGACTGACAGAACATCGCTGGCGAAGTGGTCGGCGGCGTCCTGCCCGCCATCCTCGGCATGCAGGCGGCGCGTGTACATCGGCACGAAGGCGACCGAGAACGCCCCCTCCGCGAACAGGCGGCGGAAGGTATTGGGCAGGGTGAAGGCGAGCTGCCAGGCGTCGGCGGCCAGACCGGCGCCAAGGGCGCGGGCCAGCAGCATGTCGCGGGCAAAGCCGAATATCCGGCTAAGCAGCGTCAGCGAGCCGATCGTGCCCACATTGCGGACAAGACTCATGTTGTCACTGTCAGCCGACGGTCCGACCGATCCCGACCATCAATGCCCCTCGCCGGTGGGTGGCGTGCCCTGTGCGGCGGCGTCCTGTGCCTGCTGGCGCTGGCGCAGGTTCTGGACATACAGGCCATTGAAGTCGATCGGGTCGAGCAGCAACGGAGCGAAGCCGGCATCGCGCACCGCGTCCGCAATGATGCGGCGGGCGAAGGGGAACAGGATACGCGGCGCCTCGGCGAAGGAGAAGGCGTGGCGCTGCTCTTCGGGCATGTTGCGCATGCCGACGAGGCCGCAGAACGACAGCTCGACGATATAGGCGACCCCCTGTTCGGCCTTTGCCGTGGCTGCGATCTTCAGCTCGACCTCGGTTATCTCGTCATTGATCTGGCGCGCGCCGATGTTGAACTGCACGTCCATGTCGGGCTGCGAGTTCCACTGGAAGCTTTCGGGCGCCTTGGGATTCTCGACCGAGAGATCCTTCACATATTGCGAGATGATGCCCGCCACCGGCTGGGTGTCGGCACCATTGCCGGGCTGCGGGTTGAGGTTGGTGAGGACGTCGCCTTCTTCGGCCATGATCGACAATACTTTCGGCTGTGTGGGGCGCCGGTTGCGGCGCACACGGTAAATGCGAAGTGGCGCGGTTAGCACCGCCGTCGCGCGCCCGCAACTTCGCCATTGCAAGGGGCGAGTGCAAGGGGCAAGCCTGCGCCATTGCAGGGCCGTCGCGATGCCGGGCGGGGCTCGCATTTTAGCGAAACGGGCTCAAACAGGCAAAAAAGCGGCTTAATCTGCGGTAAAGCCACGGTTGTTCATTTGTATTTGCGCACTATCTGGGTCACAATGCAAATTTACGGGCATGCCAGTGGGCCACCGACCCATCGACACGAATCGGGAAACGCCCAGCAACCCAGTAAACGGGACAAGACCAAGTGATCATTGAAATCGTCATCCTTGCCATGATCGCCGCCTTTCTGGGGTTGCGGCTCTATTCGGTGCTCGGCCGTCGGTCGGAGCATGAAGAAGAGGTGGTGCCGCATCGGTTCGAGCGCGC
>DDNW01000072.1:9423-10142 GCA_002341345.1 Erythrobacter sp. UBA2510
GGTGCTGGGCCGCCGCGCCGAGCATGAAGAGGAAATGGTGGCGAGCCGGTTCGAACGGGCGGATGACGTGCAGAGCCAGCCTGCCCCTGCAACCAATCTGCCGGAGGCACCGCGCGGCGACCGTGACCTGATCGGGTTTACTCCGGCGATCGAGAAGGGCCTGCGCGATATCGCCGCGGCCGACCGGCGGTTCGACCTGCTCAGCTTCCTCGAAGGCGCGAAGGGCGCCTATGGAATGGTGCTCGAGGCGTTCTGGCGCGGTGACCGCGAGGAATTGCGCGAGCTGTGCGACGACGATGTCTATGCTAGCTTCGCCGCCGCCATCGATGCGCGCGAGAAAGCGGGCGAAACGCTCAATAACCGCCTGATCCGGATCGAGGACACCACGGTGCACTCGGCCTTCCTCGAGGGGCGGACGGCGACCATCGCAGTGCGTTTCGTGTCCGACATCGCGGCGGTCACGCACGACAAGGACGGTAATATGATTGCCGGGTCGCTCGACGACGCGATCGAGAGCCGCGACATCTGGACCTTCGCGCGCGATACGAACAGTAATGACCCGGACTGGCTGCTCGTGGAAACCGACGCGCTCTAAGCTGTTGGCGGGGGCGCTCTTGACCCGCTTTCCTGACATCGAGACTTCTCGCCGTGCAGTTGTACGCGCCCTATCCTTGTGCGCCGTGCTTGCCCTTGCAGCCTGCGGCAAGATCGCGCCGACC
>DDNW01000072.1:10237-17528 GCA_002341345.1 Erythrobacter sp. UBA2510
GCAAGATCGCGCCGACCCCGCCGGTCCCCGCCAACGCTATGCTGCTGGGCGTAGCGGCAGCTGAGCCGATTGCGACGCTGGCTCTCGAACAGGACGATGCCGTGACCGCACTCGATGCGTTTGTGGCGAGCTGCCCGGTCGTCACCACGCGCGAGGATGTGAGCGGCCTGACCGCGCCTGCTGAATGGATTGCGCCATGCGAGGCCGCCGTGACCTGGCCGCGCGCGGTTGCCGCGGACTTCTTCGTGCAGAATTTCGAGGCGGTACGCGTGGGTGACGGCGCGGCCTTCGCCACCGGCTATTTCGAGCCGGAAATTGCCGGTTCGCGCACCGGGCGGCCCGGTTTCGAGGTGCCGGTTTACGGAATGCCTGCCGATCTTCTCCGTGCATGGCCTGAGGACACGCCGGAGGCGGAGCGCGTTGGCAATCCGCCGCTTGGCCGGTTCGACGAGAGCGGGGCCTTTGTTTCGTACTTCACGCGCGGACAGATCGAGGACGGCGCGCTCGAAGGCCGTGCACCGGTCATCGCCTGGGCCGCCGACCCGGTCGAGTTCTTCTTCCTGCAGATTCAGGGCTCCGGGAGGCTCTCGACGCCCGAGGGTGAGGTCATCCGTATCGGCTATGCCGGTCAGAACGGCCGCGGCTACACCGCCATCGGCGCGCTGATGCGGCAGCGCGGCCTGCTTGGCGATGGTCCCGGCCAGTACGAACCCAGCATGCAGGGCATCATGGCCTATCTGCGCGAACATCCGGCAGAAGGCGATGCGCTGATGCGCGAAAACGAAAGCTGGGTGTTTTTCCGCGAACTGACTGGCGATGGCCCGCTCGGCTCCATTGGTGTGCCGGTGCGCGGGCAAAGCTCGGTCGCAGTCGATCCGCGTTTCGTGCCCTATGGCGCGCCGGTGTTTCTCACCACCGATCGCGAGGAAGCGCGCGGGTTATGGGTTGCGCAGGATACCGGCGGCGCGATCAAGGGTGCCAACCGCTTCGACACCTTCTGGGGCGCGGGCGAGCAGGCACGCCAGATTGCTGGCGGGATGAGCACGCGCGGCACCGCGCTGGTGCTGGTGCCGCTCGGCACGTTGGAACGGCTGGGGGTGAAGTGAAACCGCCCAAGACCCTCCCGCGCGGCCTAAGTCCTGAGGAGGCAGCGCTGTGGGCCAAGCTGGCGCGTAGCGTCACGCCATTAGCAGGCCGCGATGTGCGTCCCGTGAGCGAGGTCCCTTCCGCCCCGGTGCCGTCTACTGCGAATATGCCCGTGCCGCGCAAGGTGAAGGGCAGGGTCCCGCCCGCAAGACCTGCGCCGGTGGTCGCGGCGCCTGCCCCGCCGCCCGGTCCCGGTCTCGATTCGCATTGGGAAAAACGCCTGGGCAAGGGCACGCTATCGCCCGATTTCACGCTCGACCTGCACGGCCATTCGCTCGATGCGGCGCATCGTCGGCTCGACTGGGGGCTGACGCAGGCCAAGGCCATGGGCGCGCGGGTGGTGCTGGTGGTGACGGGCAAGCCACGCCCGGTCGAAGCGGCGGACCGGGCCGAGCGGCGCGGGGCGATCCGCGCCAAGATCCTCGACTGGCTGGCGGCGGGCCCGCATGGCGCGGACATTGCCGCTATTCGCAATGCGCACCGCAGGCATGGGGGCGAGGGCGCGCTTTACCTGATCCTCAAGCGCAGGAGGGGTTAAACCCCGCAATTCCTGGTGCAGACGGTCGGCAAATAGGGGTTGAGCTTTCCGCTGACCTTGATCGTGCGGCCATTACCCAGACGATAGACCGCCGCATCGCTGCCCGCGAGCGAGTCCACGCCCGAGGCGACGTAGAGCGGCGTGGGCCGCGTCCAGTCGCTCGCCCGGAAGCCGCCACCCGTCGGGCTGCCACCACCACGGAAGGTGCCCGCGCCGGCGCTGCCGCGGTTGGCCGCGTTCGCCGCATTGGCTGCATTGCCGATGCTGCCGCGTACTGCATTGCCGAGCGAGCGCGATGCCGCGCCGGTCGACTGGCCGGTGCCGCCAAGGATGATCGCGCTTTCCGCTGCATCCTGTGCCAGCGCCGGATGGCTAGCCACGGCGGTGACCAGGCCTGCGCCAATGGTGAGAAGATGTTGTGCTTTCATGGTCCGCCTCCCCAAGGCTGGAACGTGCTACCCCTGCAGAGGCTCGATCCTGCGCCCCGATGCGCTTTATTGCAAGCCGCGCGGGCCACTATGCCTGCATTGCGCCATTCCGGCACGAAAAGGCCCCCGACATCACTGCCGGGGGCCTTGCGTTCCCTCCCTGACCGGTCAGGCTCAGAAGCGGTCGGCTTCCATTACCTTGGTCCAGGCGGCCACGAAGTCGTTGACGAATTTCGCCTCGTTGCCGTTTTGGGCATAGACTTCGGCAATGGCACGCAGTTGCGAGTTCGAGCCGAAGACGAGGTCGGCACGGGTAGCCGTCCATTTCTTCGCGCCGGTCTTGCGGCAGGTGCCGGCGAACTCTTCCTCGTCGCTGTCCGATGCCGACCACTTGGTCGCCATGTCGAGCAGGTTGACGAAGAAGTCGTTGGTGAGCGTCCCCTTGCGGTCGGTGAAGACGCCATGCTCGCTGCCGCCTGCATTGGCACCCAGTACGCGCATACCGCCCAGCAGCACCGTCATCTCGGGGATGGTCAGGCCGAGCAGGTCGGCCTTGTCGATCAACGCATCCTCGGTCCGGACGGTCAGCTTGCCCGCGCGATAGTTACGGAAGGCGTCGGCCCGTGGGCGAAGCCAGTCGAAGCTTTCCGCATCGGTCTGTTCGTCCGTCGCATCGCCGCGTCCGGTAGAGACCGGGACACTGACTGCATGGCCTGCATCCTTGGCCGCCTTTTCGATTGCAGCCGCGCCTGCCAGCACGATGGCATCGGCCATCGAGAGGTCGCCGCGCAGATCGTCGAGGACGGCAAGCACCTTGGCCAGTTCCTTGGGATCGTTGACCGCCCAATCCTTCTGCGGCGCGAGCCGGACGCGGGCACCATTGGCACCGCCGCGATGGTCGGTCCGGCGATAGGTCGAGGCCGAAGCCCAGGCCGCCTTGACCAGTTCGCTGATCGACAGACCGCTCGCCAGCACCTTGTTCTTGAAGCCGGTTGCCGCGCCGTCGGAGGCGGGTTTCCCGGCGGGAACAGGGTCCTGCCAGATCAGGTCTTCAGCCGGCACTTCGGGGCCAAGGTAACGCGCCTTTGGGCCCATGTCGCGGTGGGTCAGTTTGAACCATGCGCGGGCGAAGGCATCCTTGAACGCCTCGTGATCCTCGGCGAAGCGGGCGGAAATCTTGCGATATTCCGGGTCCATTTTCATCGCCATGTCGGCGGTCGTCATGATCGTCGGGACCTTGACGTTCGGATCGCCCGCCGAGGGTGCCATGTCCTCCGGATCGGGATCGATCGGTGTCCACATATGCGCACCCGCAGGCGATTTCGTGAGCTTGTATTCATATTTGAACAACAGCCGGAAATAGTTCTGCGACCATTCGAACGGGGTGTTGGTCCACGGCCCTTCGATGCCCGAGGTGATAGCATCGTCGAGCACGCCGGTCCCGCCGGGATTGGCCCAGCCAAAGCCCTGCGCAGCCATGTCCGCGCCTTCGGGCGAGGGACCGAGCAGCGAGGCGTCACCATTGCCGTGGCACTTGCCGAAGGTGTGGCCACCGGCGGTCAGGGCGACGGTTTCCTCATCATTCATTGCCATCCGGGCGAAGGTTTCGCGAATGTCACGGGCCATACCGGCCATGTCATTCGGATTGCCGCCGGGGCCTTCCGGATTGACGTAGATGAGGCCCATCTGGATCGCGGCAAGCGGGTCTTCGATCTCTTCGAAGCCGCGCTCGGGCTCGATGCGGGTCACCGCACCGGTATTTACCCACTCATCTTCCGTACCCCAGTAGACCTGCTCGGGGTAATAGACATCGGGTCGACCGCCGCCGAAGCCGAAGGTCGGGCCACCCATGCTTTCGATCGCGACATTGCCGGCCAGCACGAATAAATCGGCCCAGCTCAGCGCATCGCCATATTTCTGCTTGATCGGCCATAGCAGACGGCGAGCCTTGTCGAGATTGCCGTTATCGGGCCAAGAATTGAGCGGGGCGAAGCGCTGCTGGCCTTCGCCCGCACCGCCGCGTCCGTCATGGATGCGATAGGTGCCTGCTGCGTGCCACGCCATGCGGATCATGAACGGCCCGTAATGGCCGTAATCGGCCGGCCACCAGTCCTGGCTGTCGGTCATCAGCGCCGTCAGGTCAGCCTTGACCGCTGCGAGGTCGAGCGACTTGAACGCCTCGGCATAGTCGAAATCGGGATCCATCGGGCTGGGGGAGAGCCCGCGATCGCTCATCAGGTTCAGTGGAATGGTGTCTGGCCACCAATCCTCGTTCGTGCGGCCAAGCAGCGGGCGTTCACCCAGCTTGGCGTGATAGGGGCATTCGCCGCTGATCGAGCCTGTCTTTGCGTCCATAATGTTCTCTCCTCTCGCTTTAATATTGGGCCACGGTGCCATTGCGGAACCCGAGGCAGGGACTCAGGGGGTGTCGATGAGAGGAGAATGGCGCTTTGCAATTGATCCGTCCAATCGATTAGTTGTTATTTATTGATCGAATTTGACGGATTAAATGCGGCAGTTTCGGTTCGGGTGAATGTGCGCATGACCGACCGGATCCAGGCCGCGCTCACGGCTGAAAAATACTCCGGATTATCGATTGCAAACGAGGACTTGCCAGCTATCCTCCACAGCCGGGGCAAATAGTCAGGGGAATTCAATGTTGCAGTCGTTGCGCCTGTCCGTCGGGATCGTCTCGCTGTTCGCCGTGTCTGCGGCGAGCGCGCAGGAAACGGTGGAGGGGAGCTTCGCCCAGCCTAGTTTCTGCGAGCGGATGGCCGAGGAGCTTGGTCTGAAGCCGACGATCGACCCCAAATATTATGACGGCAGACCCACCTGGCGGATCAACAAGCTGGGCGGGATTGGCACGTTCCTGTTTGGCGGACGGGCCTATCTTTCGATGGGGGTGGGCACCGACTTTGCCTATGGCCCGGAAGACTTCCAGCGCCTCAATCAGGCGTGCAAGATGAAGGACCGCACCTACACCTGCCTCGTCGCTGCGCCGGACTATATCCAGATCGGGGTCAACGACCAGCAGGCCCGGTTCGACCCTGAAGAGGGCGAAGCGGCTGAGGTCGTGATCCAGAAGGCCTCGGTGATCTGCCGCGATGGCTGGCCCGAGGGGATGACCCCGCCTGCACCCAAAGAGGAAGGGGTCGGCGAGGAAACCTGACCCGCCCCTTGCGCAGGTTGGTTATTCGGCCGCCTGTGCCAGCTCTGCCGGAGCGGCATTGCGGATCAGGTAATCGAAGGCCGACAGCGCCGCCTTCGAGCCTTCGCCCATCGCGACTATGATCTGCTTGTAAGGCACGGTGGTGCAGTCGCCCGCCGCGAAGATGCCCGGAAGGTTGGTTGCCGCCTTGTGGTCGATCGCGATCTCGCCGAATTTCGACAGTTCGAGGCCGCTGTCCTTCAGCCATTCGGTGTTGGGGACGAGTCCGATCTGGACGAACACGCCCTCCAGCTCGACGCGGTGCTCTTCCTCGGTGGCGCGGTCCTTGTAGACCAGCCCGTTCACCTTGCTGCCGTCGCCGGTGACCTCGGTGGTCTGGGCATTCAACAGGATGTCGACATTGGTCATCGAGCGCAGCTTGTCCTGCAGCACCTGATCGGCGCGCAGCTTGGTATCGAATTCCACCAGCGTGACGTGGCCGACGATGCCGGCCAGGTCGATCGCCGCCTCGACGCCCGAATTGCCGCCGCCGATCACCGCCACGCGCTTGCCCTTGAACAGCGGGCCGTCGCAATGCGGACAATATGCCACGCCCTTGTTGCGGTATTCCTGCTCGCCCGGCACGCCGAGGTTCCGCCAGCGCGCGCCGGTAGCGAGGATCACGCTGCGCGCCTTCAGCTCGGCACCATTTTCCAGCGTCAGCGTGTGATAGCCACCCGGTTGCGACGCAGGCACAAGCTTCGCCGCCGTAGCGAGGTTCATGACGTCGATATCGTATTCGCCGACATGCGCCTCTAGCTGCGCGGCCAGTTTCGGCCCTTCGGTATAGGGGACAGAGATAAAGTTCTCGATCCCCATCGTGTCGAGCACCTGCCCGCCGAACCGTTCGGCAGCGATGCCGGTCGAGAAGCCCTTGCGCGCTGTATAGATGCTCGCCGCTGCACCGGCGGGGCCACCGCCAACCACCAGCACTTCGAACGGGGCCTTGTCAGCCATCTTCGCCGCCGCACGGGCGGAGGCGCCGGTGTCGATCTTGGCGAGCAGTTCCTCGACGCTCATCTTGCCGCTGGCGAACATCTCGCCGTTGAGGAAGGTCGCAGGCACGGCCATGACGCCGCGTTCCTCGACCTCGGCCTGGAAAGTCCCGCCTTCGATCAGCGTCGCGGTGATGCGCGGGTTGTAAAGCGCCATCAGCGTCAGTGCCTGCACCACGTCCGGGCAGTTGTGACACGATAGCGAGAAATACATCTCGAACGCGAAGTCGCCTTCCAGCGCCGCGATCTGTTCGAGCGTATCTGCCTCGACCCTGGGCGGGTGGCCGCCGGCCCATAGCAAAGCGAGCACGAGACTGGTGAATTCGTGGCCCATCGGCAGGCCCGCAAAACGCACCCACTTTTCCGCGTCCGAGGCGCGGCGGATGATGAAGCTGGGCCGCCTCGCATCGTCGCCGTCGAAGCTGGCGCTGACGAAATCGTGCAGCGCGGCAATCTCCTCGAGCAGTTCGCGCGTCTGGCGCGATTTCTCGTCATCGCCAAGTGACGCGACGAGCTCGATCGGCTCGCGCAAATTGGCGAGGTACTGCTTGAGTTGCGCGGTCATCGTGGCGTCGAGCATGGGAGGGCTCCAGCTTGAAACAGGGAGGGTAAAGGCCCGGGGCGTAAGGGAGGGGGAGGGGCGCCCCGGGCCTTCGTGCGACCCGACCGCTTGTTGGAAAGCGTTCGGGCTGTCGGGGCCGCCTATGGGGTGCGGCCCGCGACGGGCAGGTTGGTCAGGTCAGGCTCAGATCTTGCCGACCAGGTCGAGCGAGGGTGCCAGCGTCTCCGAACCTTCTTCCCACGCGGCCGGGCAGACCTGGCCGGGGTTGTTGCGGACATACTGGGCGGCCTTGATCTTGCGGGTCAGTTCGTTGGCATTGCGGCCCACGCCTTCGCAGGTAATCTCCATGATCTGGATCACGCCGTCCGGATCGACCACGAAGGTCGCGCGGTCGGCCAGGCCCATTTCTTCACG
>DDNW01000025.1:0-639 GCA_002341345.1 Erythrobacter sp. UBA2510
AGCATCGAGTACATCGAGACGCACTTGCTGACCGGTTCACGCTCGACGGTGAACTTGAGATAGCTGTCGAAGCACTCGCGGCCCAGGTAACGACGCACTTTGGTGGCGGGCATGTGATTGTAATAATTGCCCCAGAACCGTTTGTAATTGCGCGCAATGTGACCATCGACTGGCGGGATGACCGGGGTTACGATGTCGTCGTCGTCCATCACCTTGGACAGATCGACCTCGATTGACGTGCCGGCCGTCTTGTAGGTCTTGATGAAGATGAACCGGTATTTGTGACTGACCAACATGGGGGGCGCTTGCCTTTTTCCGGGAAAGGGGCGAGCGGCAGGCCCTGTTATGCAGCCTTCCGATCGTGTGCTTTATTGCAGGTGCGACAGGCTATACCCGGCACGGTAGTGTTCAATACCTCTTCCGTAGTGCTGTCGCGGGGCGTTCGGAAATGGGCCAATTTCACGCGTCACGCGGCTTGTCAGGGAGGAACATCCCCGCTAAGGGCGCGCACTTCCAAACATCAGCGCGAACAAAGCGAAAGCGAGTGCAAATTATGAAACTGAACGAAATCCGCGATAATGACGGCGCCCGCAAGGGTCGCATGCGCGTGGGCCGGGGCATCGGCTCGGGCAAGGGCAA
>DDNW01000025.1:812-2693 GCA_002341345.1 Erythrobacter sp. UBA2510
CGGCTCGGGCAAGGGCAAGACCGCCGGGCGTGGCCAGAAGGGCCAGAAGAGCCGTGAAGGTGTTGCGATCAAGGGCTTCGAGGGTGGCCAGATGCCGCTCCACATGCGCCTGCCGAAGCGCGGCTTCAACAATCCGTTCGGCAAGGACTATGCGGAGGCGAATCTGGGCCAGATCCAGAAGCTGGTCGATGCCGGCAAGCTCGACGCCAAGGGCGTGATCGATCATGCCGCGCTCAAGGCCGCCGGCATTGCCCGTGGCGGCAAGGACGGCGTGCGTCTGCTGGGCAAGGGCGAACTGACCGCCAAGCTCAGCTTCAAGGTTGCCGGTGCCAGCAAGGGTGCCGTGGCCGCAGTCGAAAAGGCCGGCGGTTCGGTCGAGGTGATCGACAAGGGGCAGCCCGAGCACGAAAAGAAGCTTGCTCGTCGCGAAGCCAACAAGGCGGCCAAGGCCAAGTAATCGGCAGGATTCGGGTGGCGGGGTTCGACAAGAGGCCCGCTGCTCCCTATCTAGCGATCTTCCTAGCCGGAAGGACCGGCGTAAACCGGGTTCGACAGGTTTTTCATGGCATCACGCGCCGACAATCTCGCTAGCTCGCTGAGCTTTTCCAACTTCAGCCAGGCGACCGAGCTGCGCCAGCGGATCTGGTTCACGATCGGCGCGCTGATCGTGTTCCGTTTCCTCAGCTTCGTGCCGCTGCCCGGCGTCAATCCGCTGATCCTGGAGACGCTTTACGACCAGACGCGCGGCGGTATCCTCGACCTGTTCAACACCTTCTCGGGCGGTTCGCTCGAACGCATGAGCCTGATCGCGCTCGGCGTGATGCCCTACATCACCGCCTCGATCGTGATCCAGCTGGCCGCTTCGCTGCATCCCTCGCTGATCGCGCTGAAGAAGGAAGGCGAGGCGGGCCGCAAGAAATTGAACCAGTATACGCGCTACGGCACGGTGTTCCTGTGCGCGGTGCAGGGCTGGTTTCTCGCCACCGGGCTTGAGGCCTATGGCGATTCCTCCGGCCTGCAGGCGGTGGTCGATCCGGGCATCATGTTCCGCGTGGTCGCGGTCATCAACCTCGTCGGCGGCACCATGTTCCTGCTGTGGCTGGGCGAACAGATCACCAGCCGCGGCATCGGTAACGGCGTGTCGCTGATCATCATGGCGGGTATTGTCGCCCAGTTCCCCAGCTTTACGGCGAACCTGTTCGAAGGCGGCCGTTCGGGTTCGATCAGCGCGGTGGTGATCGGCGGTTTCTTCGTGATGGTCGTGGGCCTGATCCTGCTCATCAGCTTTGTCGAGCGCGCCCAGCGCCGCCTGCTGATCCAGTATCCCAAGCGCGCCGCGCAGCGCGGCGGCATGCAGGCCGATCGCTCGCACCTGCCCTTGAAGCTGAATACGGCGGGCGTCATCCCGCCGATCTTCGCCAGTTCACTGCTGCTGCTGCCGCTCACGATCAGCCAGTTCGCGGGCAATTCGGTCGCCACCGATTCCACCGCCTACACGGTGATCCAGACGCTCAACCAGTATCTCCAGCATGGCCAGCCGCTCTATATGGGCCTGTATGCGGCGGGCATCATCTTCTTCTGCTTCTTCTACACTGCCGTCGTTTTCAATCCGGAGGATACGGCCGAGAACCTGAAGAAGCAGGGCGGCTTCATTCCGGGCATCCGTCCGGGCAAGCGCACCGCCGATTATCTCGATTACGTGCTGACGCGCATTACCGTGGTCGGCGCGATCTACCTGACCTTTGTGTGCGTCCTGCCTGAATGGGGCATCGCGCAAACGGGCATTCCGCTGTTCCTGGGCGGAACCAGCCTGCTGATCGTCGTGAACGTCACGGTCGATACGATCAGCCAGATCCAGTCGCATCTGCTGGCACACCAGTA
>DDNW01000025.1:2807-3028 GCA_002341345.1 Erythrobacter sp. UBA2510
GCATCTGCTGGCACACCAGTATGGCGACCTGATCAAGAAGGCGAAGCTGAAGGGCCGGATGCGCTGAGCGTTGTCAGACCAAAGTCTGACAGGGAGGCATTGGCCTGAGCCACAGCATAAGCTAGCGATTGGTGTTCCGATCGAAATGCGTTGATTCTGGGAGATGGGGCGTTGAACATTATTCTGCTGGGGCCTCCGGGCGCGGGCAAGGGAACGCAGGC
>DDNW01000025.1:3174-3600 GCA_002341345.1 Erythrobacter sp. UBA2510
GGCGCGGGCAAGGGAACGCAGGCGAACCTGCTGGTCGAGCATCATGGGATGCGCCAGCTGTCGACCGGCGATATGCTGCGCGCAGCGGTGAAAGCGGAAACGCCCGTCGGGCTGCAGGCGAAGGCGGTGATGGAACGCGGCGAGCTGGTCTCCGACGAGATCGTCTCCGCGCTGATCGATGCCGAACTGACCGCGATGGGTGATGATGTCGGCGCGATCTTCGATGGCTATCCGCGTACCGTGGCACAGGCTGAAAGCCTCGACGGTATTCTTACTGGCCACAACCGTCAGCTAGCGCATGTGATCGAGCTGGTCGTGGACGAGGACGCGCTGGTCGACCGCGTGACCGGCCGGTTCACCTGCGCCAGCTGCGGCGAGGGTTATCATGACCGTCACAAGACCCCTGCGAAAGAGGGCGTGTGCGAC
>DDNW01000105.1:0-5359 GCA_002341345.1 Erythrobacter sp. UBA2510
TTGCATCAGCGCCTCGCCGGTGCGGGTCGGACGCGGCAACAATTCCCCGCCGCAATTCGGGCACAGGTTCGCAGAGCCTTCCGCGCAAGCGGTGCAGAAGGTGCATTCGAAACTGCAGATATGCGCACCAAGGCTGTTGGCGTACAAATCCACGCCGCAGCCCTCGCAGTCGGGGCGCATTTCCAGCATCAGGCGGCCTCCGCCACCGCCGCGCAGATCGAGGAGACGACCGCTTCGACCTGCCTTTCGTCATCGCCCTCGGCCATGACGCGGATCACGGGCTCGGTGCCCGACTTGCGGATCACAAGCCGTCCGGCGCTGCCCAGCTCGCCCTCTGCCGCCGCGATGGCGCTCTTGACGCCGGGGGTAGCGAGCGGGTCGCCGCCCTCATAGCGGACATTGCGCAGCAGTTGCGGGACTGGATCGAACAAATGGAGCAGTTCGCTGGCGGGCTTGCCGCTGCGCACGAGTGCGGCGAGCACCTGCAGTCCGGCAATCGTGCCGTCGCCAGTGGTCGCATGGTCGAGCAGGATCATGTGGCCCGACTGCTCGCCGCCGACATTGTAGCCGCCCGCGCGCATCGCTTCGAGCACATAGCGGTCGCCCACGCTGGTGCGAACGAGGTCGAGCCCCTGCGCATTGAGGAACCGTTCGAGGCCGAGATTGGACATCACGGTGGCTACGACGCCGCCGCCCCTCAGCCGCCCGTCCGCCGCCCACTGGCTGCCGATCAGCGCCATGATCTGGTCGCCATCGACCGCCTTGCCCTGCTCGTCGATCACGATCAGCCGGTCGGCATCGCCATCGAGCGCGAGGCCGATATCCGCGCTTTCGGTGACGACGCGCGCCTGGATCGCCTCGATCGCGGTGGAGCCGACGCCGTCATTGATGTTGAGTCCGTCCGGGGTGACGCCCATCGGCACGATTTCCGCACCCAGTTCCCAGATCGCGGTGGGGGCGACCGAATAGGCGGCGCCATGCGCGCAATCGACCACGATCTTCAACCCGTCGAGGCGGCAATCCTCGGGCAGAGACTGCTTGACCGCGTGGATATAGCGCCCGCGCGCATCGTCGATCCGCCGCGCCCGGCCGATATTGGCCCCCTCGGCCAGCACCGGCTCTTCATCCAGAGCGCGCTCGATCGCCAGTTCGTCCTCGTCCGACAGCTTGAAACCGTCCGGGCCGAACAGCTTGATGCCATTATCGGCGAAGGGGTTGTGACTGGCCGAGATCATCACGCCCACATCCGCGCGCATCTCGCGCGTCAGCAGCGCGACGGCGGGGGTGGGCAGCGGCCCGGTCATGATCACGTCCATGCCCACGCTGGTGAAGCCGGCGACCAATGCGGTTTCCATCATATAGCCGGACAGGCGCGTATCCTTGCCGATCACGACGCGATGCCGATGATCGCCGCGCAGAAAGTGGCGGCCTACGGCCTGCCCGACCTTCATCGCCAGCGCCGCGTTCAGTGTCTTGCCATTGGCGCGGCCGCGAATGCCGTCCGTACCGAAATGCTTTCTACCCATCTATATCCCCCTGACGGGGCCCTTCGTTCATATTCTTACTTGCAATGGCGCGGTCGCTCCCCAATGTCACGCTCGAGCACGCGCATGCCTGACCACGGCAAAGGCGGGCAAGGAAAATTGCAACCGGCGCGCCACTTCGTGCGTTGGAACAGCAGACCGTTAGAGACACCATTTAAGAACAGGAAGGACGAACCTCATGGCATTTTCCCTTATCGACCTGCCGTATGACAGCGAAGCGCTGGCACCGGCGATCAGCGCGGAGACGCTGAGCTTTCACCACGGCAAGCACCACAAGGCCTATGTCGACAAGATGAACGCCGCGATCGAGGGTACCGACCTCGCTAGCGCCTCGCTGATGGAGGTGATCAAGGCGGCACGCGGGTCCAACCAGGGCCTCTTCAACAACGCTGCCCAGGTCTATAACCACGGCTTCTACTGGTATTCGCTGTCGGGCGAGTCGACGACCCCCTCGGGCGATCTCGCCGCCGCCATCGACGATGCCTTCGGCTCGGTCGCGGACCTGAAGATGGCGCTCAAGGATCGCGGCGCGGGTCACTTCGCCAGCGGCTGGGTGTGGCTGGCCGCGAGGGACGGCAAGCTCTCGATCGAGGAAACCCACGATGCCGATACGCTGGCCGACAGCGGCTTCAACCCGCTGCTGACCATCGACGTGTGGGAGCACGCCTATTACCTCGACCACCAGAATGCGCGCCCCAGCTATCTGGGCGAGGTCGTCGACAAGCTGCTGAACTGGGATTTCGCCGCCGACAATTTCGCGCGCGGTACGGCCTGGGTTTATCCGGGCTGATTGAAATCGCAGACTGACGAAAGGGCCCGCCCGTCATAGCGACGCGGCGGGTTTTTTCATGCCCCGCTTATTATGCTGTGGCGGTGTCTGATTCTTCCTCGCCATCGAGGATATCGTTGTCGAACAGCGGCTCTCCGAAGAGAAAACCGATCAGGTTCGGCTTGCCCAGATGCTCGATCAATGCAGTGATCGTCAGCAGGATCGGCACGGACAGCAGCGCGCCGGTGACGCCCCAGATCCAGCTGAAATAACTGAGCGCGAGCAGGATCAACACCGGGTTCATGGTGAAGCGCGCGCCGAGGACCGAGGGCGTGATCGCATTGGATTCAACCGTGTGCAGGCCAAGATAGGCTGCGGCCGGAATCAGCCCGACCAGCGGGCTATCCGCCGTGCCGAGCCCGAACAGCGTTAGCAGCGCGATCATCGCGAAGGGGCCAACGTAAGGCAGGAAATTGAGCAGCGCCGCAAGGCCGCCCCACATGATCGGCGCCTCCATCCCCAGCGCCCATGCGCCCAGCGCGACCACCACGCCTACGCCGGTATTGATGAGGCTGACGGTGAGGATATAGGCTGCCACCCGGTCCTGCACCTCGCGCAGGACGCGCGCGGCCTTGAGACTGGATCCAACCTGCTGGCGGTCGAGCAGCAGGCGACGGCGATAACGCCCGCGTGCCTCGATCATGAAGAAGGCCATCAGGAAGGTCAGCAGCACCTCCAGCACCACGGTTGGCGTGGCGATGGCCAGCTGTTCGAGCATCGACGGCCCGGCCACGACCACCTCTGCGCCCCCCTCTATGCCGGCGATGGCGGCGATCCGTTCGTTCAGCAGGGTGATGTAATCGAGCGCACCCTGCATATTGCTGAAGTGCACCCCGATCCGGTCGATCATCGCCGGAACATTGTCGAACAGGCTGAATGCGGGCACCAGCACCACGCTGACCGCCAGCGTGACGATGGCGAGGAACAGCACCAGCGCCAGCAGCGAGGCGAGGAAATTGGGCAGGCCAAAGCCGGAAAACTGGTCGGCCAGTGGCGAGAGCAGGATGGTCAGCATGATCGCCGCGACCAGTGGCAGGAAGACCACCGCGCCGATCGACAGCACGAAGGGCAGGGCGAGGAACAGGCCAATCGCGATCAGCACGACCAGTGCGGAGATCAGCCGCAATTCCTGATCGGCAAAGGTCAGCTTGCGCAACCGGGCGCGGGGCACGCCGCCCTCGACCGGTGGCGCGCCGGGGCCGTCGCCCGACACGGCCCGATCCGGAATGTCTTGGTCAGTGCTCATTACGCCTCCGCTCCCGTCATGCTCTACCAGAGAGCGGGGCAGATGCGATCACCGACAGGCAAATTATCTTGTGGGTGTCGCGATACCGCGTCCGGCTGCGACCTCGTCCAGCTCTTCCAGGATCGCCCGGTGCGCACCTGGATCCTGAATCGAACGCTCGGGAATATCGCCATCCTCCATCATGCCCGTCAGTGCGGCACGGGCACGCCCGACCCTGCTCTTGATCGTGCCGACCGCGCAGCCGCAGATTTCGGCGGCCTCTTCGTAGGAAAAGCCGCCTGCACCGACCAGAAGCAGAGCTTCGCGCCGTTCGGGCGGCAAGGTCAGCAGTGCGCGATGCATGTCGGACAGATGGATCGGCTCTTCCTGCCCGGCGGGCGCGGTCAAGATGCGTTCGGCCACCGTCTCGTCATATTCGCCGCGGAAGCGGTTGCGCCGCATGTCGGTGAGATAGGCGTTTCTCAGGATGACAAAGGTCCAGGCGCGCATCGAGGTGCCCGGTTCGAACCGCTCCTGCGCGGCCCATGCCTTGAGCAGTGTCTCCTGCACCAGATCGTCGGCCATGTCGGGCCGGCCGCACAGGCCGCGGGCAAAGGCGCGCAAATGTGGGACGACTTCGGTCAGTTCTCGCTTGAAGGCGCGCTTGTCCTCGGCACTACGTACCGGGCGGTCGGGCTGGGATTGTTGCTTGCTCATTCGCTATCGCTGTCGTCCAGACGGGCCAGCAGATTTTTTAATTCATCCGGTAGCGGCTCTTCGACCACGGAATCGTAGACGTGTTTGAGCCAGGCCCCCACTTGAGGTTCTCCAGACGGCATCTTTTTTTCCTTTCCGGCAACCTTTTCAGTGGCTTTCGCGCTCGGCTGGCCGTCATTTGCATCATTCATCTGTATCATTCACCCACCTGAGGGCCCTGCTGCCAACAATGTTCGACGACAAAATCGTCGGCTTATAACGGTACGGACCCGATTCCATGCTAGCTAACCCGGAACGAAATGCGGGCGATCAGGTTCCCCTGCATACCGGGCGCGTTGTTACCTACCTGCCATGCAATGGCCGTCCGGTTGGCATTTCTCAATGGCGGGGTCGGGGCAGGCTATTCAAAAACCCCGCAAATATGTGTTTTTCGGCGGTCGCCGTGGAGTATGACGGGTTGCAAAACAGAGCGCGCAAAAAAGGGAGGACCAAGCGCTGGCTGGTGCGTTTTCCGCGTGCCGTGCCCGTAGGCATCTTTTTGCTCATTTCCGCGATCACCATTCTCAGCGTCTTCGCGATCGAGCGCGGCGAGGCCCAGCGCCAGCAATCGCAAATGCAAAGCCAGGGGCAGGCCATCGCCTCGGCGCTGGAACGGCGTGCCAATGCCAGTGCCGCCTATCTGCGCGCCGGGGCCGCACTGGTGGCGACGCTGGACGATCTCGACCTGACCCTGTTCCGCCGCTTCGTCAGCGAATTGCGGCTCGATGCCGATTATCGCGGGGCCGAGGGGATCGGCTGGGCGATGGTCGTGCGTCCGGGAGAAGAGGCGCAGTTCACAGACGTGGTTCAGCGCGCCGGGGCCGCTACGCCCAGATTGCGCCCGGCGCTGACTCCCGACCGGCCCTTTGCGGTGCCGGTGACCTTCCTTCAACCCGATACCGAGCGCAATCGCCGGGCGCTGGGCTTCGACATGTATTCCGAGGCGCGGCGGCGCGAGGCGATGAACCTGGCGGCGGCCAATGCACGACCGACCGCGACCGGCAA
>DDNW01000105.1:5531-6044 GCA_002341345.1 Erythrobacter sp. UBA2510
GGTCGTGCTGGTGCAGGAAGGGACCGGTGGCGAGGCACCCGGCTTCCTGATCTATATGCCTGTTTACGAAGCTGCGGCAGGTGGCAGGCGGTTGCGCGGTTTCATCTACAGCCCGTTCAATGCCGAGGATTTCCTCGCCTCCGCGCTCGAACTGGAGGCCGCCGGTCAATATGGGGTGAAGCTGTTCGACCAGAGCAGGGGCGAGGACAGTCTGCTGGCCTCTACCTTCGTCGATGGCGGGCAAGACCGGGATACGGTGATCGAGTCGGTGTTGATCGCCAATACGCCCTTCACGGTGGAGGTAAGCCTGGTCGAGGATGGCGGTCTGTCGGGCCTGTCGATGGCGACGCTGATCTTCGGCCTGCTGGTTGCCAGCCTGTTGATGCTGGTGGTTCGCATCCTCACGCATCAGGCGCGCGAGGACGAGGCATCGATCGAATGGTTCGAGGAGCAGGCCTCGATCCGCAACTCGCTGACCCGCGAGCTCAATCACCGGGTCAAGAACACGCTCGC
>DDNW01000105.1:6098-6552 GCA_002341345.1 Erythrobacter sp. UBA2510
CGGGTCAAGAACACGCTCGCCAACGTGCTCTCGATCATTGCGCTGACCCGGCGTCGCGCGAAGTGTCTCGAAGAGTTCGCCGACGGGCTCGACGGGCGGGTCCGGGCGCTTTCGGCGACGCACGACCTGCTGACAAAATCCGATTGGGGCACGACGCCGCTACGCTCGGTGATCGAGGCGGAACTCAATCCCTATGCCAACGGCGGCGACCACGAGCTCGAAATCCTCGGTGCCGATATCCAGCTGGCGCCCAATGATGCCCTGTCGCTGGGCCTTGCCATTCACGAGCTGGCGACCAATGCTTCCAAATACGGCGCGCTGAGCCAGCCCGGCGGCAAGGTGACGGTCAAATGGGAACCGGTGAGCGAGCGGCTGGTGCGGGTGAACTGGATCGAGACCGGCGGACCTGCGGTTGCGCAGGATCGCAGTCGCGGATTCGGCACCGATCTGATCG
>DDNW01000105.1:6741-21831 GCA_002341345.1 Erythrobacter sp. UBA2510
GGATTCGGCACCGATCTGATCGAGCGCATCGTGGCGCATGAATTGCGTAATCCGGTCAAGCTCAACTTCGCGCCTGAAGGCGTCACTTGCGAACTGTTCATCTCCATTCGCGAACCGACCGAGTTTGCCATGCGTGCGGCGCAGGCTGCGGGCCGGCGGCGTGCGCCGGTCGAATGAAGGGCTGAGAATTCAGACAGCCCGTACGATTGTTCGGGCGAGAGGCATCGGCCATAGGGTGCGACCATGGCAGAGGGCACATGGCAGTTCTGGATCGATCGCGGGGGCACCTTTACCGATGTCGTCGCGCGGCGACCCGATGGCGAGGTCGTAACCGCCAAGCTGCTGTCTGAAGACCCCGCGCGTTACGACGATGCGGCAGTGGCGGCGATCCGCCAGCTGACGGGGGTAGCGGAAGGACCATTGCCCCCGGCCGACATCCGCATCGGTACCACGATTGCGACTAATGCCCTGCTCGAGCGCAAGGGCGAGCGCGTCCTTCTCGCCGTAACCGAAGGCTTTGCGGATTGCCTGCTCATCGGTTCGCAGGAACGGCCCGATATCTTTGCGCTGGCGATCGAGAAGCCCGAGCCGCTTACCCGCGAAGTGATCGAGATAGCCGAACGCGTGCTGGCCGATGGCACGGTCGAACAGCGACTCGACGAGGAAGCTGCACGGGCCGGGTTGCAGGCCGCCTATGACCGGGGTCTGCGCGCGGTTGCCGTCGCGCTGATGCACGGCTTTCGCTATCCGGCGCATGAGGCACGGCTGGCCGAAATCGCCGCTGACATCGGCTTCATCGAGATCGCCGTCAGCCACCGCGTCAGTCCGCTCGCACGGCTGGTCGCCCGGGCCGAGACGACGCTGGCCGATGCCTATCTTTCACCGGTGCTGGGGCGCTATGTCGCGGCCTTCACTGCTGCACTTGGGCCGGGGCAGGCGCCACTGTTCATGCAAAGCAATGGCGGGCTGGCCGGGGTCGCGGGGCTGCGGGGCAAGGATGCCGTCCTGTCCGGGCCTGCAGGCGGGATCGTCGGCATGGCCGAGACGGGCCGGCGCGTNNACCACGGTTGTTGATGCGTATCTTTCGCCGATCCTGCGCCGCTATGTCGATCAGGTCGCAGGGGCGCTGGACATGGGGCGGGCCTGCGAACGACTGCTGTTCATGCAGTCCGGCGGCGAGCTGACCGACGCGACGCTGTTTCAGGGCAAGGACGCCATCCTTTCAGGCCCCGCCGGCGGGATCGTCGGCATGGTCAAGACCGCCGGGCTGGCGGGGTTCGACCGGCTGATCGGCTTCGACATGGGCGGCACCTCGACCGACGTGGCGCTGTTCGCAGGCGGATATGAGCGCAGCAGCGACAACCGGGTCGCGGGCGTTCGGATCGCGACGCCGATGATGCGCATCCATACCGTGGCGGCGGGTGGCGGCTCGATCTGTGGCTTTGCCGATGGACGCTTCTTCGTCGGGCCGGAAAGCGCGGGGGCACAGCCGGGGCCCGCCTGCTATCGGCAGGGCGGGCCGCTGACGCTGACCGATTGCAACCTCATCCTGGGCAAGCTTAGCCCTGCACATTTCCCCGCCGTGTTCGGTGTAGCGGGCGACGAGGCGCTCGACCCGGCGGCGTCGCAAGCGCGGATGGGCGAGGTGCTTGCCGCGCTGGAGGCGGAGACCGGGCGCCGGATGAGCGCAGCCGAGGCGGCGGCGGGTTTCGTCGCCATCGCGGTCGCCAATATGGCCAATGCGATCCGCGCCGTCACGCTGGCGCGCGGGGCCGACCCGGCGAATTTCGCGCTCAACTGCTTTGGCGGGGCAGGCGGTCAGCACGCCTGCCTGGTAGCCGATGCGCTGGGGATCGAGACCGTGCTGGTGCATCCGCTGGCTGGCGTGCTCTCGGCCTATGGCATGGGCCTCGCCGACCGGCAGGAGACGCGTGAAGCGAGCCTCGGACTGGCGCTGGAGAAAGCGGCGGAGGTGGCCGCTGCATGCGAAAAACTGAGTACGGAAGCTGCGGACGCGCTGGTCGCACAAGGGGTGGCGCGAGCGGCGATCGAGGTTATCGCAGAGGCGCATTTGCGGCCTGAAAATGGCCTCTCGACCATTGCCGTGCCGTTCGGATTGCCCGACGAGATGCGCGGCGCTTTTGTGAATGAGCACCGGGCGCGGTTCGGTTTCGACAATGCGGCGCCGCTCGTGGTCGAGCAATTGCGTGTCGATGCGGTCGCGCGTGAGGGGCATGCCCCGCCGCCGCCCGATCCCGTTGCTACCGACCCTGCCGAGGCCGAGGATCAGGTCGATGCCTTCATCGCCGGGGAGGCGTGCCGGGTGCCGGTCTACACACGCGAAAGTCTGCCAGCAGACTGCGAATTGGCCGGACCGGCACTGGTCATCGACCCGGTCGCGACGCTCGTTATCGAGCCGGGCTGGCGCGCTAAAACGGGCGCGGAGGGGATGCTCGTGCTCACCCGCAAGCACGCGCCCGAAACGAGCCTGAGCAGTACCGAGGTGCATAGAGCGGGGCAGAGCGATGCACAGCCAGATCCGGTGCGGCTCGAAATCTTTGGCGCTCTCTTCATGGCCGTGGCGGAAGAGATGGGCGCGGCGCTCCAGCATTCGGCGCGCTCGGTCAATATCCGCGAGCGGCTGGATTTCTCCTGCGCAATTTTCGATGCGGCGGGACAGCTGGTCGCCAATGCGCCGCATATCCCGGTGCATCTGGGCAGTATGAGCGCAAGTGTGCAGGCCGTGATCGCTCATCGCGGTTCCACCATGCGCGAAGGCGAGGCCTATGCGCTCAACGCGCCTTATGACGGGGGTACGCATCTGCCCGACATCACCGTGGTAAAGCCGGTGTTCGTCGCAGGGCTGGCGGGGCCGCGTTTCTTCGTCGCAGCACGCGGCCACCATGCCGATGTCGGCGGGATCGCGCCCGGATCGATGCCGTCTGCCAGCACCCGGATCGAGGAGGAGGGCATCCTATTGGACGATGTGGTCGCCCTGAAGGATGGCCGCTACCTGGAGAATGAGTTGCGCGCGCTGCTTTCCGCCGGCCCGTATCCGGCACGCAATATCGATCAGAACGTCGCCGACCTCGCCGCGCAACTGGCCGCGTGTCAGCGCGGGGCCGAGCGATTGCTGGCGCTGGTCGATAGCTATTCGCTGATCACGGTCGCGGCCTATATGGAGCATCTGCTCGCTCATGCCGAACAGGCGGCACGCAAGGTGCTGCGCGACTTCCCGGGTGGTGCGATCACGGTGCCGATGGACAATGGCGCGCAAGTTACGGTGAGGATCAGCGTCGATCCCGACGGCGGCGACACATTGATCGATTTCGCCGGGACGAGCGCCCAGCTCGCTGACAATTTCAACGCCCCCGCGCCGGTGGTGCGCGCGGCCTGTCTCTATGCGTTGCGGCTGATCGCCGATTTGCCGGTACCGCTCAATGACGGCTTCCTGCGTCCGGTCACGATCCGCGTGCCGACAGGCTCGATGCTTTCGCCGCAATCCCCCGCCGCCGTTGTCGCGGGCAATGTCGAGACGAGCCAGATCCTGACCGATGCGATCCTCGGCGCGCTGGGCGCGATGGCGGCGAGCCAGGGAACGATGAACAATCTGACCTTCGGCGATGCGACGCGCCAATATTACGAGACGATCTGCGGCGGGGCCGGGGCGGGACCGGACTTCGCCGGGGCCGACGCGGTGCAAACGCATATGACCAACAGCCGGATTACCGATCCGGAGATTATCGAGGTGCGTTTCCCGGTCGTGGTCGAGCGCTTTGCCATTCGCCGCGGATCGGGCGGAGCGGGGCGATGGCCGGGCGGCGACGGGGTGGAGCGGCGGCTGCGCTTCCTCGCACCGATGCAGGTAAACATCCTGTCAGGTCGACGCACGACCGTGCCCTTCGGGCTGCAAGGTGGCGCGAATGGACTGCCGGGTCGAAACCGGATTATCCGTGCCGACAGCACCGTCGAGGAGCTGCCTGCGAGGGCTTCGGCGACAATGGCGCCAGGTGATTCGGTCGAGGTGCTGACGCCCGGGGGCGGGGGTTACGCGTGAGCTTGCGGGGGCAGCAGCGTGTTATTTCTCAATCCGCCGCGATACCGCGCCGCAGTAACCCATTTGCCAGATCGGCGATTTCTTCGGGCGAACACTCTTCCGACCAGACCATGTAACGCAGCCCAAGAAACACGTTCATGCCCATGATGGCCCAGGCATGCGCCTCGTTCAGGTCGTCGCGCAATTCGCCTTTCGCGACTCCGGCCTGCAGGCGTTCCGTGATGCGGCCGGCGGTCGTCTCGTAATGCTTGCGGAAACTGACGGGGTCGACGAATTCCGACTCGTCGATGATGCGGTAGATTTCCTTGTGTTCGCGCGCGAAGCACAGGAAGGCATGCAACGCCGCCCGTTCGGTCTGCAGCGCGCCCAGCTCGTCATCCAGCGCCTTTTTCGCCTCGACCGCGACGCGCGTACTCAGGTCCTTGACCAAGGTCTGGAACAATTCCTCCTTGGAATCGAAATAGGTGTAGAAACTGCCCAGCGCGGTTCCGGCGCGGCGCGTAATGCCGCTGATCGAGGCCTCGTGAAAGCCCTTCTCCCCAAATTCCAGCGCCGCTGCATCGAGCAGTTTGCGCATGGTGCGCCGTCCGCGTTCGGTCCGTGGTTGCTTGCCTTCGGGCAAGGAAACGCTGCTGGGAGGTGCGGAATCCGAGTTCATTGCACTCCGGCTAACCTGCAAAATCGCGCTTGGCAAAAATTTTAAAGTTGAAATATGGTTCATGTTTCACTATTCGACCGTTAACGACATAAACGTTCATGGGAGAATATCGGATGCTCAAGGCACAATTGCGTGGCTCTGTGGCCAGCGCGGTCATCATCGCAGGTCTGTCCGTTTCAGCCTTCGCCGGTCAGGCAGCGGCGCAGGATGCCGATGGCAGCGCCCCGGCAGCGCAGGGCGCCAGCGCGGGCAATGCCATTGTCGTGACCGCCCGTCGGCGCGAAGAACGCCTGCTCGACGTACCGATTTCGGTGACCGCCATCGGCGGCGAGGATCTTGCCAAGCAGGGCACGCAGTCGCTCGACGAGATCGGCGAGCAGGTCCCGAACCTGACGCTGGAGGTCTCGCGCGGCACCAACACCACGCTCAGCGCCTTCATTCGCGGCATCGGCCAGCAGGACCCGGTCGCCGGTTACGAACCGGGCGTTGGCCTTTATGTCGACGACGTCTATCTCGCCCGTCCGCAGGCCGCCGTGCTGGACGTCTATGACGTCGAGCGGATCGAGGTGCTGCGCGGGCCGCAGGGCACGCTCTACGGCCGCAATACGATTGGCGGCGCGATCAAATACGTGACCGCGCGGCTGCCGGACGATCCCAGCCTGAAGGTGCGCGGCACTTTCGGCTCGTACAAGCAGGCCGACATGGTGGTCACCGCCTCGACGCCGATTGGGGACAATCTGCGGATCGGCGCGAGCGGTGCGCGGCTCAGCCGCGGCGGCTTCGGCGATTATCTTAACCAGCCGGGCAAAGAGAATTACAACAAGGACGTGTGGGCTGGCCGTGCGAGCCTCGAATTCGAGAGCGGTCCGCTGCTGGTGCGCCTGTCGGGCGACTACATCAAGGACAACAGCGATGCGCGTCAGGGCCATCGCCTGGTAGCCAGCCTTGTCGATCCGACGATCCTGCCGCTCGACAATCCCTACGACACTCGTGCCGGTCTCGACGTGGTCGATCAGGAGGTTGAGGCCTATGGCGGCTCGCTCAACATCGCCTACGAGGTGAATGACACGATCACGCTGAAGAGCATCAGCGGCTGGCGCAAGGACAGTTCGACCTCACCGATCGACTTTGACAGCCTGCCGCAGGCCGACGTCGACGTGCCCGCGATTTACGATAACGAACAGTTCAGCCAGGAATTCCAGCTGCTCTATGAAAGCGACCGGCTGAGCGGGGTCATGGGCGCTTATTATCTCGACGCCAAGGCTTATACCGGTTTCGACGTTGCCCTGTTCACGACCGGCGACCTGCTCAACATCGTCCTGCCGATCATGGACTGGACCGGCCTCAACGGTCAGACTGTCGGCAATGTCGATACCGAAACCTGGTCGATTTTCGGTGATTTCACCTATGAACTGACCGATCAGCTCAGCCTGTCGGCCGGTGGCCGCTATACCTATGACAAGCGGACCTCGACGGTACTGCGCCAGAACCTGACGGGTGGTTATTCCGATCTGTTCGGCGGCACCGCGACGCCATACCTCGTCGAATCCGATTTCGAAGGTTCGCGCGCATTCAAGAAGTTCACGCCGCGTGCCTCGATCAGCTTCCAGCCGACGCCCGATCACAATTTCTACGCCAGTTATTCCAAGGGTTTCAAGGGTGGCGGTTACGACCCGCGCGGCAAGTCCACGCAGGCAATTGACCTCGACAATGATGGCACCGTCAGCGAGGCGGAAATCGACGATTTCATGTCGTTCGATCCGGAAGTGGTCGACAGCTATGAAATCGGCTGGAAAGCTTCTCTGCTCAACCGGCGCCTGAACCTGAGTCTCGCGGCGTTCATGAACGACTACACGGACATGCAGATCCTCGGCTCCGAAGGCGTCGACGCCGATGGTGACGGGGTTTACGAGAGCTTCCGTGGCATCACCACCAATGCAGCGAGCGCCGAGATCAAGGGTATCGAACTGGAATTCGACGCCATTGCGGCAGAGGATTTCGCCGGGATGGGCAGCCGCCTGACGATCAACGGTGCGGTCGGTTACCTCGACTCCAAGTTCAAGAAGTTCATCGTCAACGATGTCGACATCTCCGACCAGCGTAAGATTCAGAACACGCCGGACTGGACCGCCAATGGCGGTTTCGACCTGACGATCCCGATGGATAGCGGCAATGTCGACCTGCTCGGCAGCTTCTCTTACCGCAGCGCCTCGCAGCAGTTCGAGAACCCGATTCCGCTGCTCGATCAGGGCGCTTACACGCTGTTCAACGCCAGCCTCGTCTATACCGATGATGAGAACGATTTCTCGATCGGCATTCATGCCAAGAACCTGTTCGACAAGCGCTACATCGTGTCAGGCTACAACTACCTCGTGGAGAACGCCGCAGCGCCGTCCGGCTATACCTCGACGCTGGGTCTCGATGGTATCCGGACTGCATATTACGGCGATCCGCGCCGCGTGATGATCACGGGCGAAATCCGTTTCTGATCCTCTGCGCGAGGCAAGGAGTGACGGGTATGGCGCAATACCGCGAACATCGTTTCCGCAGTAGTTGCGGAAGGCTGGAATTGTTCGCCCGGGATTACCCGGGCGACAAGCCCGGGGCCCCGGCGCTGTTGCTGATGCATGGGCTGACCCGCAACAGCGCGGATTTCGAACCCATGGCCGCTTGGCTGGCGGGGGCCTACCGGTTGATCGTGCCCGACACGCGCGGGCGCGGCCTGTCTGACTATGACCCCGATCCGGCCAATTACCGGCCCGACGTCTATGCCGCCGACATGTTCGCGCTGCTCGACGATCTGGACATTGTGCAGGCGGGTCTGATCGGCACCTCGATGGGCGGGCTGATCGCGATGACGATGGCCTCTTTCGCTGCCACCAGCGGCAGGGGGGATCGCATCGGGCCAATCGTGATCAACGATATCGGACCGGTGATCGAGGTCGAAGGGCTGGCACGGATCGCCGACTATGCCGGTGACACGCCCGTATTTCCCGACTGGGCGGCGGCCGCGGCGGCTTGCGCGAAGAACAATCGCTCGGCATTCCCCGGTTTCGAGGAGGATGACTGGATGGCTTTTGCGCGGCGCACCTGCCACGAGACCGAGCGCGGCGTTGTCTTTGCCTATGATCCGGCAATCGCCGCGCCGATGACGGCGGAGAGCGCGCAAGCTGCCGCTGCCGCCGATCTGTGGCCCGTGTGGCCCGCGCTGGACGGACACCCGCTACTGGTCGTGCGCGGTACGCTGACCGATCTGCTCTCTGCCGAAACGGTGACGGAGATGGGCCGGCGTCATGTTGGCCCCTTCGCCCATGTCGAGGTGCCGGGGCGCGGCCATGCGCCGCTACTCAACGAACCTGAAGTGCGCAAGGCGGTCGGCGCGTTCCTGGCCGAGCATTACCCGGCGTGAGGGGACATGGCACCAGCGCGCAGGAGAGCAGCGGCCAAAGCGCGGGCACTGGTTCGGCCAATCCCAAGGTCGTGCTGGGCATGCTGCTGCTGGTCTACATCTTCAATTTCGTCGACCGGCAGATCCTTGCGATACTTGCCGCGCCGATCCAGGCCGAGCTGGATCTGACCGACGGGCAAATGGGCTTGCTGGGCGGGCTCGCCTTCGCGCTGCTCTATTCGACGCTGGCGGTGCCGCTGGCGGCGCTGGCCGACCGGACCAGTCGCAGCTGGGTGATTACCGTCAGCCTGATGTTGTGGAGCGGCTTCACTGCGCTGTGCGGGCTGGCGCAGGGCTTCTGGCATATCTTCCTCGCGCGGCTGGGCGTAGGGATTGGCGAGGCGGGCGGCGTTGCCCCCTCCTACGCACTGATCGGCGATTATTTCCCGAGCGAGAAGCGCGCCTCCGCGCTGTCGATCTATTCGCTGGGCATACCGCTGGGGTCTGCGGCAGGCGTGCTGGCGGGCGGCTATATCGCGGCGACGGTCGACTGGCGGCTGGCCTTTCTGGCCGTGGGTCTGGTCGGCGTGCTGATCGCGCCGGTGTTCAAGCTGCTGGTGCGCGACCGCCCGAAATTCGCGCCGCCGCGCATGCCGCAAGCGGGCGCGCCGGTATCGGGCTTTCGCGCGACCGCCAGCCTGCTGATGCGCAAGCGCTCGTTCTGGTTCCTCGCGCTCGGTGCAGCGTGTTCCTCGATGCTGGGCTATGGCATCGCCTTCTGGCTGCCGAGCCTGCTCCAGCGCAGTTTCGGCTTCGACCTGATCGAGGCGTCGCGGTTCTTTGGCGCGCTGCTGCTGATCGGTGGCGTGGCGGGCGTGCTGGTCGGCGGTATTCTTGGCGACAGGCTCGGTAGCCGCAACAAGGCGTTCTACGCCTATCTGCCGGGGATCGCCTTCATTCTAGGCGTACCTATGTTCGCACTCGGCATCACCAGCAAGGATGCGCAGCTCGCCTTCCTGCTGTTCCTGCTGCCGCAGGCGCTGGCCTATGTCTGGCTCGGCCCGGTCCTGTCCGCTGTACAGCACCTGGTGCCGCCGCTCGAGCGGGCGACTGCCTCGGCGTTGTTCCTGCTGGTCAATAATCTGATCGGCCTTGGTGGCGGCATCTATGCGCTGGGTGCCTTGTCCGAGTTTCTCACGCCGATCTATGGCGATGAGGCGCTGCGTTATTCGATGCTCTATTCGCTGGTTCTCTATGCGCTGGCCGCGCTGCTGATGGCGCTGGCGGGGCCGAGCCTGAAGCGCGACTGGGTCGCCGAATAAGTGAACCTTCCCCTGGCGGTGTAATCTCCCGGAAATTCGCGCCTGACCTTCGCGCCGCGCTGGTTTTTCCCGTCAGCCCGTGCCGATGCGCAGGGGTATGCAGGATTCCGGCATAAACCACGGCCGACCCGCGCAAAGCTGTGCCGGGACGCTTTTGACAGCATCGTGCAAACAATCCAGACAAAGCGCGAATTATCCCGAAAGGGTTGGTGAGCAGCGTAAACATTCGGGCGAGAACGCGGGTACCACCTGAATTTCTTGCGCCCGCGATTGTCCGGACAGGGGGTATGAATGTCGGGGATCAGCAGGCTTGGCGAAATGATCGACGGAGCGCGCGCGCGGCTGTGTTTCGCTGCGCGAATGACGGCGTTGCTGACGCTCACCCTGATGGCCGCGCCAGCCCATTCGCAGGAGCCGGAAACCACCGTCTTTACCGGCGGTATGCTGATCAGCGGGCTGAGCGTCCCGCCGCTGCACGATGCCACCATCGTGGTGCAAGGCGAGCGGATCGTCGCGGTCGGCCCCACCGCCGAAGTGGCCATTCCCGAGAACGCGCGGATCATCGACACCAGCGGCCGGACGATGATGCCCGGCCTGATCGACGCCCATGCCCACCTGTTCATGGTCGGCTATGGCAGCGAGGCGCACTGGTTCGAATGGCTCGAGGGCGAGGGCAGCCATTATTCGATCGAACAGATCATGGAGCTGTCCGGCTACCAGATGCTGATGTCGGGTGTGACCGGCGCAATCGATCTGGGCGGCAATGCGGAGGAGAGCGTTTCTGTGCGCAACCGCATTAACGCGGGCGGGATCGCGGGGCCGCGCCTGCAGGTCTCCGGCCCGCTGGTCACGCGGCGCGCCTTTGGCGGCTTTCCCGACGCGGCCTCAGCCGTGCTCAGCAGCCCGAGGGAAGGGGTCGAGATCGTCAACCGGCTGCACCGGATCGGCGTCGACGTGATCAAGCTGCATGCAGGCCTGACGCGCGAGGATTATTTCGCGATGGTCGAGGCCGCGCACGCCAATGGCATGAAAGTCCATGCCCACCTTTATGACGAGCCTGCGCTCAGGAACGCCATCGATGCGGGAGTGGACGTCTTCCAGCATGTCGGCTCGGCCGGTATGCCGACCTATTCGGACGAAATCGTGAAGGAGGTTGCCGGGACCTTCCGCCCGATCGTGCTGACGGCCGCGCATCGCAGCTGGATCTATCCCGACACGGTCGCCTTTCCGGGCCGTCTGGAAGACCCGGCGATCAAGGCGCTGTTCCCGGAGGATATCTGGGCGGCGGTCCAGCACTCGTTCGAGGAATGGCCATCCGAAGGCTATTTTGCGCGGATCGACCGGCAGATCGCCTATCGCAGCCCGCAGGTGAAGCAATGGATCGCTTCCAACGCGGTGATGGGCGTGGGTACCGACAGCGGCACGCCGATGAATTTCAACCACGACGGCCTGATCCGCGAAATGAAGGTGCTGGTCGACGAGGGCATGTCGCCGCTCGAAGTGATCCGCGACACCACCCGCGTCAATGCGCAGATCATGGGCATGCGCGATATCGGCACGATCGAGCCGGGCAAATATGCCGACATCATCGTGGTCCCCGGTGACCCGGTCTATGCGGAACTGAACAATCTCTTTTCCGTGCAGGTCGTGATGAAGGGTGGCGTCCTTTACAAACTGGATGGCGAACCGACGATCCCTCTCCCGTTTTGATGCAAGTCCTGTCCATGGAAGCCAAGCGATGACCGATACCTCAGCCAGACACGCCGTCAGCCGCCGTCAGGTGATGGCGGGCGGCCTGTCGACCGCTGCGGTTGCGGCGGCCATGCCCGCTGCGGCGCTGGCCCAGCGATCAGGGGCCCAGCAGGCAGACGCCGGACAGGCCGGGGTCGGGCGGCAGGCACCAGATGCGCCGACGAGCGCGCCTGCCCAGGTCGCGCAGCACCGCGTCGAGGTGCCAGGCCCCAACGGGCTCGTCGCCGCCGGGCATCCGCTGGCCTCGATGGCGGGGGTGTCGATGCTGATGCAGGGCGGCAGCGCCGCCGATGCCGCCGTCGCCGCTATGGCCGTGCTCAACGTGGTCGAGCCATGGGCTTCGAGCGCGGCGGGCAATGGCCTTGCCACCTGCCTCGAACGCAAGACCGGCAAGATCACCGCGCTCGCCTTCACCGGTGCAGCCCCGGCGCTGGTCGACGACACGGCTGACCCGTCGGTGTTCAACAACGGGCCCAGGGCCGTGGTGACGCCGGGCGCCTTCGGCGGCTGGATCGAGCTGGCCCGCCGCTATGGCAAGCTGCCGCTGGCGACGGTACTGGCCCCGGCGATCGGCTATGCGCACGACGGCCACCCGCTCGACCCGTCGATCTCTCAGACCATCACCCGCATGCAGTCCGTGCTCTCCCGCTTTCCGACGAGCGCGGCGATCTACCTGCCCGAGGGCGCGCCGCCGCCGCCGCGCGGGATGTTCCGCAATGTGCCGCTGGCGCGAAGCTTTCAGGCGCTGGCCGATGCGGAGAGCGCCGCGCTGGCGGGCGGGGCGAGCCGCGAGGATGCACTGTCGGCGGCCTATGACTATTTCTACACCGGGCCCATTGCGCAGGAGATGGACCGCTTTTCGCGCGCCAGTGGCGGGTGGCTGCGCATGGCGGACATGGCCAGATACCGGCCCGTCTGGCGCGAACCGCTGGCGACCAATTATCGCGGCTATGACGTGATTTCCTCGCCGCTGACCTCGCGCACCGGGCTGGAAACCTGCGAGCAGCTGAACCTGCTCGAAGGGTTCGACATCGCCTCCTTGCCGCCCGAGAGCCCAGAGGCGCTGCACCTGATTGCCGAGTGTATCAAGGTGACCAAGTCCGACGTCTATCGCTATGCGGCCGACCCGACTCAGACCAGTGTGCCGGTCGAGATCCTGACCTCGAAAGCCTTTGCCGAGCGTCGTCGCCACCTGATCGATCCGGCGCGCGCGATCCCTTTCCCGGCGGGCGGAGACATTGCCGGTGCGCCCATGCCACCGCGTTCGCTGGCCGTCGCCAGCCACGTGCCGGGGCACACCACCAGCCTGTCGGTTACCGATAGCGAGGGCAATGCGGTCGCCGTAACCACCACGCTGGGCGGCGGTTTCGGGGCCTGCGTGGTGATGGGCGAGACGGGGCTGCTGTGCAATAACGGCCTCAGGACCGGCTCGACCGCGCCCTATCGCGACCATCCCAACTTTGTGCAGGGCGGGCGCGTGCCGCTGCTCGGCAATTGCCCGACCATCGTTCTCGAGAAAGGGCGTTTCAAGATGGCCTTCGGCACGCCCGGAGGCGAGACGATCGGCCAGACGCAGTTCCAGCACCTGATCAATATTCTCGACCGCGGAATGCCGGTGCAGGAGGCGATCGAATATCCACGCCTCTCGCTCGATCCGGAGCCGGGGTTCTACACGCCGGGTGCCGCCATCACCCTGCGGCTGGAATCGCGCTTCGGCCCCGAGACTTTCGCCGGGTTGAAGGCCATGGGGCATAATGTGCAGCGGGTCGGGGCTTTTTCCACCGGCAGCATTCAGGCGGTGCTGGAAACGGAATATGGAACGCGGGTTGCGGGCTCCGACCCGCGCCGCATGGGCTATTCGGTGGGCTATTGATGCGGGCTGTCACAATCATCGCCGCCAGCCTCGCGCTTGTCGCCATGCCTGCGCTGGCGCAGGAGAGCGCGGGCGAAGCAGGCGAGTGGGCGCATTTCGCGGGCGACATCGGGGCGACCAAATATTCGCCGCTCGACCAGATCGATGCCGGGACCATCGACCGGCTCGAGGTCGTGTGGCGCGCACCCGCGACCGATCCTGCGCTGATTGAGGAACAGCCCGACCTGCGGCTGTCGAATAACTGGCGCAACGCCCCGCTCGTGGTCGACGGGGTCATGTATCTCAGCAATCAGGCCGGACAGGTGGAGGCGCGCGATCCGGGCAGCGGCGCGGTGCTGTGGCGGCAGACCGATTTTGGACCCGGCGCCGGTTTCGCACGCAATCAGGCGGCCCGCGCGGTCGCCTATTGGCAGGATGGCGATGATGCGCGCATCGTCTCGGTGCGCAGCCCCTGGCTCTATTTGCTCGACGCGAAGACCGGCGCGCTGGTCGAAAGCTTTGGCGAAGGGGGCCGGGTCGATCTGCGCGCAGACCCGAACACGATCTATTCGTGGAACTACCCCGCGCCGATCGTGGTCGGCGACGTTATCGTGATCGGCGGCCAGCCCATCGCGACCGGGATTGCCGACATCAACAAGGCCTCGCTCCCCGGCGACGTGCGCGGGTTCGATGTGCGTAGCGGCGAGCTGGTCTGGACTTTCAAAACGATCCCGCAAGAGGGTCAGCCGGGGGTCGAGACGTGGTACGAGGATAGCTGGGAGAACGCCGGCAAGACCAAGGTCTGGAATGCCTTCAGCGCGGACGAGGAACTGGGCCTCGTCTACCTCCCGATCAGCGCGCCCAGCAGCGATTATGACGGCCGCGCGCGTCCGGGCGACAATCTTTACTCGGACTCGCTCGTCGCGCTGGATGCGAAATCCGGCGAGATGGTCTGGCACTACCAGACCGTCCACCACGATCTGTGGGACTATGACCTGCCCTATCCACCGATGCTCGCCGACATCCGGGTGAACGGTGAACCACGCAAGGCCGCGATCCAGGTGACCAAGCTCGGCTATGTCTTCGCCTTCGACCGCGCGACGGGCGAACCGCTGTTCCCGATCGAGGAAGTGCCGGTGCCACAGGCTATCGTGGAGGGCGAATATACATCGCCCACGCAGCCGCGCCCGGTGAAACCTGCACCCTTCGAGCGGCAGAATATGGACGAGGACGCGCTGATCGACTTCACCCCAGCGCTGCGCGCAGAGGCGGTCGAGATCCTCAATCGCTACGTCCACGGGCCGATGTACACCCCGCCGACCATCGCCGGGGGCGAGGACGGCAAGCTGGGCACGCTTTATTTGCCCGGTTGGGTCGGCGGTGCGAACTGGACCGGCGCCGCGCTCGATCCAGAAACGGGTGTCGCCTATATCCCCTCGGTCACGGTGCCGTGGATCAGCCGCTACGATTATCGCCGCCCGCCCGAGGATAAGCTCTATCTCGACGGGCCGCAGGGCCTGCCGCTGGTCAAGCCGCCCTATGGCCGGATCACCGCGATCGACATGGATTCAGGCGATCATTTGTGGATGGTGCCCAATGGCGACGGGCCGCGCGATCACCCGCTGCTGAAGGACCTCGACCTGCCGCCGCTCGGCCAGTCGGGCCGCGCCGCGCCATTGCTGACCAGGACGTTCCTGTTCATGGGCGAGGGCGATGCGGTCGGCCTCAGCCTCCCCAGATATAGCGGCGGCAACATGTTCCGCGCCTATGACAAAGAAACCGGCGACGTGGCGTGGGAAATCGACCTCGGCGTCGGCACCACCGGCCCGCCGATCACCTACATGCATGAAGGGCGGCAATATATCGTCGTCGGCGTGGGCGGTGTGGATCACCCGGCCGAACTGGTCGCGCTGGCGATCGGGCAGGAGTGATGGAGGCAAGATGATCCGCAGATTCCCTTGCGCCCTGCTGGCTGTGGCCGCGTCTATGGCGCAGGCAGTGGCCGCGCAGGAGGCCGAGACGCCCGGCGTCACCCGCCCGCTGACCGAGTGGGAGATCACC